>NZ_LR734808.1:1948125-2272812 GCF_902506655.1 Marinoscillum sp. 108 | reverse complement strand
AAGAAGGAAAGCCTCTGGAATGGGTAGCTCAGGCGGAAACAGGCGGTATCATACATCGGCACAATCAACGGATCATTGGGTTGGCTAAAGATGCGGCGTTTGTGTATTGGTTGGAGGGGGGTGAGCGTTATGCCCGGTTTGCTATGGATATTTTCGATACTTACATGATGGGTATGTATTATCGCAGTGAGCCTATCGACCTGCTCAATGGGCACATTCAAACGCTGGTGGGGTTGACGTGCTTTCAGGTGATCCACGAATCTACCCTCATCGAAGTGGCCGAGCTATACGATTTTTTACACCGGTATATTGAGCAAAATCATCAGGAGAAGATCAGTAAATATGACGCCACCATCAAAAAATGGAATGACCTGATCATCAAAAACGGCGTGCCACAAAACAACTGGAACCTGCATCAGGCCAAGATCATCCTGAAGGCGGCCATGGTGTTGCAAAGCAATGGACACTATACAGATGGCAAAGGCCGCGAGTACTACATCAATTACATCCTCAATGAAACCTCAGCCCGTCAGTGGTCGCTCAATAAGTTTTTGGTATACGGTTATGATTTTGAGAATGGCGTATGGGCTGAGTGTCCGGGATATTCGCAAGGAGTGACCAAAGACCTCACGCATTTTATGGTGGATTTTTACAATACTTTCGACCATAACCTGCTGCCGTACATGCCGGTGATGGATGAAGCAGTACAGATGCTGCCTCAGTACCTTTTTCCCAATGGACAAACCGTGGCTTTTGGCGATACGTATTACGGGCCGGCCACCACCGAACCAATGAGCGATATGATTCGCATCGCACAGAAAAATGGTGATCAGCAGCGTGAAATCACCTACACGGCGATGTATCGTCTGTTTGGGGAAGGGCAGGAGGGTAAGAAATCCCAGAAACCACGTGCTGAAATTGCTTCATTTTTTGCATCCAGTCCATTGGAACTAAACCCAAAATACGAAGCTGGAAACAGAGGTGATTATCTAACACAGACTTTTTATGCTCCCAATGTAAGCTGGCATGTTCAGCGCATGGGTGAGGGCCAGGATGGGATGATGGTATCGCTTAATGGGTCTCTGGGCAATCACATGCATGCCAATGGGATCAACATGGAACTGTACGGAAAAGGCTTTGTGCAGGGGGCAGATCCCGGCAAGGGTGCGGGTTATCTGCAGCCGATCTATTTGGAGTACTATTCGCAGTTTCCTGCGCACAATACCGTGATGGTAGATGGTGCATCGTCCTATACAGAAATGCTGAGCTACCACGCCTTTGATTTGATGGGCGAGTATCCTAAATCAGGACAAAAAGAAGGCTATTATCCCGATATTACCTATTCGGATGTTTTCTTCCTGGAGCCGGAAACGCGCAGTGACCAAAGTCGACTTGTGAGCATTGTGAAGACGGGAGAGGCCACCGGTTATTACATTGATATTTTTCGCTCGAAAAAGCAGCGTCAGGGGGATAAGTTTCATGACTACTATTACCACAACCTGGGGCAGACTATGAAAGTGATGGATGAGTCTGATCAGACATTGGATTTGACACCAAGTGAGGAAATGGCATTTGCCGGCGGACATCTTTACGCGCTGGATTATATGTGGGACAAAAAATCGGTGAAAACGGATAAAGACTATCAGGTGCAGTGGAAGATAGACATGCCTCAAGGAGAAGAGGATGTTTTCATGAACCTGTGGATGAAAGGTACCGATGGTCGTGAGGTGTTTTCTATCAAATCTCCACCCAATAAAGCTTTTAAAGAAAAAGGCCGCTTGCCGTATGAGGTGGGCGAGGCGCCGTATTTGACTTTTGCGGCACGGCAGCACGGCGAAGCCTGGGAGCATCCATTCGTTTCAGTATTCGAACCTTTTACCTCAGATGAGGGCAGAAGCATAGCCAGTATCGATGGCTTTGAAGATGAAAAAGGAAGTAGTGATTTTGTGGGAATAAAAGTGACCCATAAATCGGGTAGAGAAGACCATGTCTTTTCATCCAAAGATGGGAAAGAGGCGAAACATATGGATATGAGTAGTGATGCTGCCTATGCCCTGATTGGTAAGGAAGAAGAGGGAGGTTTGATCTTTTTTATGGGGAATGGTAAGGTCTTGAAAGGTCACGGATATGCCATCACTACTGAAAACATTGGCAATGTGGTGCTGACATATGAAGATGGCAAGCTGATGCTGGATAATGAGGTGACCGTTCGCATTGGCCATGGGAAAAGAGCAAAAGAGTTTGGTGCAGGAGGTTTCAGAGAGATTACATTAGATTAGAAATTTTAAAGAATACAAGTAAGGAGTAATAAGCGATGATGATGAAAATTCGATTTTTACAAGTGGCAATTGGTGTTTTGGTACTGTATGCTTGCAGTCCTCAAAAAGAGGAGGTTCAATCCCCAAAGCGGCCAAACATTCTATTCATCATGTCAGATGACCATGCTTACCAAGCCATCAGTGCTTATGGAAGTGAGCTCATCGAAACACCCAACATTGACCGACTGGCCAATGAAGGTATGCGCTTTAGCAATGCCACAGTGACCAACTCTATCTGTGCACCATCACGAGCGACGATCCTCACAGGAAAACATACCCACATCAATGGCAAGATTGATAACCTCATGCCATTTGATACTACTCAGGTGACCTTTCCTCAGATTTTTCAAGCCAATGGATACCAAACTGCCATGTTTGGTAAACTTCACTTTGGCAACAACCCCAAAGGAGTCGATGATTTCATGATCCTCCCAGGTCAGGGTTATTACCTCAATCCGGATTTTAATACTCCGTCAGGTGATACTACCATCATGGGCTATGTCACCGATGTGATTACCGACCTGACATTGACCTGGCTCAAAGAGAAGCGTGATGAGGAGAAACCTTTCATGATGATGTACATGCACAAGGCTCCGCACCGTCCGTGGTGGCCAAGGCCTGATAAGTTTGCAGAGTTCACCAAGAAGCAGTTTCCAGAGCCGGAAAGTCTTTTTGATGATTATAAAAACCGGGGAACTGCGGCTAAAACTGCGGAGATGAACCTACTCACGCACATGATGTACAGCCACGATAGTAAAATCAGACCAGAGCTTGTGGAGAAGATGGGTGACAAGGCTTCACCTAAAGTAGAGGAGTTTGAAAATGGATTTTATGGCCCGTATGGCAGAGCCACTGAGGAGCAGAAAGCTTTGTACGACCCTATTCTTGATTCTATCAATAGCTGGTTTGAGCAAAACTGGCCTTCGCTTACGGATGAGGAAAAAATGAAGTGGAAGTACCAGCGCTACATGCAGGATTATCTCGGATGTATTTCTTCTGTAGATGACAATGTGGGTCGGGTGTTGGATTACCTGGATGAAAGTGGTCTAGCCGAAAACACCATCGTCGTTTATACTTCCGATCAGGGTTTTTACCTTGGTGAGCACGGCTGGTTTGATAAGCGATTCATCTATGACGAGTCGTTCAAAACCCCGCTGATGGTTCGCTGGCCCGGCACAGTGAAAGCAGGCACAGTGGAAACTGAGATGGTGCAGAATCTCGATTTTGCACAAACATTACTGAGTGCGGCAGGCATTACTCCACCATCGGATATGCAGGGCGAGAGTTTGATGCCACTGCTGGTTGGTGACAAAGAAAAGTGGGACCGTGATGCGGTTTATTATCACTATTATGAATACCCAAGTGTACACATGGTGAAGCGTCATTATGGGATTGTCACCGAAGAATACAAATTGGCTCATTTCTATTTTGATGTGGATGAGTGGGAGCTGTATGATCGCCTCAATGACTCAAAGGAAATGAACAATGTCATTGACGATCCTGCCTATGCAGAAGTAGTCGATGAGTTGAAAGCCAAGCTCACCGAACTGCGTGTGAAATACAAGGACTCTCCAGAGCTTGACAGCCTGTTTATTGAGAAGTACAGAAGTTTGCAGGTAGAGAAAGGCAATGATTTCTGGTAGAAACTCTTCCTATCATATGTGGCTTTCTTCCCAACCCTATAAAGTTTTTGGTTTGCACGATTTAATGAAAATAAGCATAGTGGTTTTGACTCTAATGCTCTTGGGGTGTACCACCGGATCACAGAAGGAAAGTAGTTCCGAACCGTGGGTGGAGGTATTTTCAGATTCCTGTACCGGAGACTGGACTGACCAATGGTTTTTGGATGGTGAGCTGGCCACCATCGAAAACTCCAGAGAGGGGATGACTTTCAGTGCCGGCCCTGTAAACCGGGATGATGCCCACCATGCGGTACTTTGGACTAAATCGTCTTTTGAGGGCGATGTAAAGATCGAATATGACTACACCCGGACCGATGAGCAGGAGATCAACGTGAACATCTTGTTTATTCAGGCCACCGGAATTGGTGAGGGTGAGTTTGGCAAGGACATCACCGAGTGGGCGGACTATCGCAGGGTGCCAACCATGAGCAAATACTGGCTCAATATGAATACCATTCACGTCAGCTATGCCGCTTTTCCAATGGTCAACGAAGATCCTGGCAACGATTACCTGCGTGTGCGACGCTATCCGGCCAACAGCAAGGAAACCTTCGGGGAGACGGAAGTACCTCCGGCATATGAACGAACGGGGTTGTTTTTGCCGGGCAAAACTTATCACCTCACCTGGACCAAAACGAAGGATGAGTTAACCCTTCGTGTGGCTGGGGATGATCGTGATAAAACCTATGAATGGGACTTGTCTGGTACAAAGCCAGTGACAGAGGGTAGAATAGGGTTGCGACACATGTTTACCCGGTCTGCACGATACAAGAATTTTAAAGTATTTACTAAGCAGTAACCATACCCCGACGGAGCATGGATACAAATAGTTAAACTGGGCCATAATTAATCACATAAGACACAATAGTTATAAGCGCAAACGACAGGTGTTTCTACCTTAGTCATGTGAATAGTAAAGTGAAGATCGAAATTGTAAAACCCGGAAAGTAGAAATTAAATACAAATGAAGAAAGCAACAAATTACTTATTGGTAGCTCTGATACTCATTGGATCTGCCTGTCAGCAAAAGGCAAAGGAAGAGAGTCAGGCGGAAGAAGTGGCAGCCATTAGTGACGATGAACGAATGGCCTGGTGGCGTGATGCCAAATTCGGAATGTTTATTCACTGGGGTGCGTATGCCGTACCTGGTGGTGAGCGCAATGGCGAGGTTTGCAAGGGCGGTGCAGAATGGATCATGGACAAGCTGGATTACACCATTGAGGACTATGAAAACCAAGTGGTAGCCAACTTCAATCCGACCCAGTTTGATGCTAAAAAATGGGTGGGCATGGCCAAAGATGCTGGTATGAAATACATTGTGATCACCTCGAAGCACCACGATGGATTTTGCTTGTGGGATTCAGAAGTGACGGACTATGACATCATGGACTCCTCCCCATTCAAGCGGGACATCATCAAAGAACTATCGGTAGCTTGTAAGGAAGCCGGTATCAAATTTTGCTTCTACCACTCCATCGTGGATTGGCATCACCCACAGGCGCAGGCTCCTTTGTACCCGAATTACAATGCCGGGCAGAAAGATCAATCTGTCTTTAATCCTGAATTCCCTAAATACTATGAAAACTACTTAAAGCCACAGGTGAAGGAATTGCTCACCAATTATGGAGACGTAGGTGTGGTGTGGTTTGATGGGGACTGGATTCCGGATTACACCACTGAGATGGGCAAAGAGATGTACAATATGATATTGGAGATGCAGCCTCGTACGATTGTCAATAATCGGGTGGACAAAGGCCGGAATGGAATGGAAGGCATGGACAAAGAAGGAAATTTTGCCGGAGATTTTGGTACGCCTGAGCAGGAGATACCTGCTACAGGTATTGATGAAGACTGGGAATCGTGCATGACGATGAATGGTTCGTGGGGCTATAAGCCATCAGATACCAACTGGAAGAGTAGCGAGGACCTGATCCAGAAGTTGGTGGATATCGTGTCAAAAGGTGGAAATTTCCTACTCAACATTGGTCCTGACCCTCAGGGATTGTTTCCTCCAGAGAGTGTGGAACGACTCAGCGACATGGGCGATTGGATAGATGTCAATGGAGAAGCCCTGTATGGAGCAAGCGCTAGTCCGTATGACCGACCTGAGTGGGGACGATACACAGCCAAAGACGGTGTGATCTATGCGCATGTGTTTGATTGGCCGGAGGATGGAGTCCTAAAGATCAATTCAGAGATTAAGGTAAAAAAAGCTTCACTTTTGGCCGATAACACCCAGGTTTTATCATTTGATGAGTCTGGCATTGCCTTGCCTGCGGAGGCCGTAGATGGCGCGGTTTCTGTTATTATGATTGAGCTTTAGTCAAAAAGTCCCATAGCTCGGTGGTTTAGGTTGTAGGTTGTGAGTTGTGGGAATATAGGTCTCGTGCATGAAGCGCGAGGCCTTTTTTTATGTTTTATTGGCTCAGTGAGTACCCAGGTTATTGGATATGTGTAATGACACCACAATCGACCATTGAATACTCCAATGTGGGCAGATCATATTTTATAGTATAAATCAGGGCGTGACGCCCGGAAGTGGAAGGCACATAGGGCTGAGGAGTGATAATGGCCCCGAATATTTCAAAAACGGTTCATGGACACTCAAAATACACTTATTGAATCATAAGTTATGGGCAATGGCTGATAATTCATACCGCTTTTTGGCCATTAGACCGATCATTGTTCCCACAGTTTTGATGCAATGCTCTCTGGGTTTTTGTGTCAAGTGCTGGCTTAGAAAGTAAGCAAAGAAAAGTAGGTCTCCGAATACTGCGAGAATGACAACATTGAATAACATATACTGCGGGAAACTGCGGGCAAGGGGTACAACAAGATGACGGATCAGACACTTTGGGGGATGGACATGGGCGGCACCAAGATAGAGGGTGTGGTACTGGACAATGCCCGGGATAAGAACGTGCTTTTCCGTGAACGGGTACCTACCGGGGCCCATAAGGGATATCAGCATGTATTGTCACAGATTGACAAACTCTATCAGTCGATGGCAGCTCACACTGGTCATACACCATCCAGGCTCGGTATGGGCACCCCCGGAACATTGACCCGGGAGGGATTGATGAAAAACTGCAACGCCACCGTGATGAATGGCATGCGGGTAAAGAAAGATCTGGAAGCCTTACTGGGTACAGAGCTGATTATGGCCAATGATGCCAACTGCTTTGCCCTGGCCGAAGCAAAGATGGGTGTGGTCAACAAGGAGTTACCGAATGCAAAAGTAGTGTTTGGAGTCATTTTGGGAACCGGCGTAGGCGGCGGAGTAGTGGTGAATGGCCAGGTCATTAATGGACACCATGGCATCGGGGGTGAATGGGGACACAATGAGCTCCCCGGTTTTCAGGGCCGGCAGTGCTTTTGTGGTAAATCCGGAGACAATGAAAGTATACTGTCCGGGCCCGCTCTGGAGTGGTATTATGAGTCGCGAACGGGCGTGAAGAAGCCGCTAAAGGACATTGTATGTGATGCCAGAGCTGGTGTGGATAGCATAGCAGTAGATACGTTGCACAGGCTCATGCAGGGTTTTGGTAAGGCAGTGAGTTTGGTAATCAACATACTGGATCCAGATGTGATCGTGATAGGAGGCGGCGTAGGCAATGTAGACGAACTCTACACTGAGGGTAAGGCAGCCATTGCTCAATATGTGTTCAACAATGAATTTAATGCACCGGTGCTCAAGCCATCTCTGGGAGATAGTGCGGGAGTTTTTGGCGCGGCACTTTTAGTAAATAATTAAGGATAACAGGCATCAAGCCATGAAATATTAATACGATGATTAGAAAGACATTGGGTATAGTTTGTGTTGTTTTGATCTCCTATGGATGTCACCTAAAGCAAAAAGAGGTCTTTGATGTAGATGAAAGCCTTCAGTATTGTGTAGAGCAGGCAGATCAAACCATCAGCCAAATTCCGGATGACGAGAAATCGCTCCCAAGAAACATTGCGCCGGAAAGCAAAGAATGGAACTATGTGACCTATCAGGATTGGACGAGTGGCTTTTGGCCCGGGACTTTGTGGTATCTGTATGAGTACAGTCAGGAACCCAACCTGAAAGAAGTGGCCGATCAATTCACGCAATACCTCAGGCCTCTGTCTGAAAAGCCAGCCACCGATCATGATTTGGGGTTTCAGGTGTTCAATAGCTTTGGCAATGGATACAGACTGACGGGTAATGCCGAATACAAAAAAGTGATCTTGAGAACTGCGGATACTTTAGCTACGCTTTATAACCCAGCCGTTGGTACCATTCTTTCGTGGCCCCGTCCAGTTCCCAATATGGAGTGGCCAAATCACAATACAATCATGGACAACATGATCAATCTGGAACTCTTGTTCTGGGCATCAAAAAATGGTGGAGACAGTTCGCTTTATCAGATCGCGGTAGCCCATGCTGAAACCACCATGGCGAATCACTTCCGTCCCGACTTCACTTCTTACCATGTGGTGGTATATGATCGGGAGACAGGCGAAAGAATCAAAGGCGTGACACATCAGGGGTATAGTGACGAAAGCATGTGGGCCAGGGGTCAGGCCTGGGCCATCTACGGATACACCATGGTTTATCGCGAGACGAAAGACCCTAAATTTTTAGACTTTGCTCAAAAAGTAACGAGACCATATCTGGATAATCTGCCGGAAGATTTCATTCCTTATTGGGATTTTCAGGCACCGAATATCCCCGACGAGCCCAGAGACGCATCGGCAGCCGCGGTGGTGGCCTCTGCTCTGCTGGAGTTGGCAGAATATTCGGATAAAGCATTAGCAAAAGAGTACCGGGATAAGGCCATCGCCATGCTGGAGGAACTTTCCTCTCCCAGGTACTGCCCGGAAGATGGCAACCCGGCATTTTTAAGGCATTCCACGGGGCACTACCCCAATGGCAGCGAAATCGATTATTCCATCATCTATGCAGATTACTATTACATAGAGGGGCTTACCAGACTCAAGCGAATCAGGGAGGGAAAGAAACCGGTTTAACGGCTCTATCAAATTGAATAGAAAATTATTAGTGGCCTCAGTGGTAGCTTCCCTTGCGGGGTTCCTCTTTGGGTTTGATACAGTGGTTATTTCAGGTGCCAACCTCCCGATCAAGGAGCTATGGCAGACCTCAGATTGGTTTCATGGTACCTTCATCATGTCCATGGCGCTGTGGGGTACAGTGGTAGGGGCGCTCTGTGCCGGATACCCCACCAACGTGTGGGGGAGAAAAACCACCCTAATCTGGATAGGAGTATTTTATTTTATATCCGCCATTGGCTCAGCGCTTGCGCCAGATCCCTATTCATTTTCTTTCTTCAGGTTTCTGGGTGGTCTGGGTGTGGGGGTGTCCTCCATCGCTGCGCCAACCTATATTTCTGAGATTTCATCGGCCAATAATCGTGGCAGGCTGGGCATCCTGTATCAGTTCAATATCGTGTTTGGCATATTGGCGGCGTTCATTTCCAATTACCTTCTGGAAGGAGTAGGTGGAGACCTTGACTGGCGTATTATGCTGGGTATCGAAGGACTCCCGGCATTGCTCTATACCCTGATGGTATTCGGAATTCCCCGAAGCCCGAGATGGTTGGTTTTGTATAAACACGATGCTGACCGGGCGAAGAAGGTGCTCGAAAATCTGACCGACTCCAAAGAGGAGGCTGCCGAGATGCTTTATGCCATTGAGGAGGATTATGAGCGAACCAAAGGGGATTCTGATAAGGTTTTCTCTCCAAAATATAAGAAACCACTCGTGTTGGCCTTCCTGATCGCTTTTTTCAATCAGCTGTCCGGTATCAATTTCATTCTCTATTACGCACCCGAAATTTTAGTGAAAGCAGGCTTTGGTTCATCGGGGTCCCTGTTTAGTTCCATTGCCATAGGGCTGGTCAATTTGCTTTTTACTTTTATTGGCATGTCACTTATCGACAAAGCGGGACGTAAACAACTCATGTACATCGGATCTCTTGGTTATATCATCAGCCTTTTCATGGTTTCGTATGGGTTTTATAGTGAAGCAGATGCCACTTTCAAATTGATCTTTATCCTGATGTTTATTGCTTCTCACGCGGTGGGTCAGGGTGCCGTGATTTGGATATTCATTGCCGAAATATTTCCGAATAAAGTACGGGCCTATGGGCAGGCCTGGGGAAGCGGCACGCACTGGGTCTTTGCAGCATTGATTACCCTTTCCGGCTCTGTGCTGATCAATACTTTTGAACCATGGGTGGCCTTTGCCTTTTTCGGATGCTTCATGATTTTACAATTGCTGTTTGTTCATTTCATGATGCCCGAGACCAAAGGGAAATCTTTGGAGGAAATAGAAGAAGAGCTCATGGAGCCTTCCTGATAATATTTCAGACTTTCCTTTGAAAAGAAATCAGAGGGTTCAGGTGCTTTCGCGAATGATCAATTCCGGGCTGATGACGATTTTCTCATTGACAAGTGGTTCCTGCTTAGCCAGGATGGAAACGATCTTTTGAGCGGCCAGTTGCCCCATTTTTTCACCGGCATGTTTTACCGTTGAGAGCTGAGGGGTCATTTGGGTGGCGACCGGTTCGTTTGAGAAACCCATCACGGCTATATCGTCAGGCACCCGCTTTCCCAACCGGTGCAGCACATTTACGGTATGGCTCGCGACATAGTCATTGAAAACAAAAATGGCATCAAGGTCGGGTTGGTGGAGGAGAGCCCTTTCTATGAAACTGTCGATGGACGAAGGATCCAATTGGTAGTAGTGGATAAGCTGCTCATCAGCGTCCCGGTTGTTAGCACTCAGTGCATCCAAATAACCATATAATCGATTATTGCTATTGTTGAGGTTGATGCTGGCGGTGATATGTGCGATGTGTTTTCTCCCGCTTTGTATCAGAAATTGGGTGGCATCAAAGGCCGCCTGGTGATCATTGATCACTACTTTGGGGACTGGTAAAAAGTTGGCCACACGATCATAAAACACCAGGGGAACGTCGTGTCTGGAAAGAGATAAAAAATGATCGAAAGAGGTGGTCTCCATTGAAATAGCCGCAAGGATACCAGCTACACGATGATCCAGGCAGCTTTGAATAGCCTGGATTTCCTGACTTAGCGACTCCAGCGTATCATAGATGATAATGCCATACCCATGCCTGGATAGGGTGCTCTGCGCCCCCTGAACTACTCGCGCAAAGAAATGGATACTCAGATCAGGCACAATCATCCCGATGAGTTTGCTTTCACCCCTGGTAAACACCTGGACACTCACATTTCGCCTGTAGCCGAGCTTTTCTGCCAGTTGCTGCACCTTTTCCTTAGTGGCTTTGCTGATCCGCGGATGATCATTAAGAGCCCTTGATACAGTGGTATGGGATATGCCCAGTTTGGTGGCTATTTCCTTGATGGTAATGTATTGAGCCATGTTTGAATCATTTATGCACAAATGTGCACAGCAATTATACCGACAATCGATTGAATTCGCATTCATCTCTCCCTAAATATGTACCCGTACTGATTACTGATGATCTGTTCACTATGAAAGAAAACGATATTTTGCGGATAGACCCTAAGGACAATGTGCTGGTAGCTCTGAAAGAGCTGACTGCAGGCACTGTGGTTGATATGGGGCTATCTATAGAGGTAAAAGAGACCATCCCACAAAAACACAAGATGCTGTTGGAGGATCTTGTCAAAGGGCAGCAGGTCATTATGTATGGCGTTCCTGTGGGTGTGGTGCAGAAGGATTTGCCCGCCGGGTCTTTACTTACCATAGAAAATACCAAACATTTTGCAGAGCCACTTTCGCTGGAGAATCGCAAAAAATACACCTGGCAGACTCCTGATGTGAGCAAATGGGCGGGACGCACTTTTAGTGGCTATCACAGATCTTCAGGTAAAGTAGGCACCGCCAATTACTGGTTATTCATCCCATTGGTATTTTGTGAAAACAGAAACCTGAAGGTGATCGAGGAAGCCCTCATCAAGCAGTTGGGTTACTACAAACCCAACAAGTACGAGAGCCTTGTGAGTAAGCACTTATCCGGGCAGGTAACTCAAACCACCTATGCTACTGAGCAGGTTTTTAAGCACATTGACGGGATCAGGTTTTTGTACCATCATGGAGGCTGTGGGGGCACACGACAGGATGCCGAAACATTGCTGAGGCTATTGGCGGGGTACGTGCACCATCCCAATGTAGCCGGAGCCACTGTGCTGAGTTTGGGTTGTCAGCATGCGCAGGCGGACTGGTTCAGGTCCCTGCAGAAGGAGCTTTACCCTGATAGTGAAAAAACAGTACTCTACTTCGAGCAGCAGCAAATGGCTTCAGAAGAGGAGCTCATTTCTTTGGCTATTTCTGAGACACTGGAAGCTTTGAAGCAAGCCAATGAAACAGAGCGCAAGCCTGCCACGCTCGACAAACTGGTACTTGGTCTGGAGTGTGGTGGCTCTGATGGTTTTTCAGGCATTTCGGCCAATCCTGTATTAGGGCGAGTATCTGATTTACTGGCTGTGTTAAAAGCTTCCACCATCCTGAGTGAGTTCCCTGAACTGAATGGGGTAGAACAGAACATCATAGATCGGTGCGAGTCACAGGAATTGGCAGAGAAGTTTGTTCGTATTCAGCGCGCCTACGAATCCCACGCCCAGGCGGTGGGGAGTGGTTTTGATATGAATCCTTCTCCGGGAAATATCCGGGATGGACTCATTACTGATGCCATCAAGTCCGCAGGAGCGGCCAAAAAAGGAGGTTCGGCGCCCGTTGCTGACATTCTTGACTATACTGAGCCTGTCACCAGGCCGGGACTAAATCTACTTTGTACCCCGGGCAATGATGTAGAGTCCACCACAGGCTTAGCCGGATCAGGTGCCAACATTATCTTGTTTACCACAGGCCTGGGGACTCCCACCGGAAACCCGATAACACCTGTGATCAAGGTGTCCAGCAATAGCACCCTGGCGGCTCGAATGAATGACATCATAGATGTGAATACTGGCGGAGTGATAGAAGGAACGAAAACCATCGAACAGGCGGGAGATGAATTATTGGAGAAGATAATAGCGGTCGCTAGTGGGGAGCAGACCAAGGCAATGAAACTAGAACAAAACGATTTTATACCCTGGAAAAGAGGAGTATCATTATGAAGAATAAATTTGATTTAACAGGAAAGACCGCCATCGTGACGGGTGGAGGTAGTGGAATAGGAAGGGCCATCGCCACCACACTGGCAGAGCAGGGAGCCACCTCCCTTATTTTGGACCTTAGTCTGGAGGGAGCCCAATCTGTAGCAAAGGAAATAGAGGCGAATGGAGGAAAGGCTGAGGCCCACCCATGTGATGTCTCTGACCATGAAAATGTGAAGGGCGCTTTTTCCAAAGCACTGGGCAATCGTTCGCTTGACATTCTGGTCAATAATGCCGGGATCGCCCATGTGGGAAACATATTCAACACCACCCCCGAGGATTTGGACCGAATCTATCAGGTGAACATCAAAGGTGTATTTAATACACTGCAGGCGGGTGTGGAGTCCATGAAGGCCAAAGGAGGTGCGATTGTAAATATCTCCTCCATTGCTGCGCACGTGGGCCTCAGTGATCGGCTGGCCTACTCCACCAGCAAGGGGGCAGTGCATGCCATGACTTTATCAGTGGCTAAGGATTGTCTGGGCCATGGAATCAGGTGCAATAGCATTTCGCCTGGAAGGGTACACACACCATTTGTGGATGGTTTTTTGGCGAAAGCCTATCCTGGAAATGAAAAGGAGATGTTTGAGACTTTGTCCAAAACACAGCCTATAGGAAGAATGGGTAAACCTGACGAAATAGGGGATTTGGTACTCTACTTATGTGCCGATGAGTCTTCATTTATCACGGGCAGTGACTTCAGCATAGATGGAGGATTTTTGACATTAAATACTTAATTGAAATAGAAAACAGTATGAAATTAATTCGATTTGGAGCTTTTGGCTCAGAGAAACCAGGGATTGAAATAGACGGTGTGAGATATGATGTGAGCAACATCGTCAGAGATTATGACGAAGACTTCTTCGCCGATGGGGGATTGGAAAAGCTGAAGGCGACATTTGACGCTTCTAAAGCAGCAGTCGTGAGCAATGATGTCCGGCTAGGGGCACCGGTAAGAAGGCCAGGCAAGATCATTTGTATTGGACTGAACTACCGCAAACATGCAGAGGAAAGTGGTATGACCGTACCCACTGAGCCGGTGGTATTCTTTAAGGCTACCTCTTCTGTGATCGGACCCAATGACACCATTGTGATACCCAAAAACAGTAAGAAGACAGACTGGGAGGTAGAACTGGCTGTGGTGATTGGCAAACGCGCCAACTATGTAAGCGAAGCAGAGGCTTTGGATTACGTGGCGGGTTATGTACTGCACAATGACGTGAGTGAACGCGAGTTTCAGTTGGAGCGTGGCGGACAGTGGGTGAAGGGTAAGAGCTGCGATACGTTTGCCCCACTCGGACCCTATCTGGTCACCAGGGATGAAGTAGCGAATCCCAATAAGCTCAATCTTTGGTTGAAACTGAACGGCAAGAAAGTGCAAGATGGCAATACCGACGACTTTATCTTCAACGTCCAGGAAGTCATTTCCTATTTGTCGCAGTACATGAGTCTGATGCCGGGAGATATCATATCTACCGGCACACCCGAAGGGGTGGGTTTAGGGTTTAAGCCGCCCGTTTACCTCAAAGAAGGTGATGTGATTGAACTGGGCATCGAAGGACTCGGGCAGGCACGTCAGGAAGTAGTTGCCTACAAGGGATGAAAATAGATTCACATCAGCATTTCTGGCACTACCATCCGGTGAAGGGCGCGTGGATCACAGATGAAATGCGCGTGATCCGGCGCAATTTCATGCCTGCCGATTTGGAACCATTACTGAAAGCAGAAGGGATCAATGGTTGTGTCGCGGTGCAGGCCGATCAGTCTGAGCATGAGAATTGGTTTTTGCTCAATCTGGCAAAGGCCAATCCCTGGATTAAAGGTGTAGTGGGTTGGTTGGATCTGAAATCTGCCACTCTGGAGGATCAAGTGGTTCTGTGCTCTGAGCATGACAGCTTCAGGGGAGTGCGCCATATCCTGCAGGCAGAGCCGGATGGGTTTATGACCGATCCGGAATTCATCAAGGGGGTGAGCTTATTAGGCGCAAAGGGCCTGACTTATGATATTTTGATCACTGAAAATCAACTGGAGGAGGCCATGAGATTTGTAAAGGCCCTGCCGGAGATGCCACTGGTCATTGATCACATTGGTAAGCCGAATATCGCTGCTTCTTCTTTTGAGCACTGGGCGAAGTACATGAAGCAGATGTCTGCATTTGATCATGTGTATGTGAAGCTCTCAGGAATGATCACTGAAGCGAATTGGGAGACCTGGACCCCTGAGGACCTGAAGCCCTATGTCGACTTCTGTTTGGAACATTTCGGACCTGAGCGACTCATGTATGGCTCAGACTGGCCAGTGTGTCTGGTTGCGGGAACGTACGCTCAGGTGGTGTCAGCATTGAAGAAAATGCTTTCGCACCTGAGTGAAGATGAGCAAGCGGCGATCTATGGGAATACTGCAAGTAAATTTTATAAACTGAAGGAATAATGGATTTACATCTAAAAGATAAAGTGGTCATTGTGACCGGTGGTGCCAAAGGCATCGGAGAAGCCATTGTGTGGAACCTGGTTCATGAAGGCGCCATTCCCGTCATTGTAGGGCGGGCGTCATCAGCATCCGCCAGTCTCAAGGCTCAGATCGATGAGCAAGGAGGCAGATCGCACGTGATCAATACAGAGCTTGGGAAAGGCGATGTTTGTGAGGGCATTGTCAAGGAAGTGGTCCAGGAGTTTGGAAGAATTGATGGCGTGGTGAACAATGCCGGAGTGAATGACGGTGTTGGGTTGGTCAATGGAAGCCCTGACCGCTTTAGGGAGTCAGTGATCTTCAACCTGACCCATTATTATGATCTGGTACATTATGCCTTCCCTTACCTGAAGGAGTCTAAAGGATCGATTGTCAACGTGAGTTCCAAAACGGCAGTCACTGGGCAGGGAAACACTTCCGGGTACGCTGCCAGCAAAGGTGCTCAGCTGGCACTCACCAGGGAATGGGCGGTGGAACTGGCCCCCTTTGGGATACGTGTCAACGCCATTGTGCCGGCAGAAGTAATGACCCCACAATATGAAAATTGGATCAAAACCCTAGGAAATCCTGATGAAGTGCTGGCTGGCATTACTTCCAAAATCCCATTGGAAAAGCGCATGACCACCTCAGATGAGATCGGGGCCATGACCGTGTTTTTATTGTCCGAACGAAGTTCACACACCACAGGTCAGTGGCTTTTTGTGGATGGTGGATACGTTCACCTGGATCGTGCTATTTCTTAATTCCTAAAACTCAAAATGATGAAAAATATCCCTGTAGTTTCCAGGTCCATTGTATTCCCCTTTATTCTGATTACCTCCCTTTTTGCATTGTGGGGGTTTGCCAATGCGGTTACTGACCCCATGGTGACCGCCTTCAAAAAAGTACTTGAGCTGGATAATTTTCAGGCCTCACTGGTGCAGCTGGCTTTTTACGGCGGCTACTTCACCATGGCATTGCCAGCGGCGCTGTTTATTAGAAAGTATTCTTACAAAGTGGGAATATTGATAGGCCTGTCATTGTATGCTACCGGAGCATTGTTATTCTATCCGGCGGCCATTTCAGAGAGTTTTACCTTTTTCCTTCTGGGTCTATACATACTCACTTTTGGCCTGGCTTTTCTGGAAACCACCGCCAATCCTTACATACTCTCCATGGGAGACTCTTCCACTGCCACGCAACGATTAAATCTGGCGCAAGCTTTCAATCCACTGGGATTAATCGGAGGTTTGGTGGTAGCACAGCAGTTCGTATTGAAAAAACTCAAGTCAGATGATGTGGTCTTTTCAGAACTGCCCGAACTGGAGAAGGCGGCCATCACTACTGCAGACCTGATGGTCATTCGTGATCCGTATGTTGTGCTGGGGTTGTCCGTCATTGCAGTGCTGGTGCTCATCGTAGTGAACAAAATGCCTAAAGGCAAGGGCGAAGAAATGCACAGCCCACTCAGTAAGGTCTTCAAATCACTGATGAAGAAGCCGGTATACATTGAGGGAGTAATCACCCAGGCATTTTATGTAGGAGCGCAGATCATGTGCTGGACCTACATTTATCAATATGCAGAGGCTATTGGCTTGCCTGCCGATGAGGCTGGAACTTACCAGTTCTTTGCGTTCATTTCATTTTTCATTGGCAGGTTCATCTGCACGTTTTTGCTGAAATATGTGGATTCAGGCAAGCTTTTGATGGGACTATCCCTAATGGCGGTGGTATTTACCCTGGGCACCATTTTCATCACAGGTATGCCGGGGCTGTATTGCCTGGTGGCGATTTCATTTTGTATGTCTTTGATGTTCCCGACCATCTATGGAGTGGCGCTGGAAGGCTTAACCGAAGATGAATCCAAAATAGGAGCCGCAGGTCTGGTGATGGCCATTGTGGGCGGAGCCTTGATGCCTACCTTGCAGGGAATGGTGCTGGATCTTGGTGGTACAGGCTATGCCGACCTGAAAATCCTTGGTGTTTCCGAAGTAAACTTTTCTTTTGTACTGCCCTTACTCTGCTTCTTTATCATTGCATTTTATGGGCGCAGAGTAGCGGTCAAACATCAGCGTATATGAAACGATATGCCTTAACGCTGGATTTAAAAGACGATCCGCAACTTATCGAGCAATACATCGAGCATCATGAAAACGTGTGGCCGGAGATCATCGCGAGTATCAAGGGGTCGGGAATTCGCCACATGGAGATCTATCAGGTAGCCACGCGCTTATTCATGATGATAGAGGCTGAGGAGTCGTTTAGTTTTGAAGCCAAAGGACGACTGGATGCCGGCAATCTGAAAGTACAGGAGTGGGAGCGCCTGATGGACCAGTACCAGCAGCGGTTGCCATTCGCACAGTGGGGAGAAAAGTGGGTGTTAATGGATAAAATTTTTCAACTATGAGTTACGATTCCCGATATCCGGCAATTGATGATCTGATCAGGAAAGCCAAAAGGAAAATCCCGCGATTTGCCTTTGAATACCTGGATGGTGGATGCAATGAGGATGTAAATCTGGCACGAAATACCAAAGAAATTCGCGAGGTACAGCTGATCCCGCAATACCTGACCAAACATACCAAATCAGAAATGAAAACGGAGTTGTTTGGCCATGTATATGACGCTCCGTTTGGCATTGCGCCCGTTGGGTTGCAGGGTCTCATGTGGCCCAAAGCTCCTGAGATTTTGGCAAAGGCCGCTCATGAACATAACATTCCGTTTATCCTGAGTACCGTTACTACCATGGATATAGAGCGGGCCAGTGAGCTCACCGATGGCAAGGCCTGGTTTCAACTCTATCATCCTGCTGATAACGCCCTACGCGATGATATTATACGACGAGCGGATGCCGCAGGCTGTTCGGTGCTGGTGCTGTTGTGTGACGTCCCTACTTTTGGTTTCAGACCCAGAGACATCCGCAATGGACTGGCCATGCCACCACGAATGACCTTGTCCAATATGCTTCAAATCATGGGCAGGCCGGATTGGGCACTGCGAACGTTGATTCACGGACAGCCCAACTTCACCACCATGAAACCCTACATGCCGAAAGGGCTGGACATGAAGCAGCTGGGCAGGTACATGGATCAGACGTTTTCCGGAAGGCTCAACGAGGAAAAAATCGCACCGATTCGAGACATGTGGAAAGGAAAAATAGTGCTGAAGGGCGTGGCATGTGAAGCCGATGCAGAGAAAGCTGTGAAGCTTGGGTTGGATGGTATCATCGTCTCCAACCATGGTGGGAGGCAGCTGGATGCAGGTAACTCCACCATTAAGCCCTTAAAATACATAGCTGAGCAGTACAGAGACAAACTCACTGTCATGATGGACAGTGGAATACGCTCGGGTCCGGATATTGCCCGCTCATTGGCATCCGGGGCAGACTTTACCTTTTTGGGTCGCACATTCATGTACAGTGTGGCAGCCTTGGGGAGCAGGGGTGGTGACCATGCCATCTCACTACTCAAAACACAGCTGCAGCAGGTGATGGAGCAGGTTTGCTGCGAGCGAATAGAGGATTTCCCCAATTTCCTGGATCGGATGGAATGAATCTCTGCTTAACAAAGATCATTTAAGCAAGGATTGCTGTCGGGGTAATTTGTAAAGAGCTCGGATGATAAACTTTTAGTGTTCCTGAGAAACCCGGTTGTTTAAGATTTCAGCCAGAGGGATTCTTCTCACCTTGCTCTCAATCCAGGCAGAGAAATCAAAGAGTCGAAGTGTTTGTTGCTCATAGACATCATGATTAATGATCTCAAAATCCTTCTTTAAATTTTCCCAAAGTCGCTTTCTCTTAACTATTGAAACCGGAAGGTTAGTCTTATTGACAAAGCTGATGATTTTCTTCTCGATTTTGTATTCTTTCCCAGCGGCATTGATGTCCCTTTTGATAGATCGGGATTCATACTTTATAAACTCAGTATCCTTTAACTCATAGAGGATCATAAGGTTTACCAACCGAATAGTTCTGAATACGGGTAGGTAGGAGTAATCTCTATTGGTAAATATGATTTTACTCAAACACTTCTTTGCTTTTTGAAAGTCCCGCAAGCCAAAATAGATCAAAGCAAGATAAAGGTGTAGTTCGGCATTGCGAGCAAGGCTTAGGAGTTGAACCTTTTTGAGCAATTTGGCATCATATTTTTTCATGAGTTGTTCACAGGATCCAAAATCACCACGATCCAGGAAGGGAAAAAGCTCATATAGAAAGATTAAACAAACAACATTGGTATTGAAGCTTAGAAAGGGTGTGTCGATTTTCTCTAGTTGCTGAACAAAATGACTCATCCCCTTGTACTCACGTAAACTTCTCAAGCTATCCAGTACTCCTTCGATGGATAACACATAGTAAATGGGTGGATTAGACCATAAATGTTTATTAGCCTCGTGTAAGTTATTGAGTTCATTGAAGGAATGAAATGCAGATTTATAATCTCCAACACTAATCAGGTAGTTTGCCTGAAAAAGCTGATGCAGCTTGCTGATTTCAAAATTCTGAATGTTTGATGAAGAAACGATGCTCATCTCGCTTACTACCAAATCATTCAGCTCGGTTTTTTGCTTCTCTGATCGAGCATTACCTCGATGAAGCATGCGATATTTCAGTAGCTCATACAGTGCTGATTGTTGATGAATCTTTTGAATGATGCGTAAGGTCTCGCTTACCTTGAAGTGCTTGTGTAATAAATCTTTTTCATCCAGCCCTGGAAAATTCAACGCAAGCTGATACTCCAACTCGAGTCTGGAAGAGATGAGCAGGGCGTAGTAATTTTCATATTTGGTGGCATTCTTTTTGACTTTTTTTAGCGTGTCAAAGCACTCCTGATACAAGGATTTCTCAAAAAGTATCCGGGCTTTTAAGATCATGTCAAATAAGGAATAGTAGCTGTCCTGGTCTTTGCGCAGATCAAGCATGGTATTCAGAAGCGTCTTATAAAGATGAGTGGCAGAGGTGTCAAATGATGCTTTTGGGAGCTTAATTGAGAACTCTTCTTTTAGCTGCTCAGAGGTTATTTCCTTGTTAGAATCAATCAGATCATAGAGTTGGAGGTAATAGGCTCCATCAGAAGAATCGGTGGCTATCCTAAAAGCTTTCTTTTCAGGTTTCGTCATGGAGTTGACTAAGTAGATTAAGGCTTCCGATTTAATCATTTGTTGTGATTCTTATTTTATAGTTATCAAATATTGGGAATATTCATTGTTTTATATCTACTAAAGAGCAAAAAATTAGAAATATCAAAATTTTGAAAATGTGATTTTGAACGATTATTGATCATTTTTGAATGCTTGGATTGCATAGGTTTGATTGAATTTAAGCAGGAAAGAAATGCTATCTAAGAAATCAATTGGTGCTTTAACAGGAATGGCGGTGTTTGGAATAATCTTATTTCTCCCCACTCCTGATGGTATGAATCCAGAAGCTAAGGGAGCTGCAGCGGTAGTGGCGCTTATGAGCGTCTGGTGGATAACCGAAGCAATTCCTGTTTATGTCACTGCATTTATTCCGTTGGTGCTATATCCCTCTATGCACATACTATCTCCAGCAGAAACTGCAGCCAATTATGGGCATAATTATGCACTCATGTTTTTGGCGGTTTTCTTTCTGGCAAAGGCCATTGAAACACAAAATCTTCATAAGCGAATTGCACTTACAATTATTCATGTCTTCGGCACAAGTCGACAAAAAATCGTTTTAAGCATGATGATAGCAACAGCTTTGGTCTCGATGTGGATAGCAAATGTCACTACAGCCTTAATGATGTTGCCCATTGGTCTTTCCATCATTGGTAAGGATGAAGACGTTGAAAAGAGCAATAGATTTGCACCGGCATTAATGCTTGCTATTGCCTACTCAGCGTCTATTGGAGGGCTTGCCACGCTTATTGGCTCCCCAACCAATATGATTTTTGTGGGGATTTTCGATAAGATGTTTCCCGAAGCCCCACCAGTTAATTTTTTTGTTTGGCTAAAGATTGGAGTGCCAATACTTGTGATATTGATCCCAGTGTTTTGGTATTTCATTATTAACTACTTTAAAATAGATGGAGACCTGAGTAAAAACCTGACAATTATCAAGGATGAGCTGGATGCATTGGGTAAAATGAGATCAGGGGAAAAAAGAGTTTTGTATATCGCAGCGGTTACCGTTTTTGCCTGGGTTTTCAAAAACGATCTAATCTTTGGTTCATTGGTCATTCCCGGATGGACTGGTTTATTTGGGATTTCTGGTCAAATACATGATAGTACCATTGCAATGGCTTCAGCCATTATATTATTCTTGATTCCGGCAGGTGACGATAAGCGATTAATAACCTGGAAGGAAGCTAGTCAGGTACCTTGGGGTGTTGTGATGATCGTAGGAGGTGGATATGCTGTGGCCGAAGGTTTTGTGTCCACAGGATTAGCCGATTGGTTGGGAGGGCAGCTTTCATTTATTAGTGGCTTCTCTTTTTTCTACATTTTAATAACTGTAATGGCCTTTGTTTTGGTTTTTACCGAATTCAATTCCAATACAGCCAGTGCTAATATTTTGTTGCCCGTGTTAGCAAGCACGGCCATAGCGGCGAGTGTTAACCCACTTTTGATAATGATACCTGCCACAGTGGCATGTTCCTGTGCTTTTATGATGCCCGCTGCTACGGGGCCTAATACTGTGGTGCTGGCAAGTGAAAGAGTTTCAGTTTCGCAGATGGTTAAGATAGGGTTTTGGCTAAATCTGATTACTTTATTTCTTCTGACTATGATTCTATATTTCATAATCGTTCCTTGGTTGGATTTAGAAATGACTTTACCGATATGGGCAAAATAATAATGGTTGTTTTCGTGAAATTTTTAATCGGTTCAAAATGATTGCAACGGCAGGGAATAATGGTGAAAAGGACAGGTCGGACTGCTTGGTAACTTTGGAGTTGGTCCAATCTGGAGGCATTCGGATCGAGGTATTGAGCAAGGTCAATGCGCTTTATGGAGAAGACATCAGGCTTCTGTGTAAATCCATTCTTGATTTTTTCTCAATAGAACACGCGGTTCTTGAGGTATCTGACAAAGGTGCTTTGCCATTTGTAATTGCGGCGCGTGTAGAAGCAGCGATAAAGCAGTTGAAACCAACTGATGAGCAATACCTCTTGGAGATGCTGCCTGAAAACCTATACCACACTGTTGCTGATCAACCTCGAATTACCCGTTTGTACCTCCCTGGAAACACACCCAGTTTGATGATCAATGCGGGTATCCATAAGCCAGAGGGAGTGATTTTAGACTTAGAAGATGCGGTTGCTTTTCATAAAAAAGGAGAAGCACGTTTGCTGGTCAGAAATGCGCTGAGGAACCTCAGTTTCATGGGGGTCGAACGGATGGTCAGGATCAATCAAATACCTGCGGGGCTGGAGGATCTTGACTATGTGGTTCCGCATAATGTCAATCTTGTGCTGGTGCCGAAATGTGAAAGTGCGGCGCAAATTCATTCAGTAAATGAAAGGATTGTCCTGATTCAAAATAAAACGGGTATACAGCGTCCTGTTTGGTTGATGCCAATCATTGAAAGTGCGCTGGGCGTGTTGAACTCTTTTGAGATCGCAAAAGCCGCGGAAAACGTTGTGGCGATGGCCATTGGCTTGGAAGATTATGCCGCCGACATGGGGGTGAATAGGACAAATGAAGGAGTGGAATCGCTCTTTGCTCGTGTTCAGGTAGTTCATGCATGTAAGGCGGCAAGGATACAGGCCATTGACTCTGTATTTAGTGATGTGGGGGATATGATCGCTCTGAAGGCCAATGTGCAGGCGTCAAAGGCTTTGGGTTTTGAAGGGATGGGTTGTATTCATCCGCGCCAGATTTCAATAATTCGTGAAAATTTTGCGCCGAATGAAGTCGAAATTGAGGCCGCAAAAAAAATTGTTAAGGCCTTCAAAATAGCTTCTGAAAAAGGACTGGGGGTTGTTTCTCTTGGCACAAAGATGATTGATGCGCCTGTCGTGAAACGAGCAATGCGGACAATCGATCTGGCAGTTGCGCTTGGTCGACTGGAAAAAAATTGGAGCGATAAGGAATTAGAATAGCAAATTATGAAAGGTAAGGATGCAATGGTGGTGAATGCGATAGGTAGATCGGTGCCTACGCTGGTTAATGGCAAATCAGAAATACCATATAAAGGAATTGGAAAACATCGCCCCAATGGCAGAAAATTCGGGCCACTAATTTCATCTTGTGCGGACTTTCCTGCTGATGGAAACAAGCTTGTGCCAACATTAAAGCAGGCATTAGTCGATGCGGGGTTGAAAGATGGGATGACTATTTCGACACACCATCATTTTAGAAATGGGGATCTTATCGCCATTCAGATTTTTGATATTGCCGCAGCATTGGGAGTTAAGGATTTGGTATGGTTTCCATCCGCTTCTTTCGATTGTCATGCGCCTTTGATAAAGCATTTGGAAGATGGCACTATTCATCACATAGAGGGTAGTATGAATGGGCAACTTGGCAGGTTTACTACAGCTGGTAAAATGAAAGGTGTGGGGGTGTTGCGATCTCACGGCGGGAGATATCAGGCGGTTCAGGATGGTGAAGTTGAAATCGATATTGCGGTGATTGCTGCTCCATCAGCAGACTCATTTGGCAATGCCAACGGTGTGGATGGCCCTGCTGCTTGTGGGCTGTTGGGCTTTGCTCTGGCAGACTCACAATATGCAAACAAAGTGATTGTGGTAACGGATAACCTGGTTCCGTTTCCATGTGTGCCCTGGCATATTCAAGGGAACTATGTGGATCATGTTGTTCAGCTTGAACAGGTGGGAATTCCAGAAAAGATTGTTTCGGGCACCACAGCAATTACCAAAAGTCCGGATCGATTGTTTCTAGCCGAATTAACTTCAAAGTTCTGTGATCAGGTTGGGATTATTCGCGATGGCTTTTCTTTTCAGGCAGGAGCTGGAGGGACAGCGCTTTCGATTGGAATTTATTTTGCCGAAATGTTAAAAGCAAAGGGAATGAAGGCACGTTTTGCACGTGGTGGAAGCAATAAGTTTCTGGTTGAAATGTTGGAGGAAGGTTTAGTTGAATATATCCTCGATGGGCAGACTTTCGATTTGGAAGGTGTGAAGTCAATGCGAAACAATCCGAACCATGTCAACACCAGCCCTTTCACCAGTTACAATTATCATGGTAAGGGTAATTTCGCTCAGTTACTGGATGTGGTGATATTAGGTGCAACAGAAGTGGATGTTAACTTCAATGCAAATGTGGTGACACACTCTGATGGCGCTTTATTGCATGGTATTGGTGGGTGGCAGAATTGTTTATTTGCGAAGTGTACCATACTCCCAATTCCGCTTTTCCGGGATCGGATTCCTGTGGTTCGTGAGGAGGTCACCACCATTTGTGGTCCGGGTGAATTAATAGATGTGATAGTAACCGAGCGAGGTATTGCGATTAATCCATTGCGCACCGACCTGTTGGATAAAGTTAAGGATTCGGGTTTGCCAATTAGAACCATTCATGAGCTCAAGGAGGAAGCCGAAAGAATTTGTGGTGTTCCTCAAAAGCAGGTTTTTGACGATGAAATTGTTGCTGTGGTAAAGTGGGTGGATGGTACCATCTTAGACACCATCAGAAAACTGCGGAACTAAGCGTTAGTTTGCTCTTCTTCCTCACCTTCTATTTCAAGAAAGTTCGGTGTTAGTGCAGAAAATTTCAGAGTGTAATTAAGTAATTCCAGTAGTTCTAATCATCTTGTCCAATACACTCCCTTTAATTCCGAACAGTCAATGAATGCTGCTAAAACCTCTTTGCAAATGCGGAATGGCATTTTTAGGGAAATTATAAATAATTAAATGTCAGGTGATTATAATAGGAATAGTTTAATTGTAAATATGATTTTAGGGCATTTATTGACAATTTTCAATCGTTTATAATATTACCTTCACTTCAATAAGATAGATACAAATAATAAACATGGGCAATAAAAAAATTCTTGTTATCGGAAGTTGCAATACAGACATGGTAATAAAATCGGATCGACTACCTATACCAGGAGAGACGGTCATCGGAGGAACTTTCCTAATGAATGCAGGGGGTAAGGGAGCCAATCAAGCTGTGGCAGCGGCTCGTCAGGGAGGTAAAGTCACATTCGTTTCTAAAACTGGAAACGATGTGTTTGGAAAGCAATCCATCGAGCTTTATAACGCTGAGGGAATCAACACTGACTTTATATTTTCCGACGCTAAAAACTCATCTGGGGTGGCGCTGATTATGGTGGATTCTCATGGTGAGAATTGCATAGCGGTAGCTTCAGGCGCAAATGGAAGTTTGGTTCCCGACGATATTGAAAAGGCTAAAAACGAATTAGATGCGGCGGACTATGTCTTAATGCAATTAGAGATTCCCATGGAGACTGTAGAGTATGCAGCAGAATTGGCCTGGAAAAAAGGCACTCCTGTAATCCTAAATCCGGCACCAGCCAGAACCCTGTCAGACAAACTACTCAAATGCCTCTTCCTTGTGACACCAAACGAAACCGAGGCGGAAATCCTATCTGGAATCAAGGTATTTGACTTTAATAGTGCTAAGCAGGCTGCAGATATAATTAGCAACAAGGGTGTGCCCAATGTGGTGATTACCATGGGTGCTATGGGTGCTTTTATCAAGGAGAACGATGAGTATTCTTTGGTGGAGGCCACCAAAGTGGATGCCATCGACACTACTGCTGCTGGTGATTGCTTTAGCGGCACACTTGTGGTTGGCCTTTCTGAAGGTAAAACCATACAGGAGGCTGTAAGAACAGCTTCAAAAGCGTCCTCAATAACTGTAACTCGTATGGGTGCTCAGTCTTCCATTCCGTACCGCAATGAATTACAATTGATTGAAAACGGGCTATCTAAATAATATAGTAATACTAAAAGAAGGACTATGAAATCACATTCTAGGCAACATTCTATACTTTTTGTTTATCTGTTTCTTGCAGTATTTGTGACCTGCCCGATTACTAAAGTGATGGCCCAATCAAGTGGTGAGATCATCATTAAGGGGAAAGTTACGGATGAAACAAATAATTCAATCCCGGGTGTCAGCGTGTATGTCAAAGGCACACAGACGGGCACAATTACTGATATAGATGGCGGCTATGCCTTATCTGGGCCATCAGAAGGGATTTTAGTTTTTTCATCGATTGGCTTTGAGACTGTCGAAGTTTCAGCGAATAATAGAAGTGTGATTGATATCCAAATGAGCGTGTCAACTCAGGCCTTAGATGAAATTGTGGTAATTGGATACGGTACAACGACTAAAAAGGAAATTACCGGAGCGGTCACCACTGTGAAGTCTGAAGATTTTAATAGAGGAGGATTCAATGATCCAATGGGCTTAATTCAGGGGAAGGTAGCAGGCTTGACCATCACCAAACCGAATGGTGCAGACCCAATGTCTGGTTACCAAATCCTTTTGCGTGGAGTGAGTACACTTACATCAGGCCAGGGACCACTCATTATTATAGATGGAGTCATTGGAGCTGATTTGAAGAACATTAATTTTCAGGACGTTGAATCATTTGATGTACTTAAAGACGGTTCGGCCGCAGCCATCTACGGCACAAGAGGTACAAATGGTGTTATCATCATCACTACCAAAGCGGCAAAAAAGGGACAGCAAGTACTGGAATACTCAGGTCAGGTTTCGGTGCAAGTGGCACCAAGAGGTGTCAGAAACTTATCTGCCAAAGAATTTAAACATGCCATAGAAACTTATCAGCCTTCTAAAACAGGTAGTCTTTTTGGTAGCGAAACAGACTGGTTTGATGAAATCACCAACGATCTTCCGGTCAGCTACCAGCACAATATTTCGCTCTCTGGAGGAAG
The DNA here is from genome assembly GCF_902506655.1 of Marinoscillum sp. 108. Lineage (NCBI taxonomy): Bacteria > Pseudomonadati > Bacteroidota > Cytophagia > Cytophagales > Reichenbachiellaceae > Marinoscillum > Marinoscillum sp. 108. The sequence goes on along the minus strand of NZ_LR734808.1, from coordinate 2,245,362 downwards.
TGAAAGCTTTTCTCATCGTACGTCCCTAACGCACAGTACTGATCAGGGATTATTGCGAGATAATCTTTCGGAAAGGATTCTTCTTAAGACTAACATTAAGCAAAAGGTATTTGATGATAGGTTACTGTTGGATTTCAATTTCACGAACAACTTAAGGAAATATAGCCCAGCCAACTACGACCTATTCAGTCAGGCATTTATCCAGAATCCTACCCAGCCTGTCTATGATGATTCTGATCCGGCTACAGGAGGCTATTCATTCAAACAAGGCCTGGGTTACTACAACCCTGTTGCCATGCTGAATGAGAGAACGCGAGAGGGACAAACGAATGACATAGTCCTAAACCTTAGAGCAACACTAGAGATCACAGATGATCTTTCCTGGAGCAACTTCATCTCAACACAAAAATCGGAATGGGAAGAGAATTCCTATAAGACGAAATATTATCCTACCATTCTCGGTATAAATGGGGAAGCAGAAATATCAAATGGCCGCAATAGTAATACGCTATACGAAAGCATGTTCAATTACCAAAAGGAAGTAAACGATCATGATTTTCAGGTAGTTGCCGGATATACCTTTCAAGAGTTTGAAATGAATAGCTCTTATGTGGGAAATTACAATTTCGATACGGATGTGTTTCTCCACAATAATATTTCTGCAGGCTCATTCTTTAGAGAAGGAAAGTCCGAAATGGGTTCTTACCAGGAATCAAGTAGGCTTATAGCTCTTTTCGGAAGACTCATGTACAATTATGATGAAAAGTACCTTGCGTCGATCTCCTTGAGAAGGGAGGGCTCATCTAAATTCGGAGATAACAACAAATGGGGGTTATTCCCAGCTGTGAGCTTAGGCTGGAGACTGAGTGAAGAATCACTCTTCAAAGACATTAGCTGGATAAATGATTTGAAACTTAGGTTGGGTTATGGGGTTACAGGTAATCAGGATTTCAGTCCTTACAGATCGTTGATTTTGTTGGAGCGCGTGGGTAGTTTGTTTTATAATCAGGAGTGGATCAATTCATACGGTCCAGGGCAGAATCCAAACCCTGACCTGAAATGGGAGAAGAAGCAAGAGTTAAATGTTGGTGTTGACTTTTCAGTGTTTGAGCGGCGGCTCAGCGGCAGTGTTGAATATTACCTAAGAAAAACCAGCGACTTGCTTTGGGAGTTTCAGGTGCCAGTCCCACCTTATTTGTACCCATACTTATTTACCAATGTTGGAACCATTAGTAATCGGGGGGTAGAACTTACCTTGAACGCTATGCTTATGAAAAGGGGCAACTTTGGTTGGAGTTCTACTTTCACCGCCAGTCACAACAAGAATTTCCTGGACAAAATTTCAAATAGCGAGTTTACGCAATCAACCTACGAAACAGCTTTTCTGGGAGGTACCATAGGCGTGTGGTCACAACGAATCAAGGAAGGGGAAGAACTCGGTACTTTTTATGGACCCGTTTGGTTAGGTGTTGATGAGCATGGTAACGACATATTTAAAAATCAAAACCCTGTTGGAGAGGTAGATAAGAGTAAGTGGGAGAAGATCGGCAGTGCTAACCCCATTGCGGTGCTTGGCTGGAGTAATGCTTTGACCTACAAAAACTGGAATCTAAATCTTGCGTTTCGTGGGGGAATCGGAGGCAAAGTGTTGAATTCTAACAGGTTATATTATGAATCCTGGACCGCCATTGGATTACGCAATATTGTACATACACAATTGGAGAACCCGGAATTTATTAGAAACGTCACCTATTCATCAAAGTATATTGAAGATGCTTCCTTCTTAAAGCTGGACAACGTAACGCTTCAATACGGTTTCGACTTGAATTCAAAATACATATCCAGGTTAAGTGTATCAGGGTCGGCACAAAATGTTTTTTGGATTTCGGGTTATAAGGGGATCGATCCTGAAGTTAATCTTGGGGGCTTAGAGCCCGGCATTGACCGATTATCCTACTATCCAAGAACGACCACTCTTACTCTGGGAGTAAACGCGACCTTTTAATTTCTAATGAATCGAATTATGAAAAAGTATACACTTACTATAACATCATTCATCTTGTTAAGTCTCCTTACAGTTTCTTGTTTCGACTTATCAGAATCCGTTTATTCCGAAATACCGGTTGATGATTTCTTCAATTCTGAAAAGGATGTTATTGCTTATGCAGGACGCGCATACGTAAAGCTTCAACCCTATCCAGAGGAGCAGCGACTCTGGTCACTCGGGCAGAATGCCTCTGATGAAATGGTCATTCCACAAAAGCATAATGGGGAGTGGTATGATCAGGGTAGATGGGAGGAGATACAAAAGCATACACTCAACAGTGCTACAGCGGGAAACAAAATATTGACCAAATCATGGGATATGGTTTTCGAAGGCATCACAGCGTGCAACGAAACTCTCTTGGTAATTGATCCAATAGAGTTTGAGAATAAGGAGCGAGTGCTTGCTGAGATAAAAATTCTGCGCGCTTTCTATTACTACTGGGCCATGGATTATTGGGGAAATATCCCATTCTCTATTGATTTCAGTGAGAAAGATCCACCACAGCAAAAGGACAGAGCGTTCGTATTTGATTTTATAGTTCAGGAGATATTGGACAATGTAGATGCAGTGCAAGATGTGCCTACGGCAGAGTATTATGGTAGGGTTACCAAAGGAATGGCCTATACCTTTTTAGCTAAAATGTATTTGAACGCTCAGGAATGGATCGGCCAAAATAAATTTGCAGAAGCCGTATTGGCCTGCGATCAGGTGATAGCATTGGGGGCATATCAAATTGAACCCAATTACTTTACCAATTTCGAAGTGCATAATGAGGGTTCGCGGGAGAATATATTCGTTATCCCATACCACCCACAGCTTACAGATGAGCATTTCTATTGGCAGAACCTGACATTGAATTCTGCAAGTACTGCTACGTTTAACTTGGCAGGTGTGCCATGGGATGGATTCGTCTTGCAGCCAGATTTTTTCACGAAGTATTCTGAGAATGATATTCGTAGAAATTCTTTCCTGTTTGGACAGCAAAATGACATCAAAGGTGATCCGATTGTAATCGGAGGAGAGCCCTTCATATACAGTCCTACCATTCAAGATTACAATTCGAGAGGTGAGTGGGAAGGTGCACGATGTGCGAAGTATGAATATCAGGAAGAGCTCAGCTATGACGTGGTGGATATGGAAAATGATTTCGTGCTCTTCAGATACGCGGATGTGCTTTATACAAAACTGGAAGCGCTACACCGTCTGGGGAGAGCTGGTGAATTCATTGATGATCCGGATCTTCAGTTGATTAGAACACGCGCTGGACTCACTCCTTATACCGTAGGCGATCTCACAGATTCTGAATTATTGGACGAACTAGGGAGGGAATTTGCCTGGGAAGGTCACAGACGACAAGATCAAATTCGATTTGGAGTATGGGGAAATTCCTGGTGGGAAAAACCCGCTTCAGGTACGGCTAAAAAGCTTTTTCCTATTCCTCAAAGTGCCATCAACACTAATCCAAATCTTACTCAAAACCCCGATTGATGATGAATAGAAATTTAATATTAGTAATCGCGATTTCAACCTCATTGCTGTTTTCAGCGAAAACTTCGGAAGCTCAAAGCGGCTCCAAAAGTATTTCAGTGAAAGAGCTGAGGAATAAGATAGCAGGAGCTTGGGTAGGTCAGATGATTGGTAATATCTATGGTCTTCCACATGAAAACAAGTACGTGAGCGCACCTGGTGACGAAGGTAAATGGCCATATGGGTACACCAAAAACCTGGACAAGCTTAGAAAATACGAAGGAGCTTTTTCAGATGATGATACCGATGTAGAGTACATGTATCTGCTCAATATGGAAAAGTATGGGTATGAACCTACGTATGAGCAAATGCGTGAAGCCTGGATGTACCATATTCGCGACAGAGTTTGGCTCGCCAATCGTGCTGCCTTAGGTCTAATGCATTTCGGTTACACCCCACCATTCACAGGGGACAAGAATATCAATCCGCACTGGTTTCAAATTGACCCTCAGCTAATCAATGAAATATGGGCATATACCGCTCCGGGGATGGTGCAGTATGCTGCGCAGAAATCTGATTGGGCTGCTCGTATCACTAGTGATGACTGGGGTGCCGAGCCAACAGTTCACTACGGAGCAATGTACGCAGCGGCTTTTTTCGAAAAGGATATTCGCAAGCTGATAGACATAGGGTTAAAAGAGCTCCCTGCTGATGGTCGCTATGCACAAACCATTCGTGATATGATTGCATTGCACAAAAAGTACCCCAACAAGTGGCAAGATGCCTGGAAGGAGATGGCAGAAAAGTATTATGTGAATGAACCTGACCTCACCAAAACCATTTGGAATGCAAACCTCAATGGAGCATGTGGAATATTAGCAATGTTGTACGGAGAGGGTGATTTTCAACGAACCCTTGACCTCTCTTGTGCCATGGGTTTTGATGCGGACAATCAGGCCGCAACTGTTGCCGGTCTTTTAGGAATAGTATACGGTTTTGATGCGCTTCCCGAAAACCTATACCTACCAATAGAGGGTTGGGTAAAGCCTTTTAATGACACCTATATTAATATAACGCGTCATGAATTGCCAGATGCAAGTATTGAAGATCAAATAGACAGGATGTTGGCTATGACCTTAAACCTGGTGAAAGGTAAAGGTGGGAAGGTGACAGGAGAAGCAGGGCAGGAGAAAGTGATTATTAACACCAAAGCCACTTTTGATGTGCCACTGGAGTTCTATATAGGCCCTGCTGCAGTTTTAGAGGTCAATAAAGCAGTGGACTTCACCTTTTATAGTGAGGCAAATAAAAATTACAACTGGACATTGGTCCAGGGTGATTTGCCCAAGGGTACATCTTTCGAAAAAGGGCGACTCACAGGAGTGCCTGAGATACCCGGGAAATATAAGATCACCATCCAATTGGATAATGGAAAGAAATATTTAAAGAAGGATTTTGAACTCCTGGTCCGCAATGAAAACCTGGCGAACTCAGCTAAATCGGTACTAGCAAATGTGAACACATTGAATAGAGACGTCCTTGACTCGTGTTGGACAACATTCGGTAATTCAATGTATTCTGATACTCCGGAAATTATTCGCGATGGGAAATTGAATGGTGCAGGATCAGTTTTCTATAGTTTGGCTGCCAAAGCAAAAATCCCCAAAGTGGATTATTATGGATATGAGTGGGAAGAAGATCAAGAGATAGATATGCTGGTATTTAATACTGGCGGAATGGAAGAGTTTGGTGGGTGGTTTACCTCCCTGAATGTCCAATACAAGAATGAAGAGGGAAAGTGGGTAAGCGCAGAGCGGACGAGCATTCAGCCGGGTTTACCGGATACGGATATTGTCTTCTTCCAGCCCCATTTCGCGGAATATGTCATCACCTTCAAACCAGTAAAAACTAAATCAGTCCGGATCATTGGTGATGCCATGATTCAGGATCATTGGAACAAGTACACCAAAAATGTATCGGGCTTTACGTCCATTGCCGAATTGGGTGTTTATAAATCAAAATAAAAAACAGTAGCATGAACTATATATTGAATCCAATAAGTAAAGTATTTTCTCTGGTCACCGCACTTGTGTTGTTAGGTTGTGGTAGCACTACTGCACCAGCAGATGTGAAGTCGGAAGGTGTTCTGGCTGAGAGTGATTTTAGCATTTCGAAAGATGACCTACAGAACAAGATCAAAGGTGGTTGGGCAGGCCAGACCATTGGTGTGGTATATGGTGCACCTGTAGAGTTCAAATACAATGGTTCTATGATTCATGATGCTCAAAACATTCCCTGGAATGAACACTATGTGAAATACTGGTGGGATAAGAAACCAGGACTTTTCGATGATATCTATACCGATCTCAATTTTGTACAGGCATTTGAGACTCATGGTCTTGATGCTTCCGCAGATTCTATTGCCAGGCATTGGTCCAATACTGCCTACCACCTGGCTCATGCCAATCAGGCGTCTCGTTATAATATCCTGAACGGCATCATGCCACCTGCTTCAGGTCATTGGAAAAACAATCCTCATGCAGACGATATAGACTTTCAGATCGAAGCAGATTTCATCGGCTTGATGGCACCGGGTATGGTCAACGAAGCAACAAAAATCGCGGATCGGGTAGGTCATGTGATGAACAGTGGAGATGGCTGGTATGGAGGAGTATTTGTTTCCGCTTTGTACTCACTTGCATTTATCTCAGATGAACCCACTTATATCGTTGAGAATGCCATCAAGGTGATTCCTGAAGGGACCGAATTTTATGAATGCATCAGTGATGTGATAAAATGGAAGAAAGAATTCCCGAATGATTGGAAGCAAACATGGTTTGAAGTTCAAAAGAAATGGAACCATGATACCGGCTGTCCAAAGGGAGTCTTCTTAGGGTTTAATATTGAAGCAAAGATTAATTCAGCATACGTGGCAATTGGTATGCTGTATGGAGATGGTGACTTTTCAAAGTCAATAGATATTGCTGCCAGATGTGGGCAAGATGCGGATTGCAATCCAGCAACTGTCGGTGGCGTATTGGGTGTGATGCTTGGCTATGATCGTATTCCGGACTTTTGGTTAAAGCCACTTCAGGAAATCGAAATGGATGATTTTGAAAACACCACAGTTTCACTCAACAGGGCTTACGGATGGAGTATGAAGCACGCTCTGGGAATGATTGAAAAGGCGGGAGGATCCATTGATGGAAGTGAAGTCAAAATACCTCTGGCCAAACCGATTCCGGTGGCATTCGAACAGAATTTCGAAAACACTTATCCCATCGAGCGCAATAAGATTGACGAATCATTTACGGATGAGATCAATTTCGAATTTACTGGTAATGGATATTTACTATATGGGAATATGGCCAAACGATCTAAGGTGGATGTGGCATATATAGATCGTGTTTCTAAAAGAACCTACGGGTCAGAGTCATTTGGATTGGCCGAGCCAGATGATCCATATGTTGCCATTATGGAAGTGTACATAGATGGTGAGCTGGATCAAACAGTGAAGCTCCCTATGATGAATTCTGCCCGCAGATTGGAGCCAGCTTGGAAATATCAATTGACAGAAGGTAAGCATACCCTTAAACTGAAATGGGTGAATCATGATCCTAAGTATGAATATAGGATTAATGATTTGATTGTCTTTTCAGAAAACGAACCATCAAGTAACCTACCGATACAATGAGAGTGAATTTATCCTATATCTGTTTAGTAGCGATTTTGCTTGTTTCAATCAATGCCTGCAAGGAGCAAAATGATAATCAAGGACTTTATTCTCAGGAATATGCCATTTCAAAAGTGGACTTAAAGGACAAGATCCGTGGCGGTTGGGCCGGGCAAACGATAGGAGTGACATTTGGCGGACCTACAGAATTTCGATTTAAGGGCACCATGATTCAGGACTATCAAAACATAGTTTGGCATGATCACTATATCAAAGAAACTTATGAATTGGATCCCGGATTATATGATGACGTATACCTTGATTTGACTTTTGTTAATATCCTTGAGAAAGTTGGTCTCAATGCCCCCACAGATTCATTCGCAGTGGAGTTTGCCAATGAGGACTACAAGCTTTGGCACGCCAATCAGGCGGCTCGATACAATATCTTGAACGGCATCATGCCTCCGGCCTCTGGCCATTGGATGAACAACCCGCATGCCGATGATATTGATTTTCAAATAGAAGCAGATTTTGCCGGAATGATGGCTCCGGGTATGACCAATACTGCATCTGATTTTTGTGACCGTATCGGGCATATCATGAATTATGGTGATGGTTGGTATGGGGGGGTGTTTATCTCGGCCATGTACACGTTGGCATACACTTCTGATGATCTTGATTTTGTCGTTTCTGAAGCACTTAAGACCATTCCTTCACAAAGTATGTTTTATAAAACAATCGCTGATGTAATCAAATGGCACAAGCAATATCCAAATGATTGGAAAGAGACCTGGTTTGAAGTTGAAAAGTATCATTCATCCGATAAGGGTTGCCCAGAGGGGGTATACAATTCCTTCAACATTGATGCGCGATTGAATGCTGCATATGTGGTGATTGGATTGCTGTATGGACAGAAGGATTTTTTTGAAACAATGGACATTTCTACCCGGTGTGGTCAGGATTCTGATTGCAACCCTGCTACAGCGGCAGGAATATTGGGAGTGATGATGGGGTATAAAAACATTCCAGACTATTGGAAACCGGCATTGGAGGAGGTGGAAGATTTGAAATTCCCATATATGGAGATCACACTGAATGAGGTGTATGATTTAACCTTCAAGCACACGCTTCAATTGGTGGAAGAAAACGAAGGCAAGGTCGATGATGACAGTGTTTTTATAAAAGTTCAGCAGCCTGAGACTGTGCCATTAGAACAATCATTTGAAGGTATGTACCCGAGTGAAGAGAGGTACCTGCGTCAACATTTCACCGATAAAAATATCAATATCGATTTCACCGGAAACGGAATAGTGGTTCTTGGGAATGTGAATAGCCTCTGTGCTCGATCTTCCAGCGATTATGTTGCGCTATTGGATATCTACATAGATGGAGAGAAAGTGGATCAGGTCAAAATGCCTTACGACTACATTGTGAGAAAGTACGACATCTACCATAAGTATCTATTAGAAAACGGCCCCCATCATGTTGAGATAGTCTGGGTCAATAAGGATGCTGATTATAGCATATACATGAAATCAATTGTGATCTATGCAGATGCTCCGGCGAAACCATTCAACTCTAAAAAAGTGGCATTGAATGACTAGAATGGAACGATATAGCGCAAGTCTGCCATTCATGCTATTGGTACTCATCTTGATGCTGAGCCTTTTCGGCTGCAAAGGTGAACCGATCATGGTGGATGAGCCTATTCCGTTTTCCAGACTACTTGAAAATCAAAAAATGTCAAGCCAGATTTTTAAGGTAGACATTAATTATGCAGTGCTGCTTCCTGAGGATTACAATGAATCCACTGACGAATATCCTGTTGTCTACCTATTGCATGGCTTTGGAGATAATGAGAAAGCATGGTACACCAGTGGCAGTATCAAGTACTATTCAGATCTCTACAATGATCAAATAGTCCCTATGATCTATGTGATGCCAATTGGGTATAATACCTATTATGTAAACAGATACACAGGTAGCTATCCATACATGGATATGATCACCACTGAGTTGGTGCCAACAATCGATAGCCTGTTCAGAACAAAGCAGGATAAGACAGCAAGAGCGGTAATGGGCTATTCGATGGGTGGCTATGGAGCATTGATTCTTCCAGCATTGAATCCGGATATTTTCACGGTCGGTGTTCCATTAAGTATGTCATTTCGGACAGACGAACAGTACATCAGCGAGCCACAGGGTGTATTTGATTATCAATGGGGGACTATTTTTGGTGGAAAAGGTGCGAGCGGTGAGGCAAGGCTTACCGACTATTTTAAGCAGCATAGTCCCTTTCATTTTTTTTCGTCTTCCAATAAGGATCAGTTTGCCGGATTGAAATTTCTAATAGACTGTGGTGATGATGAGGAGACATTGACTATTACAAATGACGCCTTGCATGCCCTGATGCGTGACAATCAAATACCCCACGAGTATAGGGTACGTAGCGGTGGTCATTCATTCGACTATTGGAAAAAATCCTATCCTGAGGCACTAAAATTCATCAGCAATTCTGTTCAGGGGATTCCGCACCCTTCTAATCCTGAGCCTGTCACAATAGGTGAGCGTATCACGAGCAGCGATTTTGAATCAGTAGAAATCTCCGGTGTTGAGATCAATATATTGAAGCCCGTGGACTATACGACAAGTACTGTGGACTACCCGGTTGTGTATGTGATTCACGATTACGAAGAAGGTCAGCGGGAATCGAACGTTACGGAGATCTTTTCTCTTTTGCGAAATGGCATGACAGCCGGCACGTTGAAAAATTCTATGGTGGTTGAGGTTCCGGTTTCTGAAAGCCTTGAAAGTGATCGCATAGCGGAGATCATCTCATATGTAGATACTCAATATCGTGCACTCACAGATAGGGCCAGCCGGGTCATTTTAGGAAACGCTTTAGGGGGATTGCATGCCGCAAATCTTGCTGCAGAAAACTCAAGTCTATTTGGCTCATGCTTTTTATTTGACGCCCAACTACAGGAAGAAGGCGTTGATCCTCAGACGGACATTTTTTATTATCTGGACATTTCGGATGATGGCGATAGCTACAGAGGCTATCATCATTTCTATGTGAAAATAAGAGAGACAGATATTGGGTATGAATATCGGGTGAGGCAAGGAGCGGAGTCCTTCCAGTCGTTTCTAAATGGTTTAAGTGAATCCTTTCCTTCGTTGAGGAACAGTTTGAAGAATTAGTATGAAAAAGATGCATTCAATATTGATCGTTCTTTTGCTAAACTTTTCCATAGGTTTTGCACAGGAGAACTTGCGAATTATCGAAGGGCTCTCGATCGAAAGCGAGATATTGGGACAAGCCGTCAAGTATTCGATCATTCTTCCAGAGGAGTACCACGCTACCAAAAAATCATATCCTGTTGTCTATTTACTTCATGGTTTGGGAGATGATGAGTCTTCATGGTTAGAATACGGTCGTGTCAATCAGTATACAGATGGAGCCGTGAAGCAGGGAGATATTCAGCCGATGATTTATGTGATGCCGCAAGGGTTCCGAAATTATTATGTGAATGACTATGCGGGTACATTCCTGTACGAGGATATGTTTATCGATGAGCTTATTCCTTTTATTGATAATACCTACAGAACAATTCCAGACAGGGATCATCGCGCAACAATGGGTTACTCCATGGGTGGGTACGGTGCCCTCATCCTACCGCTGAAACATCCTGAGGTTTTTACTATTAGCGTTCCGCTAAGTATATCTGTTCGCACAGATCAACAATACATGACAGAAGACGCGTCAGGATGGGATGATCAATGGGGGAGACTTTTTGGCGGTGTTAGTGAAACAGGAGAGAATCGCATCACAGATTACTATAAGCAACATTCTCCCTTCCATATCTTCAAAGCGCCAAACCTCACAAAGTTTAGTGACCTTAAACTCTACATTGATAATGGTGATGACGAATATACGCTTTGCAGAAGCAATGAAGAGTTGCATATTCTACTTCGAGATCGCAATTTTCCACATGAGTTTAGAGTTAGGGACGGAGGTCATGAATTTTCGTATTGGCGGGAAGCATTGCCCAATGGCCTACGCTTTATCAGTGATGCTTTCGATGGAAAGAAATACAGAGGTGATATAAGAGCGGTAGAGGATACTATTCCAACGAACGCTGATATAAGGATAATTAAGGAGACACAATATGAGATTGTACTGCCTGATGACTACAGCATATCAAATCGTTTGTATCCGGTGGTTTTTTTTATTGGTGACTTCCAATCTCAAGAGAAGAAGGACATTATTGAGAAAGTCCAATATGACATGGAGACAGGCCACTTGGCACCAATGATAGTAGCTTTTATCAATGAGGATGAGACAGGGCTTCTTGAGACAATCATACCTGATATTGAAAGGAATTACAGAGCAAGAAGTGGCTATCGATTTCGGGCACTGATAGGCTATAACAAGGGTGGAGCTACAGCTCTGGAATATGCACTTAACCCGGAAGTCTTTACATCCTGTGTTGTTTTTGATGCGCCATTGGATTGTAGCTCCCTGGAAGAAGCATTTAGTAAGAATAAAAAAGCACTTCACCGAACATGGTATTTCATCAATACAACAGAGGATAATCCAAATTATCAAGCCAATGGCTGTGCTCATGTTTTTTTACGTGAGGAAGACGTCTACCACGAGTATCGTGTCAGGGAGAGCACAGGAAGGGACGCCAATGATTTAGTTGGGCTCTCTGAAGCATTAAGGTTTACTCAAAGAAAAATTCACAGATAACCAAATAGACCTATGTACATTATTAGTAGTTACTCGATTGCAGTGTTCTTTACCATCATCACTATGCTGTGTTGGGGGTCATGGGGCAATACCCAGAAATTGGCGGCAAAGACCTGGCGCTTTGAATTGTTCTATTGGGATTACGTCATAGGAATCCTCATCCTATCCGTTCTTTTTGGTTTGACATTGGGAAGCACAGGTGATCAAGGTCGGGGATTTGTTGAGGACTTGGGACAGCTGAGTAGCAGCACCATCTGGAGCGCAATTATAGGAGGTGTTATTTTCAATGCTTCCAATATTCTTCTTTCAGCATCCATTTCAATAGCCGGCATGGCGGTGGCATTTCCCCTGGGTGTCGGAATAGCCTTGGTGTTGGGGGTGATAGTGAATTACGTGAGTGCACCCAAAGGCGATCCTGTTATGCTTTTCATCGGTGTGGCATTGATCATGATTGCTATCATTTTGAATGGAATTGCTTCAGGAAAAATGACAAAGGATGGTAAAAAATCATCGTCAAAGGGAATCTGGCTTGCCTTAATCGCAGGAGTACTCATGTCTTTCTTCTATCGGTTTGTTGCTGCTGCTATGGATGTCAATAGTTTTGAAGCACCATTGGCAGGATTGGCAACGCCTTATACTGCCTTCTTCATTTTTGCGATCGGTATTTTCATCAGCAATTTCCTTTTCAATACAATCATTATGAAAAGACCCTTTGTCGGACAGCCTGTTACCTACAAGGAATACTTTAAAGGGGGCTTCTCCACACACCTGGTAGGTGTAATCGGTGGATTAATCTGGGGGCTTGGAATGATTTTAAGTATTCTTTCTGCCGGTAAAGCAGGTACCGCAATATCCTATGGACTCGGACAAGGAGCTACAATGGTTGCGGCGCTTTGGGGAGTATTTATATGGAAAGAATTTAAAGGAGGTGGCAGGTCAGTGAATATGCTTTTGTTCTTAATGTTCCTGCTCTTTATTTCCGGACTTGTGCTCATCATACTTTCTGGAGGAAATTAATATAAGTATTGATGAATCAGCTTTAAATGGATAATAAGTAGCGTGTATTTAAAATAATTTTTAACCCGATTAAACGATTAAATTATGAAAAAGTATCTGATGTTTATGAGTGCTATTGTACTTGGAGCTAGTACAATATTTATGAGTTCGTGTAAAGATGACGAAGGAGGGGATCCTGTCATTGTTGAGCCATCATTAATTAAGACAATCTCTATTGATTATTCAGGAGGTGCTGGAGAGGAAGTTGAGTCGTGGCAATTTAACTATGACGACAATGATCGTGTAGCGAGTATTGATGTTTTTTGGAATGGAGAGTCAGATGGAACAACCGTTTATGACTATTCTGTTGCCAATCAACTCACTATTACCAGAGGAGAGAGTTCAACCGTATATATTTTAAATGCTGAAGGATTGGTAATCAAGGAGCTATGGGATGACGAGGGAACCGAATGGGAAGGTTACGAATACAACTCAGATGGACAAATGATCAAGGTTGTTGAGCACTATGGTGGTGTCGATCATTTAAAGTATGACCTGGTGATTTCGGAAGGAAACGTTACGAACAGAATCCGTTACAATGATGACGGTACCGTACGAGAAGACCGTGAGTTCACGTATACAATTGGTGACAACCTGAGTGGTATCCATCAAATCTATCAAGTGGACTCAGAGTGGAAAAATGTGGGCGGTACATTCGGTAAGCAGAGTGCCAAACTGGCTGATGGTTACCTTCGTAAGATTACCGAGGATCCTTCCTCCGCTTTTACAGCAAAGTTTGTGTATACTTTTGATGAGGAAAACAGAGTTGCCACACAGACCAAAAATGGCACGAGCAGTGGCGGTCCTTTTTCAGAGTCATGGGCGTATACTTATTATGAGGATTAATTACTCAACCATTACTAGCATCAATGAGGTTTGATTTGAAGGGAAGTTAATGGGATGAATGTATTTATGTTTAGTCCGGTTTATGGTTGTCATTATTCCCCAAAGTCACTCCTTTTGAATTGAAAAAAGTTCTACAAAGGATATGTAGCTACTTAATTATCGTAGTAAAGCATAGGTCCCTTCATAGTACAAAAAGCCACTCTCAGGAGTGGCTTTTTTATTTGGGGAGCCTTATCGAGCCTATGGTCTCGTTCTAACTTATTCTGAAGTTTCCTGAAATAGTCAGCGTTTCATTTTGAAGAGGCGATCAGGTTTTTCACTTCTTTGAATTGAACTTACGCTGATCCAGGCCTTTCGCAGCCTTATGTTTCTCGCGCTCGTAGATGAGAGGGTTAAACACATGTTCACGCTGTTGACCACAATGGTATTCCAGGATTTAATATATTTATTGGATCGATCAATCCAAAAAGAAACATCTCCCCCTTATAAACGCAACACTTACCCCCTTCAATTAATGGTCAATACCCCGTTTTTTGTTAGAAATAATTTTCAACTCAATTTTAAGAAATCATCATGGGGAACCACACGCTAAACATATTCAGGGGTCATCTATATGCGTATCTCATCCTACTGTCAGGTCTATGCTTTGGACAGGTAGCTAATATTTTACCCTATCCCAATCAAATAGAATTGCTCAAGGGAGACTTTTTGTTGGATCAGACTACCGGGATCATATCTGGTGAAGAAAGCAAAGGGCTGGCTGAAGATCTGCATGTTTATCTGCAGGACGTGGGGGTGCCTGTGCTGCAGGTCAAAGCAAGTAAAAATATAGTCTTTGAAAAGAAACCGGCATTTGGTCGGGAGGAATATGAGATTAACATCCAGAAAAACGAAGTGAAACTTATAGCATCAGGTGCCACAGGGTGGTTCTATAGCATCCAGACCTTGAAGCAATTGATTCCCGATAACGTGAATTCTTCTCAGGGAGTTGTCCTTAAAAATATGCGCATAGTTGATGGTCCCAGATTTAGCTGGCGGGCGTTCATGTTGGATGAGTCCAGACATTTTCGTGGGAAAGAAGGGGTGAAAGTTCTTCTGGATGAAATGGCACGACTGAAAATGAATGTTTTTCACTGGCATCTGGTGGATGATCAGGGCTGGAGAGTTGAAATCAAGAAATACCCTCTGTTAACACAAATTGGAAGTACCCGGTCGAGTACACAGGTGGGTCCTGAAAAATATGACAGTCCTATACAAACAGGGGAGCGTCATTCTGGATACTACACCCAGGAGGAGATCAGGGAGATAGTGCAATATGCCGCTGAAAGGCAAATTACTGTGGTGCCAGAGATCGAAATGCCCGGTCATGCCAGTGCCGCCATTGCGTCATACTCCTGGTTGGGGGCCTCCAAGGAGAAAATTGATGTACCCACCACCTTTGGGGTGTTCTACAACGTCTACGACGTGTCAGATCCTAAAGTTATTCAGTTTTTGCATGATGTGCTCGATGAAATTATGGACTTGTTTCCTTCTGAAGTCATTCACATTGGTGGTGACGAGGTAAAATATGATCAGTGGAAAGAATCCCCCTCCATTCAGGCATATATGGCAGAGCAAGGACTTTCAACCCCGGCAGAATTACAGGTGCATTTTACCAACAACATATCGGCTTACCTTCAGAGCAAGGGTCGTCGTATGATGGGGTGGAATGAGATTTTGGGATTGAATTTGCATCACTATCAGGATGAATCAGACACTCAATCCGACCAGGAGCTTGCCAAAGAGTCGGTGGTGCACTTCTGGAAAGGGGATCTGGCTATGGCTACCGAGGCGGCTTCTTCTGACTATGACATTGTCAATTCATTGCACTCCAATACCTATCTAAATTACGCCTACAGAAATATCCCTCTGCAGATGGCTTATGAATACAATCCAGTTCCGGATGGTCTGCAGCCCCAGTACCATGATAAGGTTATTGGCCTGGGCTGTCAGATGTGGACAGAATGGGCTCCGAGTAAAGGGCAATTGCATTATCAGATTTTCCCGAGGATTGCCGCCTATGCAGAGGTAGGGTGGACCAATATGAAGCAAAAAGATTACACCAGATTTCTCTCCAGTTTGGAAGTGTACAGCAAAGGCTGGGAGGGGAGAGGAATTTATTTTGCCCCAATCCCGATAGCCCAGTCCGTTGAGAAAAGCAACTAGTCTAAGAATTGACCTAAGCCATATTACCTCACTTTAATAAAAATGATTATTTTATGATGTGATGAAACCTGTGTGAGGGCTCAACTGAAAATGGAATGGTCACAATTGACTTGGTAATTAGCGGGATCAACAAAGTACTACAGCAAATGCTCCTTGCCTTTGGCATGGGGCTTTTTGTATTGGAGCTAGGTGCACAGCCTGATATTAATCGCATTCATACCCTTGATCAACCGGTGACCGATGTGTCCGATCTGATTCAGGATGAGGCTGGGTTTATCTGGATTGCCACTTACGAAGGGGTAATAAAGTATGATGGCTACACACTGATGCCTTTTCACCCCGTCAATGAGCCGGATCTCCATCTAAGGATTCAGGGCATTGAAGAAATTGTAAGATCATCCTCAGGACACTTGTGGATTGCCCACCAAAGGGGAGTTTCGTGCATTGATTTATCTAGTTCCAAATACGTTCTGTTTCAGGGTGTCGATGGCAGTAGTACCTACTCTCTGCTGCAGAATAAGTGGGCCTATCGCCTCACGGAGGATCAGGGTGGCGATATTTGGGTGGGCACTTTGGAAGAGGGGTTGACCAAGATATCGTGGAGTCATAACCTGGAGGATCGGCCCCTGCTAAGTACCTATTTTGAGAATTCTACCATCGAGTCACTGAAGACTTCAGAAGATGCGCTATGGGTTTCGATTAAGGATCTTGGTGTCTATAGAATGGCCTCAGACGATGTTTTTCGACACATTTGGCCCATCAGAAAGGAGAGTGCTGATGTCAAAATCCGATATTCAGATATTGAAGTAGATCAGAAAACCAAGTCAGTCTGGTTGACGTCCTGGGAGGATGGGCTGTCCCGGTTACAGATGGATACGAAGTTTTCTGAGGTACTACAGTTTCACAACTGGAAAGCCCAGGATAGTCAGCCAAGTGCGTTTTACAAGGCGGTGCGGACCAGTGATGGGATCATTTGGATCGCTTCCTACGGGTTGGGGCTCTATAACTTTGATCCGACCACTGAAACCTTCCAAAATTTCCAATACAATCGGGACAGCAAGAACAGCATCCCAAATGATATCATCATTTCACTCTTTAAGGACAGACAGGAAAACATCTGGTTAGGCACCTTCGGTAATGATATTGCTGTAGTGCATCCGGGCAGAAATCAGTTTATGAGGCCCACACTGCTCGATGATGAGGCTGATATGAAAAGCCAGAAGAGCGTGGTGTCGATAGTGGAAACCCATAACCAAACTATATGGCTAGCCACTTCACGACGCGGGGTTTACCGATCCACCTACCTGCCCAAGTCAGGCGTGCGGGAGGAATTTGAAAAAGTAAGAGAACTCTCAGGTCTGGGCCCTGTGGATTTTTTGTTCAAGGACTCCAGGGATAATCTGTGGATCAATATTTCGGTAAAGGGTTGGTACAAGTACGACACACGTGAGGGGCACCTGAGTAAGATTACCTGGATTGAAAATCAGTCTGTCGACAGAATAGCCGATGCCATAGAGACTCCGGATGGTAATTTCTGGATGGCCACCAGAACCAACGGTTTACTCAAGATCAATAATCAGGAAAAAACCACCAAACGATACAGGAATATAGAGGGGGATTCTTCTTCGCTGAATAGCAATGCGGTTTACTGTTTGTTTTCCGACAGTTCAGGGCGGCTATGGGTCGGGACCAACAATGGGATAGCCGTCAAAAATATAGGAGTCGATTCCTTCGTGCGATTGCAACATGATCCTGACAATGATCATTCATTATCCCACAATGAAGTCAATCAGATAGTAGAAAGTGATGGAGTTATCTGGGTGGCTACCATGCGAGGACTTAACAAGATCTCCTACAGTTCGCCACTCGGGGCAGACCGGTTTTTGATTTATGATCAAACCGACGGACTGGCGGATGATAATATTAAATCCATCATTGCGGCAGACAATGGACAGATCTGGATGGGAACCAAATACGGAATTTCGTGTCTGCAAAAGCAGACTGAGCGATTTTACAACTTTGATCTTACAAACAACCTACAGTCATACTCCTTTAATCCCCGATCCATACTCAAAGATCGGGAAGGCTTTATTTATTTCGGGAGTATTCTCGGGCTAAACATCATTCATCCTGATAGCATTACGTTCTCGGAAACTAATTTTCCGGTGAGGTTGACACAGTTTCGGTTGCTAAACCAAACGGTCAGTCATGGAGAAGTCATAGCTGGCAGGGTCCTCCTCGCAGATGATATCTCTCAGACCGAAAGAATTGAACTGGCCAGTGACGAGAATTCGATTTCGTTTCGTTTTTCCACCCTCAACTACAAGAGCAATCACATTGACCACTTTCAGTATAAGTTGGAGGGATTTGATAAACAATGGATCAAAACCAACAGCAACGAGGCATCATATACCAACCTGGACCCTGGAACGTATCGGTTTTTGGTAAAAAAGGAATCACAGACAAGGAATAATGGGGCTGAGGTAGAAGTGATCATCCTTCCTCATTTTTTGCAATCCACAGAAGCAAGGATCATCTACATTTTGGCTTTAATAGGGATTTTGTACCTGATCCACCGGATCATAAAATCTAACAATGAGTTGAAAATAGCCAAAATAGAGAAAGCCAAAGAGCATGAACTCACACAAACCAAACTCAGGTTTTTTACCAATATTTCCCATGAGCTAAGAACTCCGCTTACCTTGATTAAAGGTTATTTGGATGAACTGGTAGTAGCTAAGGCCACAGATGTGAGATGGGGTAGCCCACTCAATGCGATCTATCAAAACACACAAAAACTCCTCATGCTTATCAATCAGCTTTTGGACTTTCGAAAGATCGAGAATGACAGCCTTGGAGTGAGTGTTTCCAAAGTAGATGTCAATGAGCAAATCGATGAAGTCATTAATTTTTTCCGCTATTCTGCCGAGCGCCAGTCCAAAAAAATAGAGTTCCACAGTGACTTTTCAGGTCAGTACTGCTGGTATGATGAAGATAAGCTGGAAAAAATTCTATTTAACCTGATTTCAAATGCCTTGAAATTTTCAGATTCCGGAGGCACAGTCAGAGTGACCCTTCTGGTGACGGATAATAAGGGGCATTTAGGCAATAAAGAAATCAAGAAAGTAATGATTTTGGAAGTGAAGGACACCGGACGAGGCATAGACAAGGCAAATCTCGAAGGAATCTTCAGGCGGTTTTATCAGGTAAACTCGGAAGGAGAAGAACACTTTCAGGGTTCAGGAATCGGGTTGGCCTTTACACAAAGGCTTGTGGAAATACAGCAGGGGATGATTTCTGTAGAAAGCGAACTCGGTCAGGGTACTACATTTAGGGTTGTTCTTCCAGCTTCCAAAGACCACATCGCAGATTATATACCAGATGAAAACATGGAACTCACCGAAGGGAACCAGCATCGTGAGCTCAATGGGTGGCCGGATCTGTTAGAAACGGAGGTGCACGAAAATGATCCAGGCGATGTTGAGCTGGTTTTTACCGTACTGATTGTTGAAGATAATGCGGAGGTTCTCACCTTGCTCAAGCGGGTATTCAATACTGACTACAGGGTCTTTATGGCTAAAAATGGTCAGGAAGGTCTCGAATTGGCCCGGGAACTCCAGCCTGATATAGTGATTAGCGATGTAGTGATGCCAATTATGGGTGGATACGAGTTATGTAGGCAGTTGAAATCGAATTATATCACCTCTCACATACCGATTATTCTACTGTCAGCCAAAACCTCCGATGAGCATCAGGTAGAAGGTTTTGAGTTTGGTGCTGATGCCTATATGACCAAGCCGTTTAATGGCGAAGTGCTAAAAAGCCATATCAAAAGTATCATTACATCTCGCAAGGTTCTCAGAGATCGCTTTGCTATGGAACCTCATGTGGAGCCAAAGGACATTACTGTTAATTCTGAAGATGAGCGTTTTCTCCGCCAGGCCATAGATTTGGTGGAGAGTAACCTGAGAAACGAATCATTTACCACAGAGATGCTGGCTGATCAATTGAATATGAGCCGTACCGTACTCTTTCGCAAAATGAAGAACCTGACAGGCTGTTCGGCTAATGCTTTCATTAAGAAAATCAGAATGAAACAAGCAGCCTATTTGATAGAGAAGAATTTTGGCAACCTCACACAGATCTGCTATGAGGTAGGCCTCAATGATGTGAAGCATTTTAGAAACTCCTTTAAGGAACATTTCGGGGTTACCCCATCCGACTACAAAGCAGGGATTAAACCCCCAGATGGAATTACAAGTAAAAACCGGTTATAAAGGTCCTGTGAGGTGATTTGGGAAACATTTACCCCTTCTTTTCGCAACATAGCCCCCCAGTTTTTTCCTTGTTTTATAGCGTAGTTTGTTTGGTGAACGGGTACCAAATGGTGTCTGTATGACTCCCTCGGGAGTGACTACCAAACCAAAATAACTAAAATATGAGAAAGCATTTATTTTACCTCTTTTTAGCTTTAAGCGCTTATGGCAGTATCGCTCAGAATACTGCCCACAATGACTGGGATTTGTTGGATAAGTCCGTCCGTCGCGGGCACTGGTCCTGGCGAAACCTAGGGACATCTAGTCCACAGGTTCAGGATTCCTATCTGGATTTCTGTGCCAATAAGTCTATTTCAGATGTTTACATGTTTTGTATTCCGGAATGGCAGTGGTCTTCCTCACTCAAGGATGACTCTGAAATAGGATCTTTGGCTTATCAGGACTCATTGGCGGCTTTTATCAGCAAAGCAAACGCCAGGGGAGTAAAGGTTTGGGCCCTCTATTATAACTGGGCGTTCATAGAGACAGACGAAGAAGGTAACTATCTGTACAGACCTGATGGGTCTCTGAAGGCATCTGTGGACACCATGGGAAATGTCCCCAACAACGAGCACATCACAGCAGCCAACCAGATCATGGATGCCATAGGCAAATTTAATCAGCGTCATCCTAATGCTGGATTTCACGGGGTGCAGTTTGATCAGGAGCCCAAAAGCGAACGGTTTCATGTTCCCTACCTCGATTATTGTAAAACGGCTACTCAAAGAGCAGATGCCTGGAACGAGGTACTTAAAAGCCAGGGTGCCCGACCATTCTATCACTCGGCAGCACTTCGACCTTCGTGGGTAAGTTATGAGACAATCACTTACGAAGGTGAAGACAATTATGTGGCATACCATTACATAAAAAATGCCCATCATGCTGCCATGATGAACTATACCAGTAATAACAACAATTTCATCTTTTTCGGTTCCAGATTACTACATTGGGCAGATTCCCTGCCCGGTAAGAAATTCGTTTCGGTTGGTATAGAGACGGATGATATCCTGGGTCTGTGGGAAGGCTCTGAATATGAAACCTATGCCGACGAGATCTATGCGGAAAACGACAACACCCGATTCAACTTGTTTGAGTCTGATATGGACAGTGCCCAGGGAGTCTTCGAACAATACGCCTCTTTTGACCGGATAGCCATCCATTCGGATGGATATATCGAACATTGGTTTGATGGTGCAGAAATTGATAGTGTAGGCCCTACTCCCGGAGGAACCAGTTTTGTAGACCTTACTGTGGACAGTTCTCCCAATGCTAACGCGGGTTGGTGGGATACAGGCACCAATCAGTTCAATTTACTGGACAATGGCGGCTTTGAGGATGGTGACTCACCCTGGGTTTGGGGTTACCTGGGCAACGGACGTATCAGTAGCAATGCACAATCAGGCTCCTATTCTGGTAAAATAGTCTATGACAATCAGGTGGCCAGAACTGTGACAGGCCTGAAGCCCAATCAGCAATATGTACTGTCTGTCAGTCTAAAAGCAGCGAGTGCAGGGTCAGTATCTTACATCATCTTAGAAGACTATGATGGAGCCAGCGCATATCAAAGTACCACAGTAAATGCCGGCACTACTTATCAGACTCAGTCGGTTACTTTCACTACAGGTGACAGTGACAATTCAGTTGACTTGCTGGTCTATAATGAATCTCCTGGTAATGATCTTTTTGTAGATGATTTTGTCCTGAAAGAGGTTCAAAATTCACCTGGTCTGGCGGTGGCCAATCTGGGTTTCGAGGAGGGCGATAGCCCCTGGGCCTGGGGTTACCTAGGCAATGGAAGAGTAGCAGAAAACGCCCATTCAGGAACCTATGTAGGCAAGGTTGTCTATGATAATCAGGTTCTCAGGACTTTTGGTGGGCTTATGCCCGGTACCACCTATAAGGTGTCAGCGTATCTAAAGACCTCATCACCGGGAGGTACTGCGTACCTGATTGCGAGTGATTTTGATGGAGGCAGCTCTCAGATTAGTGTCACGGCCAGTACAGACTCTCTTTATAACGTCTTCCAAAATACTTTCACCTTAGGAGCGTCAGATACATCGGTGCAAATTGCTGTGTACAATGAATCTGTTGGGAATGACCTGTTTGCAGATGATTTTGAAATAATCGAAATAGAGGGGCCGATGGAATATCAGTATGATAACATGAGTTTCGAAGAAGGTGATTCTCCATGGGTTTGGGGTTATTTGGGAAATGGCCGGGTATCGGGTAATGCCCGTACAGGAACATACGCAGGTGAGATCGTCTATGACAATCTTGTGCAGCGTACTTTCACCGGCCTCCAGTCAAATACTGAGTACACCATCTCTGCTTTTGCCAAGGCTGCTTCCACAGGTTCCATTGGATACCTCATTGTTCAGGACTATGATGGTACAACCTCTCAGCATAGCGTGACCATCAACGCCGGAACCAGCTATTCGTTAATTCAAAACACCTTTACCACTGGTGCAAATGACAACTCTGTGGTAGTTGTGGTCTACAATGAGAGTCCGGGAAACAACCTTTATGTGGATGATTTTGAACTGGTGGAAGGCTCCGGTAGCGCCCGTAATGCCGATGTGGTGCCCATTCCGTCCAAGGAGGTTGCTGCTCTCACGATTTATCCCAATCCGGCAGATAACTTCCTGAGAATTGATCTGGAAATTGAGTCCCAAATTCACGATCTTATGATTTATGACATCAATGGTAAGGTGGTTTTGATCAAAGACGGTGAGGATTTTACATCCCTCGAAGTGAATCAGGTGGATATATCAGGACTCAAAAACGGAATGTATATGGTATCCGTGATCTTGAAAAATGGCGAACAGATTGGTCGAAAGTTAGTGATCCATCGCCAGTAGAGGAAAATCAGAACTCACTAAGAACCAGCTCTGGTAAAGTCTATTGTCGATAAAATATTGAAATCATGAAAAGAAGAATACAAAATATAGTCATACCCATCAAAATGGTGCTGACCTGCATCATGTGCCTGCTGTGTGGTATAGGGTTAGCTGAAGGATTACCGTCAGTTGAGGGAGAGAAGATCAAGGTACCTGCTCAGGTGTTGGATATTTCGGTATCTGGCCGAGTAACCGACTCAAAAGGAGAGGGACTTCCTGGGGTGAGTGTGGTGGTGAAAGATGCCAGTTCAGGGACCATTACTGATGTAGATGGTAATTACCGACTCCAGGTACCAGACAATGCTGCCCTGATTTTCTCCTATGTGGGGTTTATTACCAGAGAGGTTAAGGTTAATTACAGGTCTGTAATTGACGTTGCTCTGGAGGAAAACTTACAGGAGTTGGATGAAGTGGTGGTCATCGGCTATGGTACCCAACAGAAAAAGGATCTTACAGGGGCTGTGTCATCATTGAGTGAGGAAGACTTCAATGTGGGAAGTATTTCCAGTGTGGAGCAGCTGGTGCAGGGCCGTACCACCGGGATACAGATTTCTACTCAGAGTGCAGAGCCAGGTGGGAATTTCGTCATCAGGGTTCGCGGAAATAACTCTATTCAAAACGACAATCAGCCAATATATGTGGTGGATGGCTTCCCTATGGATAACCTGGATAACAGCATCAATCCCAGCAATATCAAGTCGATAGAGGTACTCAAAGATGCTTCGGCCGCCGCTATTTATGGCACTAGAGGTGCCAATGGAGTGATCATTATCACCACCAAGCAGGGTAAATCCGGTGCAGTCAATATCGACTACAATGCGGAGTACGGTCAGCAGGTGGTTTCTAATCTGGATGCCTACGAGTTTCTAGGCACCAGGGCGTTTACAGAAAATGATAACCTCATCCAGCGTGTAAATGGTGCAATGGAGATGTATTCACCATCCAGAATAGATTCATTAGAGCAGTATTTTGGAAGCACCAATTGGCTCCAGGAAGCTTTTAGAGATGGAGCTACGGTCAACCATCAGCTGGGAATAAGCTCTGGCAAGGAGAATTCTCGGGTATATTTTTCTGCTGGATATTTCAACCAGCAAGGTGTAGTGCCCAGCACTGAGTTTTCAAGATACAATACCCGGATCAACTTAAACCAAAGGATGTTTGATGATAAGTTGACCTTTGGTCTGAACACAGGTATCACGTACACCAATACCAACTTTCTGGGATTCAATGCCAGCAACCTTCAGACAAATATTCTTAGAAATATTTTCGCTGATGCTCGTCCATTCGTCCCCAATAGACTAGATAACCTCACCGAAACGGAAATCCAACTACTGGGTGGTACCAGACCCATTAGTCCACTACAAACGATAGAAGCATCAGACAATGAGGCCAAGTCGACTTACATCCTTTCTACTGGATTTGTGGAGTTGGAAGTACTAGAGGGGCTGAAAGTCAAAGCGCTGGGGGGCAGCCGCATGTTTAATGGCAAAGAGTATGGATACCTCTCTCAGGAAAGCCACATAGTGGCAGGCACTTTGCAGCCAGGAGAAGCTGCCCTTACTAATAACCAGTCTTATGATTTGTTGTTTGAAGGGACGATAAACTATCAAAAGCGCCTCGGTAAACATGGTTTGAATTTACTGGCAGGTTATACCAACCAAAAGGTTATTTATGAGAGTTTCAGAGCAGGAGCTCGGGATTTTACCACCAATACCCTCGGATGGAATGCCCTGCAGGCGGGAGCCATTCCCACTACGCCATCTTCAGGAACCAGTGAGCGCAAATTGATTTCCTATTTGTCCAGGGCCATTTACGATTATGATGATCGTTACTTACTGACACTTACCTTTAGACGAGACGGATCATCTAAATTTGGGGCGAACAATAAGTGGGCAAATTTCCCGGCTGCTGCCGTAGGATGGAAAGTTCATAATGAAGCCTTTATGTCCGGTCAGTCCCTGTTATCCAACCTGAAGCTAAGGGCCAGCTATGGTATCACAGGCTCTGAAAGGTTTAGAGTTGGCCTGGCACAGACTCAGTTTCAGGCCAATGCTCCTGTGACCCTGGATGGCGATAATCAATCCATAGGTACAGTGCCAAGTGTTTTGGGCAATGATAACCTCCAGTGGGAAGAGACTACTCAGATGGATCTTGGTACGGATATCGGCTTGTTCAAAGATCGTATTGTTCTTGAGTTTGATTACTATGTAAAAAACACCGACAAGCTCATTGTCACCAAGTCGTTGCCCCCCTCACTGGGGTTTGGATCCATTATTACCAATGTTGGGCGTATTCAAAACTCTGGGGTCGAAATACTACTCTCCAGCAACAACGTGACCTCCAAAAACTTTAGCTGGGTGACAGACATCAACGTTTCTTTCAATAGCAACGAAATCAAAGAAGTACTGCTTCCTGAAGGATCAGAGTTTCTGGAAGGAGCTGAATTGAAGCCAATCGGTCAGTTGGATCGGGCACCCTACACCATTATTCAAAAAGGCATTCCCGTGAATTCATTCTATGGCTATAAAGTGAGAGGAGTGTTGCAAGAAGGAGAAACTGACGATTTACAACCATCGGCGGTTCCTGGTGATGCCTTGTATCATGACATAGATGGAGACAGTGCCATCACATCCGCCGACAGAACCATTCTGGGCCATGGTTTTCCAAAATATCTGGCCGGACTCACCAATACCATCAGCTACAAATCCTTCCAGCTGTCCTTTTTCTTCAGTGGTGTATTTGATGCCGATGTACTCAATGTCAACAGAGAGATAGGCTACAGAACCAACCGCCTGGAATCAGCTTTGGAGCGCTGGACCCCTGAGACACCCGATGGTACCAGACCATTTAGAAATCACTCAGGTCAGTTCTGGGTCAATGATGATCTGGTGGAAGATGCAAGCTTTATTCGATTGAAAAACATCTCTCTCTCTTATGATCTTCCGGTCAATAAAATGGGATTGAAATTTGTGCAAAACCTTCGCCTATACGCCTCTGCCTCTAACCTATATACCTGGACTAACTACTCGGGTTTTGATCCTGAAGTGAGTTCCAGGGTAAACGCCACCACCAATTTGAACATTGGTTCAGGGGTGGATCTATATTCATACCCGCTCCAGAAGTCTTATGCAGTAGGGGTAAAAGTGAAATTTTAAAATCGTGTCAATCATGAAATACTTAAGAATTAAAATACTATCAATATTGCTCGCTTTGACCTGCTTGTCATGCGAAAATGACCTTACAGAAGAGCTCAAGGGCAGCCTGAGTGCCAGTACGCTGGTATCAGAGTCTGACGCGAGAGCCCTGGTGGATGGTATCTATAACCAGATGCTGACCGGAGGTTGGTTTTATTACGGATCGGGTCAGATGGTCAAGCTTAATGATGGGATTACCGATGTGATGGTGGAAGGCCGAACCTCTAATCTGGAGCAATATCACTGGACCGAGAGCCATGCCGACATGGTTTGGTCATCGGCCTATGTGTTGATCAATCGAGCCAATACAGCACTGGAACTCATAGAGGGGATGGATGAGTCCAGCTTTGCCTCGGCGGATGCCAAAGCAGCATTAATGGGTGAAGCGCTTTTCCTTCGTTCACTTGCATACTTTGATCTGACAGGGCTGTTTGGTGCGGTACCACTTAGGCTGGGAGCTACCAGTGATCCAAATGAGCTTCCAAGCCGCACACCCGAAGGAGAAGTCTATGCACAACTCATCTCTGACCTGGAAACTGCAGCAGAGGATTTGCCTCCGGTACAGGATGGTGTGGGCAAGGCCACTCGTGGTGCTGCCCTTACCCTGTTGGCTAAGATTGCGTTTCGTCAAAAGGAATGGTCTTCCGCAGAAGGGTACATTGATCAGGTGATCGATCTTGGAGTTTACGATTTGTTTGAGGGGCAGTATGGAGCGCTTTTTTACGAATCAAACAGAAAAGACAATGAGTTTATTTTTGTAGTGATGTCCCTGGGTGCGGAGTACAATAAGTCCAATCACCATATCAAGTTTTTTACCCCTTGGGGCTATGATACCGGATGGTCAGAGACGGGTGTCCCCCTCCAAATCTACAACATGCTAGACCCCTCAGATGCAAGAAATGATGTGATAGAGAATGACTTGTCAGGAGCTTACTACGCTTATGTTCGGGATTATGGCACTGCCGCAGATTGGAAAGGCTTTGCTCTCCTCACCAAATACAGTGGATTTCGCCGGGATGTCACTGCACCTAATAGCATATGGGCCAATTACGCATCTTCGGCCCTTAACCAGCCGGTGTTCAGATATGCGGATATACTGCTGATGAAGGCTGAGGTAGAAAATGAGTTGAATGGCCCCACGGGAGTTGCCTACAATGCGATCAATGCAGTGCGAAATCGAGCAGGATTGGAGGGCTTGCCCACTGGGTTTGATCAGGGAGCATTCCGAACGGCCATTTTGAATGAAAGAGCGCTCGAGTTGGTCGGAGAAGGCC
Source organism: Marinoscillum sp. 108 (assembly GCF_902506655.1). NCBI lineage: Bacteria > Pseudomonadati > Bacteroidota > Cytophagia > Cytophagales > Reichenbachiellaceae > Marinoscillum > Marinoscillum sp. 108. The sequence continues at coordinate 2,217,634 of NZ_LR734808.1, read as the reverse complement.
ATCGCAAGGATGACCTCATTCGACATGGAGTGTTCGAAAGTACCATGACCCAATATCTGGTGGATCAGAATTATCCCAATCCCGTGACCGTCACACAGGACTATCGGGTGTACCCAATTCCACGACAGGAGTTGGACCTCAACCCTAATATGGAACCCAACCCGCTAAATAAATAAACCAAAACAAGGAGCCCCGACAAGGGGCTTCTGCTGTACCATGCTCAGTAGACTATATATTTTCGCTTTAGCCCTGTTGATACTTGCCTGCGCCCGAAGAGGTGAGGAAGGGGTGTGCTTTATACCTCATGAGATTGGCACTATAGAAATATATCAACGACCGGATAATTCTCTCCGTGTCGGAATAGATGTGCAGACCAATCCAGGCAAAGATGTCTACGTGACCTATTGGGAAAAGTGCGATTCTCGTTTGGAATGTAATGACAAGAAGTACTACTCAGACCTATCCTCAGCAGACACCCTTCATCACCTCGTGTTGGTGGTTCTTAAGCCTGCTACCACTTATGAATTCCAGGTGGTGGTGCAAGATGAGCTTTGCAAGACACTGAGCAGCACCTACGAGTTCACTACCAACCTCCTCTCCCCCTGGGTTCCGTATTTCCCAAAACCAGATAGCATGAAGCAGGTATCCTTTTCTGGGTATGTGGCTTTTCAGGCCAGAAAGGATCAGGGGTACCTCCTGATGATCGACGATACCGGCGAACTGGTGTGGTATCAGAAAGCACCAATGAATGTGAAGGTTTCCAAATACACCTGGAAGAATACTTTCTTGTCTATCCTGAGTGACGATACGCTCCGTTTTTCTTCGGGCAATCACATCGCAGAGGTAGGCTTGGATGGAAATGTGCTGTTTGAGGTAGAGAAAGGTGAAGGGGCTTTTAATAAGACAGTTCATCATGAGATTGATTTCGATGAGAATGGGAATATCATGAGTCTGACTTATGAGCAGGAGGTTGTGGACCTCTCTTCAGTAGGAGGAGGGAAGCAAGACATAGTTCGTGGTGATGGTATTCTTATTTATGATCCTGTCAAAAATGAAAAGGTATGGGAGTGGTCCGTTTTCGACGTATTTTCCCCACTTGACTATGCCAATATTTTGAATGAACGCGGAGATTGGTTACATGCGAACGCCCTGGTGAAAGACACCCTCGGGAACTACCTCATCTCCTTTCGAAACTGTAGCCAGATTTGGAAAATAGATGGAGTAACCGGCGCGCTCATTTGGAGGTTGGGCAGAGGAAGTGAAGATTTGTTCCTTCCTGAAGATTTCCTGTTCAATGGTCAGCACAATATTCATTTTGATACGGAGGGTTACCTTGTGATTCTGGACAATGGAAACAGGCATGCTCAACCCGGGGTAAGAAACGCAAATCCCGACTACCCAGCCAGATCAAAGCCGGTTTCCAGAATGCTCACACTCCACATAGACGAGGAGACCCGAAAGGTAGATGTTGTGGGAGAAGTAGTGTTCCCAGAGGTGTATATGACAGAGTCTCAAGGCAGTGCCGGGAGAATTTCAGATGAACTTGTACTTTTCAATAGCTCCACCAAGAATATCCTCTCTTTTGTTAATTCGAAAGGAGAGAATCTGGGGAGTCTGCTACTGGAGTATCCGTCTTATCGGGCACAGTATATTCCGGATTTGAACCATTCAAAAGCTTATGTGAATAAATTTATTGAAGAATGACTAAAGACAAAATAATACCTATTCAACTGATTGGAACACAAAGATCTGGGTCCAACCTACTCAGGCTTATGCTCAATCAGCTCACGGAGATCACTGCACCGCATCCTCCGCATATATTGAAGACCTTTGTGCCATTGATGGATCGATATGGAGACCTTTCCATCAATGTCAATTTTCAAAATCTGATCAACGATGTATGCAAGTTTGTAGAGTTAAATCCGGTAAAGTGGAATGATTTGTCTCTTGATCGGGATCTTATCTTTGACCAGCTTCAGCATTCCAGAAACATATATTCCCTTTTCGAACACATCTATGCAAGATATGCATCTTCCAAGGGAAGCAGGTTCTGGTGCTGTAAAAGTCTGACGAATGTTCATTTCGCTGAGGAACTGCACAGCCACGGAATCAAACCGTATTATATCCACCTTTATCGCGATGGTCGTGATGTAGCTTTATCATTTAAAAAAATCATGGTGGGTGAAAAACATACTTATCACCAGGCGAAAAGCTGGAAACGTGATCAGGACCAGGCGCTCGCCATAGGAGAGAAGCTGGGGTCTGAGCGGGTGATCAGGGTAGCTTATGAAGATCTCATCACCAATCCTGAAGCGCAACTCTCCAGAATTTGTGCCTTTTTGCAGATCCAATTTAAGCCACAGGCCCTTGACTACTTCTTGTCAAGAGATTCGCAGGAAACTGCTTTGTCGGGCAAAATGTGGCAAAATGTCACCAAACCTGTGCTTCGTGGCAATATGTGCAAATACTTAAAGGAGTTGCCCAGGGAAGACGTCCTTATTTTTGAGGCAGTGGCTGGTACTACACTTGACCGACTAGGGTATCCACTTCATTATGGTGACACAGCCAGAGCGGTTACTTTTTCAGAAGTTGATTTGATCAACTTCGATCGGGAGAATGAGTTTCTGAAGAAACGGGCAGTGGAGCACTCGGATCCACTCGATAGAGCTAAAAGAATGCCACAGGAGCAACTCCTCTCACGGATCAAATTGGCTTTTGAGCCGGTCCCTCTAACTGATTAACCAAGCTCCTTTGAACCAACTCTCAGAAAGACGAATAAGCCTGTGGCAGCTATTGATTTCCGTTCTAAAAGTGGGGAGTATATCGTTTGGTGGATATATGGCACTGGTTTCCATTTTACGTGATGAGCTGGTAGACCGCAGGCGGGTGTTGAAAGATGAAGTGATTATGGATGCAGTGGCACTAGCTTCTATTTTTCCTGGCCCTCTGGCTGTCAATATCGTGATATACGTTGGTTATAAGCTGAGGGGAAAAGCGGGAATGCTCATTGCCTTTACCGGTATCATTTTACCTGCTTTCGTGTTGGTTTACATACTCACCTACCTCTATTTCGAATATGGAGATGTCCTCAATGTAGAACCCATCTTTAAAGGAGTCATGCCGGCGGTCGGTGCCATTATCCTATCCGTGGCTATTAAAATGACCAAATCGCACATCAGACACAGGGTGCAGGTGCTATTACTACTGATTTCTATTGCGACTTTGTTGACCTTTACCGGTTTCAAAACCATCATTGTACTCGTGGCAGGAGGAGCCATTCTGGGCTACTTATTTTTTCGGCATGAGGTTCAGGGTTCTAATGATTTGAATGAAATACCGGTCTCACGATTCAATGGAAAAGATGTACAGGTAGTGGCTCTGGCCTTGGTTGCTGTAGCCGGGGTGCTACTGGCTTTAGCGCTCTTTGGTGAGAAGAGTATGGTTCTCCAGCTGATCTCGGTTTTCAGTGCCATGAGTCTGAGTCTGTTCGGTGGCGGGTATGTGTTTATCCCTATGATGCAGGAGGTAGTGGTAGAGTCACTGGGATGGTTAAGCAATGCGGAATTTATTGATGGCATTGCTCTTGGACAGGTGAGTCCGGGGCCCATCATGATTAGCTCGGTTTTTATTGGCTACAAAGTGATGGGGATTACTGGGGCCTTGGTAGCCACAGCTGCGATGTTTTTGCCCTCTGGTATTCTGATGGTGGCGGGTTCACAGATGATATTGCGTCATTCGGATTCCATACTATTTAAATCCGCTATGAAAGGGGTCTATGCGGTCACCATCGGGATGATCTTCAATGCTTGTGTGAAGATCGGAATGGGCCTGGAAGTAGATGTGGTTCCAATCGCTATTTTCCTTGTGGGTTCTCTGTGCCTGATCAGGTATAAGATGAACCTTATCTATGTAATATTGAGCGCGGGCTTGGCCGGGAGTTTTTTTATGTAACGACCGAAGAGACTTCTGAATAGTTAGAGAAGCTACTGATGCCATGTTATGACCATCAAGGGATGGTTCTAATGTTTTTTACCCAAAAATTAATAAACGTCAAATAAACGTTTATTATATTTGTGAGGTGGAGTGAGCAGTAGATTCATTCTTAAACACCGACTTAAACCTCTTCTATGAACGACCTATCTCAAAGGGTAAGCAGTCATTTTGCGGAGCAATTTGGAGCCAAACCAGTGCTGGTTCGCGCTCCTGGCCGCATTAACCTCATCGGCGAGCATACTGATTATAACAATGGCTTTGTCCTGCCTGCGGCCGTGGAGCACGCCATTTTTTTTGCCATTGGTAAGTCAGATAATGCAGACAGGTGTAGTTTGATTTCTCTTGATTTTGAGGATCGATATGATTTTGACCTGGCAGACATGAAGCCGCTAGCCACTGACTCCTGGCAAAACTATATCCTCGGTGTGGTGGCAGAAATACAGAAGTCGGGCCGCGAAGTGGCCGGGTTCAATTTGGTGTTCAGTGGGAATGTGCCTCGAGGATCGGGTATGTCGTCTTCAGCAGCCCTCGAGTGCGGCACTTGTGCCGGGCTCAATGAGCTGTTTGAGCTGGGTATTCCCAAAGTGGATATGGTGAAGATGTCTCAGATGGCTGAACACCATTATGCCGGAGTAAAGTGTGGGATCATGGATCAGTTTGCGAGCATGATGGGCGCCAAAGATCAGGCCCTGCTACTGGATTGTCAGAGCCTGGAGTACAGGCATTTTCCCATCGGGCTGAATGACTACTCACTGCTCCTTTGCAACTCCAACGTGACGCACAGTCTGGCGAGCTCCGAGTATAATGTGCGCAGGCAACAGTGTGAAGCTGGGGTGTCAGGCCTTCAGAAGAGATTTTCAGGAATCAGTTCATTGCGGGATGTGAGCATGGACCAGTTGAATCAGGTGCAGAGCCAACTGGATGAGGTAGTCTATCGCCGCTGCAAATATGTGATTGAAGAAAACGCCCGGGTGAATGAATTCACCACAGCACTGACGCAATCAGATCTGATAAAAGCAGGGGAAATCCTGAAAAGTGCTCAGAAGGCCATGAAGGATGAGTATGAGATCACTTGTCCGGAGATAGACTTTATGGCCGATTTTGCCAATGCACATGAGGACATACTGGGCGCACGAATGATGGGGGGTGGCTTTGGTGGATGCACGCTTAATCTGATCAAAAAGGGTCGGGAAGCCGCTTTCATCGAGGCGCTTAATGAGGCGTATATGGATCAATTTAATCAAGAGATCACACCCATTCAGGTTAATATCTCCGACGGGGTTTCTCTAATCAAGGTATGATATGAAAGCATTTGACAAGCCACATAAAAGATACAATCCACTCACTGATGAATGGGTGCTGGTATCACCCCACCGGACCAAGCGGCCCTGGCAGGGAAAGACGGAGGAGGTAGAGGAGACGCGCCGACCCACACACGATCCATCCTGCTACCTGTGTGCTGGCAACGAGCGCATGGGAGGACAGCACAACCCGATGTATGAAAGCACTTTTGTCTTTCAGAATGACTTTGCAGCGCTACTGGAGGGAAATGAGCAAATGGAAACCTCCAAAGGGTTACTGCGCATGCAGGAAGAAACGGGTCTTTGCAAGGTGATCTGTTTCTCCCCGGATCACTCACTCACCATGCCCGAAATGACCATAGAGTCGCTGACGGAGGTGGTGAAAGTTTGGAAGCGTGAGTTTGAAGCGCTGGAGCAGATTTCTTATATCAGGAATGTTCAGATTTTTGAAAATAAGGGATCCATCATGGGCTGCAGCAACCCACACCCACATGGGCAAATCTGGGCACAGAGCTCGGTCCCTAATGAGATTGCCAGGAAAACCCGGACACAGCAGGCCTATTATGTAAAACATAAGCGGAGCTTGCTGGAAGATTACCTGGAACAGGAACTGGAGGATGGTTCACGAATTATTTGCAGGAATGAGCATTTTGTTGGTCTTATTCCGTTTTGGGCCGTTTGGCCATACGAAACGATGATTATTCCGGTCAGGCATTTTCAGGCGATTACGGATATGACCATCGAGGAGGAAGTTGCTTTTGCAGACATACTTTCAAAAATCACCATCCGCTATGATAACCTCTTCAAGTGCTCTTTTCCCTACTCGGCAGGCATGCAGCAGCGACCTACCGATGGGCAATCACACGAAGGATGGCACTTTCACTATTCTTTTTACCCACCACTGCTCAGGTCTGCCACAGTGAAGAAATTTATGGTGGGCTATGAAATGTTTGCCAACCCTCAGCGGGATATTACCGCTGAGCAAGCGGCCGAAACCTTAAGATCACTTTCTGAAAAGCACTACAAAAATGGATAACACAAAAACGATATTGGTCACCGGCGGAGCTGGTTACATTGGCTCACACACGGTGAGGTTATTGGCGGGGCTGGATTATCACATTGTGGTCCTGGACAATCTGGTGTATGGTCACAAGGAGGCAATTGTCAATGACTCGGTAGAGCTGGTTCAGGGGGATATTGGGGACGAGGACTTGTTACAGCAGCTCTTTAAGAAACATCAGTTTTCAGCGGTACTGCATTTTGCGGCTTATGCGTATGTGGGAGAGTCGGTATCTGATCCTCACAAGTACTATGTGAACAACGTGGCCAGGCCACTGACCCTGCTCAAAACCATGGTGGATCATCAGTGCCTGAAGTTCATCTTTTCTTCCACCTGTGCCACTTATGGCAATCCGGAGTATGTTCCGTTGGATGAATCACACCCACAAAACCCTGTGAGTCCCTATGGAAAGAGTAAGTTCTTGCTGGAGCAAATGATCAAAGACTATGAGACAGCCTATGGGCTGAAATATGTGTTTCTTCGCTATTTCAATGCCAGCGGTGCATCAGAAGATGGGTTGATAGGAGAAGACCATAACCCGGAAACTCACCTGATCCCGCTAATCCTGGATGCAATCACTGGGGATCGTGCGGCCATCAAGGTATTTGGTACGGATTACCCCACACCAGATGGCACTTGTGTGCGGGATTATATCCATGTGAATGACCTGGGAGACGCCCACATCAAGGCCCTGGAATACCTCAACAAAGGAGGGGAGTCGTTGGCTTGTAACCTGGGCACCGGGTTTGGCTACTCAGTGATGGAGGTGATCAAGGCTGCCGAGGAGGTTACGGGGATGCCGGTGCCTTATGAGCTGGCAGAAAGAAGGGCCGGGGATGCAACTGAGCTGGTGGCTAATGCCAAGCTGGCACTGGAAAAGCTGGGCTGGGATCCAAGATACAAGGAGATTTCAGCCATTATACAGACTGCCTGGAACTGGAAAACCGGAACGAGAAAAGGGAGGTTCTAATCCTTCAAACGAGGGGTGAAATTACTCCTGGTAAAACTCTGTGAGTTCTTTCATATATACTTCATGCCATCCATCCACTATGTCATCATAGTCCTGATCGGGGATGTTGGTGTGATTGACCTCTATGGAAGTGCCCTTTTTGTGAAGGTGAAATTTCAGCGTCACAATAGAGGGCGTGTCCTGCTCCCCAAAGTACCACTGCTGACGGATCATTTTGCCCTCTTCAAATTCCAGGTTTTTACCCAGGATGCTTCCATTCCATAGTGAAAACTCTGAATCCACCTCAGGTTTGAAAATAGCCGGGGATCCTGTCCATAGTTCTATGGTTGGTTTGAAGGTAAGCGCGGCATACACTTCTTCGGGTTGTCCCGCTACAATGAAATATTTTTTAAAATCCGCCATTGATGACAAAGGTAGGACGTAAATAAAAAAAGGATGCCTATTGGCACCCTCTTTTCACTTAACCAGTTATTTCTTCTTTACTTCACGAGCATTCTTTTGATCAAAGCGCCCTCACTGCTGATGATTTTGTAGAAGTAGATTCCAGGCTCAAATTGGTCTGCGTTCAGGATAAACCGATGTTTGCCGCTGGTGAGTTCGTGATCTACTATGGTCATCACTTCTTTACCATCCATGGCATATACCGAGAGTCGGACATTTTGGGTCTTATTCAGGCTCATTTCTATGGTGGTAAAGTCGGTAAAGGGGTTGGGGTAGTTTTGACTGAGTGAAAACCCAGCGTTTTCCACTTTCGGGAAACCTTCAGATGTTCGGGCAGAGCCTGACCAGCCATTGTTATACCAGCCCTCTCCGCACCTGGACAAGTCCCCGGTTTGTGCGCCTCCATTGTCATTGAAGACGATGCTGGCACAGGTGGCATCCGCTATGGTGTATGACCACCAGCCATTGCCATCGTTGGTCATTTGTGCGCCAGGCCAGGTGGTACCAGCCACGGAGGATGGTGTCACATTCCAGTAATGCATTTTGGCAGTGCCCCAGCCGGAGGGCTTTTGATAGTGAATGGTCAAGCCGGCAGAAGTGCCCGGTAGATCATCATACCAGGTGCCATCCATGTACCAGCCTTCTCCACACCGGTAGAGATCTGCGGTTTGGCTGGCGCCATTGTTACTGAAAATCAAATTGGAACAGGCAGCATTACCTATGGTATAGCTGTACCAGCCATCGGCCTCTGCCGTCATGGTTTCTCCGGGCCAGGTGGTCGTCTGGCCGGAGGGAGTCGCTCCCCAGAAATAGACCTCAGGGCTGGTGTAGCCATTTGGCTTGAAGTGCACGATGAGCCCGGAAGCGGGTGGCTCAAAAGTAAAAGCTGCACTCACTATTGTGGAGCTGGCACCCTGACTGTCCACTGCCAGCGCCTTGATGGTAAGATCATCAGAGACTGAAAGGGCTGTGCTGTATACGCTGGAGGCAGTGGTTGGTGTACTACCATTCAGGGTATAGTAGATGGTCGGGTTCGGATCCGAATCGTCAGTAGCGGAGAGGGTCACACTCACATTGTCGCCATCCGTGAAAGTGCCACCCAGTGGGGAAATGGAGACTACCGGTGGTTGATTGGTGGTGACCCGGGGATCCGTATCGTTCCATACTCCATTGATGTCATACCACCCATCTGAGGAGCGGGAGAGGTCTGCGGTTTGTGCGCCACCATTGTCATTGAATACTATATTGGCACTGCTGGCATTGGTGAAATCATATCGGTACCATCCATTTCCTTCTGAGGTCATGGTCGGACCAGGCCATGTGCTGCTGGCACCGGAAGGTGATAGGTTCCAATAGTGGATGTTGGCGGTAGACCATCCGGAAGGTTTCTGAAAGTAGACCGTGATTCCTTCTATCGCCCCAATGGTATAGGTGTGCGAAAGCACGGTTGATTGTCCACCCTGATTGTCCACTGCCATGGCCTTCAGTGTGGAGGTGGAGCTGATGGTGAGTGCACCACTGTATACTGCACTGGAAGTAGAAGGCGTGGAGCCATCTAAGGTATAGTAGATGGTATTGGGCGCATGCTGTGAGCTTGCCGAGAGGGTGACCTGCACGGGGTTGCTATATACACCTCCGGAAGGGTTAGCACTCACCACAGGCTGGCTGGACCCTGAGCCTGCCTGGAAGAAACCTACGCCGTTTCCGCCGATCATTCCTGGTCCGTTGAGTACATAGATACCCGCCGACCCTGACTGTACAGTGAAGCTCAATGATCCATTCGAAACGTTCTGTTCGTTGCCGGTGACCGCATCCCGATAGATACCATTGGTAAGTCCGGAGAAGTTGAAAGTGGCGGAGCCGTCCTTAGCCAGTCCTACGGCTACTTCACTGCTACCATGCGATCTTACATAACCCACACCATTTCCTCCTGCATTTCCATCCCACCTCCAGGCGCCCTTCTGCAAGGCCGGAATCGCCCTGCGCATGGCATTCAGTTTTTTGATGTGCTGATAGATAATGTGGTTGGGTGCGTTGGCAAATTCTGCTCCATAGTAGGCGCGGCCCGTTTCGTCAATCGATTTTTCTATACCTGTGGCATCGTGGATGTCTGCGTATTCTCCTTTTTTAAACTGGATTTCTGTACCGTAATAGACCACCGGAATCCCTCGCCAGGTAAACATAAAGTTCATACAGGCGGCGAGGTTCTCGGCACTGCCACCATATCTTCGGTTCCAGTCGTTATTTGGGCCAAAGTCATGGTTATCCAGCCAGGTGAGCAGGGTAGATGGGTCGCTGTACAAGTGATCGTATCGGGCCGCGGCCTGCACATTGGCAAAGCTTTCTCCTGACTCGAATACACCATGGAAGGTGGCCTCCGCATAGAAATCCAACACAGCGATATCCGAATTTTGAGAAGCGCCTACAGCACCTCTCCAGGTGTACCAGTGTGGGTTGATTTCTTCCACATTATGGAGTTCATGTCTTTTCTGAGCTACTTCTCCGAAAATGAAAAGGTCTGGATTCACTGCATGAAAAGCATCTTTGAAAGCCAGTACATCGTCTTTACTCATGTGTTTCATGGTGTCCCAGCGGAAGGCATCCACCCCCATATTGATGAAGGTGGTGTAGGCGGCGATCAGGTAGTTTTGGACCACAGAGCTTCCGGTATTCAGGTCGGGGGTGTCTCCCGCCAATGCCCGGTTGTAAAGGTTCTCCGTATCATCCCAGCCTTGCGCGAATCCGTTTCCGGAGTGATGGTACCAGTTGGGATCTGAGGTGTCCACATAGGATTGGGTGCTCGGCCAGTTATAGTTTTGCAGGTTTTGATTGTAAGGTGCAGGCATGGTTGGGATGTTGGCCCGGCTCCAGATCTTACCATCGTCCGGATTGGGGGTGATACCATCGTACTCCCAGTTGGGGTTGGGCTGGAGCGTATTGCCATTGGAGTCCTGCCCCCATGGCTGGTTGGGGTCGGTGTTGTACTTGATTTCGGCCTGACCTTTGATTCCAAATCTACCCGCATGGTTGGTCACAATGTCGAGGACGATCTTCATGCCGCGGGCATGTACTTCATTGATCAGGTCCTGAAAGGTGGCGCCTGGTGACTCCAGTCTGGGGTCTACCCGGGTAAAGTCCCATGCGTGGTACCCGTGATAGTCCAGCGGGCTCCTGTTGTGGACGATGGGCGTGATCCAGATGGCTGTGAAGCCCAGGTCCTGAATGTAATCGAGTTTTTGGATGAGCCCTTTGAAATCACCCCGCCAGGTAACATCCTGAGGATCGGTAATAGAAGGACGCACATTGGGGTCAGGGTCATATGAACTCCACTCATTGGGTGCATTGTTGGATGGATCTCCGTCAAAAAATCTGGAGGTAAGGAGGAAATAGATCGTTTCCTCCCGGAAATCCACCTGTCCGAAAGAGAGATGAGTAGACAGGCAACTCATCAGAATGATCAAAGCAAGGGTTGCTTTTCGCAAAGTGTACATAGGTTGTTGGTTTGGTTGAGAATAACTTTTGAGTCCATGAGTTTCCTCACGGTACAACACAAGCTTACCCACACCACACTTCCCAATCGGCACATGTTATCACTTGGGCGCTGTCAGTCCTTTGGTGAAAGTATCATTTCATGTTTTAGCACTTGGTTTATTTCTCTAACCAGCTAGTATACAGTTGGTTGGATTTGATAAGGAATAAGCCATTTATCCAATGAAAAATCTGAGGGATTCATTAAGTACCACCATCTTAAAAGTGTTTGGTGGTACTTTATTAGTGAATTATGAGATTGGAAATATGGTAGGGTTATGAGAGCCTTATATTAATATATTGAAAATCTATCATGTGTTTTATTGAAACTACTTCAAACCCATTTCATTTCCTCGGTAGTTCCTTCATGAATCATTTGCTTGTGGTACTCGCGGGGAGTATGTCCTTCCAGCTTTTTAAAAGCCCGGTTGAAGGTGGTTTTGGAACTGAAGCCTACCTCATAGGCAATGGCCAGAAAGGTGAGGTTTTTATGGTCGGCCTGATTCACCAGCCGCTTAAATTCCTCGACCCGGTAGAAATTGACAAAGTCATAAAAATTTCGATCGAATCCTTCATTGATCACCCGCGAGAGTGCATGGGTGTTGGTCTCGATCATTTCTGCCAACTCCAGAAGGGTAAGCTTGGGATTGAGAAAGGGTTTCTCATTGAGCATGAGCTGGTGGAGCTGTTCTTTCAGGTTGTTTACAGACTCATCACTCAGACTGGAAAAACGATATTTTTCTGAGGTTTCGGAGATCCTGAAGAGCTCTGGCTGGCTGAGTGCAAAGTAGGCCACCAAAAAGGGGGTGCCTGCGAAAAGGATCCAGGTGAGGTCTGAAGTGGTATCGGTAATCCTGATGGTGTCCATCTCTCCGAACAAGCCAGCTCCGCCGATGAGGTATGTGGCCAGCCAGGTGAAGAGGCAGATGCTATAGAGGGTAAGTAAGCTGTTGAGGTAATAATGACTTTGATCGAACGACTGTGTGTTATCCATTTTCTCAGTGTAAATCTTGAGAACACGCAGACTTCTGAGCCAGTAGATGAAGTTATAGATCAGGCCGATACCTGCGGTCAGGGCAAACAACCAGTGAAATTCCCGATTGACCATTTTATCTATGAAGGTCTCCCGATCCAGGACGAAAAGCGGAATATAGGTAAGCATGAGAATACCGGCCGGAATGAAACTGATCCACTTGCTCATGGAGATTCGCGGCCTCACGGCCAGAAGCGACTGAAAGTAAAAATACAGGAGGGGAGCAATGGTAAAATAGACCATGTCTGGCAGCAAAACGAGCCGGGGCTCCCAGTGAAACATTTGGCGATAGTTCATGAGAATCCTGGCTGCAGAAGCGATAATGAACAGGGCCAGGGCCAACGAAAGGAACCTGTTGGCTTGCACATTGGCATTGACCATCCAGTTGAAGGCAACCAGCAGCAGGAAGGCGATTACCGAAGCAATGATGAGGATGAAATCATAATAATTCACCTTTGATCCTGAGAAATCTTCCCAGGTTTTGATGGTGGCATAGAGCATCACTGGTCCACCTTCGGTTCTGCGGTATTGTCTGTTGCCAATGGCTCGGCCGTCGCTACCTCCTTCCACGGTCTCCCAGGTGCCTCGGGTAAATTTATATTCTAAGTGATCCGGAGCACCCTTGAGGGTATAGGTGTAGGTATTGTCTTCGAGTTTGCTGAATTTATAATCAGGGTTGCCGGGCTCCCATCGGTTGAAGTTGCCGGTGAGGTAGATGGTAGCGTCTATGGGTGTATTTTCCGGTAGGGATTCGATGACAAAAGTGTAAGTGTCGCTGCTTTCCAGGTCTTCCCAGGTTTTTATTTCATCCTCCACAGAGGTGATAGCGTTTCCGGTGTGAAGGAGCTGCCTGTTTTTTTTGATTTGACCAAAGTCATCCCCCTCTACAGATGGCCATGTGCCGCGGGTATACTTGTACATCAGCGTATCCAGAGGCGTGGAAATTTGTAGGGTATAAACGCCTTCCGAATTGGGGTGTAGTTGATACATCCTGTCTCCGGCTATCCAGTTGTTGAAGTTTCCGGCAGCATATAGTTCCGCATTGGCAGGGGTATTGGCGGGCTGCGAGATTACCTGAAGTTGATATTTCTTATCCGTTTGCGCATCTGCCCTGAAGGTGAAGAGTAAAAATACTAGTGAGATCAGGAAAACTTGAAGCAAATGAGTTGGGCGCATTTGGGGTTGGGGTTGAGGCTGTATGGTTAATTCAAACGATTGAAAAAACATGACAGCCTGATTGTTATCTATTTTGGATTCATTACCAGATCGGCCGTGCCAAATCTGTCAGATGAATATAAGAAAAAGGAAAGGAAATGGTAGTATAACGCCATTTAAACCTATCAGCACCGGCATATCTTTATACTTCATAATGACCTTTCTTTGTATAACTTTCTCGGAGTAATGGAGGAGATGCCAAAAGAATCATGTAACCTAATCTTAAACTCACGTCTTAACCTGAAAATCGATCAGCTATGAAAAAAATCAAACAAGTAGAGGTAAGAAACATCCGAATGGCTGACTATCAGGAGCTCAAGGATGCCATGATAGAGGCCTACAGCAGCTGGCCCGGCATTTTCTGGGGGGAGGAATACATCAACAAGCTTCTGGAGATTTTCCCCGAAGGTCAATTTGGAATCGTGGCAGACGGCAAAGTAGTGGGTTGTGCACTGGCCATCATAGTTGATTATGGCAAGTTTGGAGACGAGCACACTTACAAAGAGATCACCGGCAACTACTCCTTTGACACCCATAACCCTACGGGGGATATTCTGTACGGGATAGAGGTCTTTATCCGACCAGACTACCGGGGGTATCGCTTGGGCAGGCGCCTCTATGATGCCCGAAAGGAACTTTGTGAAAAATTGAATCTCCGTGCGATCATTTTCGGTGGCCGAATCCCGAATTACCATAAGTATGTAGATACCCTGAAGCCAAAGGAATACATCGATCGGGTGAAGTTTAAGGAGATTCATGATCCCACACTGTCCTTTCAGCTCTCCAACGACTTTCACGTAAAGAAGCTCCTGACCGACTATATGCCGGGTGATGAGGAGTCCATGGAATTTGCTACCCTCTTGCAATGGGATAATATCTATTACAAGCGAAAAGGAGCCAATAAACCTGAGTACAAGCCAGTGGTCCGCTTGGGGCTGGTACAGTGGCAGATGCGACCGTACAATACCATGGATGAGCTTTTCCAGCAAATAGAATTTTTCATCGATGCAGTCTCCGGGTACAAAAGTGATTTTGCACTCTTCCCGGAGTTTTTCAATGCGCCACTTATGGGGCAGTGGAACAATCTTAGCGAGCCTGCTGCCATTCGTGAGCTGGCCGCTCATACCGAAAGCATTCGCGATCGGTTCGTCCAGCTGGCCATTAGTTACAACATCAATATTATCACTGGCAGTATGCCTTTGATGCGTGACGGCAACCTCTACAATGTGGGCTATCTCTGCCGAAGAAATGGGGTATGGAGTCAGTTTGAAAAAATACAGGTCACTCCAGATGAAGTGAAATTCTGGGGGATGTCGGGAGGCAAAGGGATTCAGGTGTTTGATACGGATTGTGGTAAGGTGGGTGTTTGCATCAGTTATGATGTGGAGTTTCCCGAGATTCCGAGGATGATGGCTGCCCAGGGGATGAAACTACTTTTTATCCCCTTCCTGACAGATACACAAAACGGATACTCAAGGGTGAGAAACTGCGCTCAGGCACGGGCTATAGAAAACGAATGTTACGTGGCCATGGCCGGTTCGGTGGGCAACCTGCCCAAAGTGCACAACATGGATATCCAATTTGCTCAGTCCGTGGTGTTCACTCCATGCGATTTTGCCTTTCCGGTTAATGGAGTGAAAGCGGAAGCCACGCCCAATACAGAGATGATCCTGGTAGTGGATGTGGACCTTGACTTACTCAAAGAACTGCATGAATCGGGGAGTGCACGCAATCTGAAAGACCGGCGCACAGATTACTACGATTTGGTGCTGAAGGACTGAGAGCGTTAGTCACTCTCATGATCATAGGGTTTGGCTGAAGGAGGCTTGCTGGCTGGAGCGCCAGAGTCGGGCGTCCAGCGCCATGCAGATATTTCGGATAAAGGGTTTGCCAGCGTCATTGATTTTGATCCCGGTATCAGTCCATTGAATAAACCCATCCGTCACCAAAGTAGCCAGGAGGTTGGTATTGAAGCCAAAACCAATCTCCAATAGCTCAGAAACCTCCCATGTGGTTTCAAAATTACACATGAGATTCAGAATATGCCGCCGGATGATCAAATCTTCTGTGGTGAGCTGATGGCCTCTGGAAATGGGTAGTTCATTTCGGTCGAGGCGCTCGTAATACCTGCTCAACAGTTTTTCGTTTTGACTAAATGCCGTCCAGCTGTCGCTGATGGAACTCATACCCAGCCCAATCAGCAGATTGGTGTCTTGGGTGGTATAGCCCATAAAGTTGCGATGAAGTTTACCGGTGGCAAAGGCTTCATAGAGGCTGTCGGTAGGCAGTGCAAAGTGGTCCATGCCAATGTCATGATAACCATTGGCCATCAGTGCTTTCTTGCCGGTGGCATACATGCTTTGCCTCTGGGCTGGGCTTGGAAGGTACTGTTCGTAAGACTTTTGAGCAGCTTTGACCCAGGGCACATGGGCGTAGCCATAGAAAGCAATGCGATCTGGCTTTAAGGCAATGGTCTGAGCGATGGTTTGAGCAATCCCTGAGATTGTCTGCTTAGGGAGACCATAGATCAGGTCGTAGTTCACACTGGTGAATCCATAGGTACGAGCAAGCGCTGTGACCTCTTTCACCTGAGAGAAGGATTGTTTCCTGTTGATGATTTTTTGCACTTCCTGATCGAAATCCTGAATGCCGAGGCTCATCCTGGTAAAGCCCAATGCAGCCAGCGTCTTCAGGTGTTCCTCTGTCGTGTTATTGGGGTGTCCTTCAAAGCCAAATACGAAATCGTCAGAAAGGGTGGCCTCATAAGTGAGTCCGTCGATCAGGGTTTTGAGGTTTTCTGCTGAGAAAAAGGTGGGGGTGCCACCTCCCAGGTGAATCTCCCTGATGATGGGTTGACCTCCGAAAGTGGCCAGGTAGAGTTTCCATTCTTTCAGTAAATAGGTGATGTATTTGCTTTCTATTTTGTGGTTTTGGGTGATCCGGGTTGTACATCCACAGTAGGTACATAAGCTTTCGCAAAATGGGAGGTGAATATACAGGCTGATTTCTTTACCATTTCTCCAAAATCCATCACTGACCGCTTGCTTCCAGCGACTTTCGGTGTGGTCTTCTGTATGCCAATGGGGGACGGTAGGGTAGCTGGTATAGCGTGGGCCTGGGACGTTGTATTTTGAAATGAAATCTTGCATGTAACAAAGAAACTCGGGCGAAGGAGGTTTATTCCTGATAATGATCATTACCAGTGCTGATTTTGGTTGTTTTCACTTTCAGCGTTGCGGTGGCATAGCAACACATGATTAATGTCAGTTATAAGCCTGAGTACTGTCAGACCCTGACCTGTTTGAGCAAATTAGTTTTGTGGGTGCCTGAAGTATATATGACATCATCTGCCCGGATTTCTCCAAAATTACGTTGCCATCATTGCGGCACCTCGTGTGAGGAAGACCACATCGAATATGAAGACAAGGATTTTTGCTGCCATGGCTGCAGGGCGGTTTATGAGTTGATCGAGCACAACAATCTGGGTGCATACTATCAAAACAGGGAGCTGCACGCTGGTAGGGTAGCCGAGGAAAAGGAAATTCACAAGAAATACTCATTTCTGGATCAGAAAGAGGTGAGCGAGGGGCTGCTCCATTATTCAGATGCCAACCAGTCTGCAGTCAGGTTTTCTCTGCCGGGCATTCATTGTAGCTCTTGTATTTACCTGCTGGAGCACCTGCCCAAGTTAGAAAGCCGTATTTTCTCCGCCGAGGTTAACTTTCTCCGAAAGGAAATCACCATTCTTTTCTCTAAAGCAATTACCCTGCGGGAGGTGGCCATCATCCTGGCTACATTGGGGTATCCGCCTGCTATTCATCTGGACAGTGTGGAGGCGCCGAAGCCCAGAAAGTCAAATAAGCAGGTATTGCGAATAGCAGTGGCGGGTTTTTGCTTCGGCAATAGTATGCTGATGAGCCTGCCTGAGTATCTGGATAGCGCATTTCAGGCCGAGGAGTCATTCAGGCACTTGTTTGGTTGGATCAATCTGTTTTTATCGATTCCAGTGGTCTTTTATGCTGCTCAGGAGTACTACAAGAGTGCCTGGAGAAGCATCCGGCATGGATATATGAATATAGACGTACCCATTACCCTGGGTATTTTCACACTTTTTGTCAGGAGTGGATATGAGATACTATGGGCTGCGGGTCCGGGCTATGTGGACTCCCTGGCTGGTCTTGTCTTCTTTTTGTTGTTGGGCAAATGGTATCAGAGCAAATCATATGAGGCCCTGTCTTTTGAGCGGGATTATAAGTCTTATTTTCCCGTTTCGGTAACGCGGGTGGTCAGTGGCCAGGAGGAGCAGGTATTGGTGAGAGATTTGAAGCCAAACGACTGCATCGTTCTTCACAATCAGGAGTTGATCCCTGCCGATGGTATTTTGCAATCCGGTAAAGCCAAAATTGACTACAGCTTTGTGACGGGAGAGGCTGATCCCATACCTGTAAGTGAGGGGGAGCGCGTGTACGCGGGAGGCAGGCAGTTGGGTGGGCAGATTGAAATAAGTCTGGAAAAAGCCGTGAGCACCAGCAAACTCACTCAGTTATGGAATAATCAGACCTTTGCCAAGACTGCCAATCCCTATGACAACCTGATAGACAAGGTGAGCAAGTACTTCACTGTGGTGATCCTCATACTTGCCCTGGGCACAGGAATATACTGGAGTGTGGCAGATCCTTCCAAAATATGGGATGCCGTTGCTTCCGTGCTGATTGTGGCTTGCCCGTGTGCACTGGCGTTGGCCTTACCCTTTGGCCTGGGACATGGCATGCGGATACTCGGTCACCAGGGTGTTTATCTGAAAAATGCCGGTATTATTGAGCAGATGGCTAAAACCGAAACGATTGTCTTTGACAAAACGGGGACGCTCACCAAAAATAATCCCTCCAAAGTAAGTTATCAGGGCGCGGAGTTAAACCCTATACAACTATCCCTTCTCAAAACGGCCTGTGCCAATTCTGCCCACCCTATCAGCAGGCTTATATTAGGCACCATTGCGGAGAGTGTGGAGAAGATGGCCATCACAGATTTCAATGAGCAGGTAGGAAAAGGCTTGCGGGCTGAGATAGCTGGTCATGTAGTGAAAGTGGGATCGTCGGCATGGATCAATCGCTCCTCCAATACGGTACAGGAGACCACGGCCTATGTGGACATAGACGGTGTTTTTATTGGGTTTTACAGCATCAGGGCAGAGTATCGTGCCGACATATTTTCTGAACTGAAACATCTGCGGAACGACTACAGACTTTGTTTGCTTTCTGGAGATAATGCGTCTGAGGCACCCACCCTGGCTCCATATTTTGACCAATGGGCATTCAATCAAAAGCCAGAAGAGAAGCTGTCCTTTTTACAAGGGCTTCAAGGTCATACGCTGATGATTGGTGACGGGCTGAACGACGCTGGAGCACTCAAGTCTGCCAGTGTGGGATTTGCAGTGTGCGAAGACATCCATCAGTTTAGTCCCGCCTGTGACGCGCTGGTGGAAGCTGACTCACTGAGCCGAACGGGCAGCATCCTTAGGTTTTCCAAAGTGGTCATGCGTGTAATTGTGGCCGCATTGGTGATCTCTTTTGTGTACAATATTATAGGGCTGTCCTTTGCCGTTTCGGGCCACCTCACCCCGGTGGTCTCGGCCATCCTCATGCCCATCAGCTCAGTTACGGTGGTGGCATTTATCACGCTGGTGATAAATGGGATCTCCAAAAAGTACTTTCGGTGAGGTTTTTTGAGGTTTTCTTTTTCTCCACTGACAAAAATCAGTCGAACGATTGAAAACGCTCATAAGATGGGGTGACTCATCCTCGTAATCTTGCTTTGATAATTATGAGTGTAATCATCGTCTTAATCGGATTCAGCATCACAGTAGCCTTAGGGTTCTTGTTCGCTTTTATATGGGCTTCAGGAAGCGGTCAGTATGATGATGACTATACCCCTTCTATCAGGATACTTTTTGATGACGAACCAAATCAAACTTTCTATGTCAACAACGACTCTCACCAACCCGCCCGAAGAAAAGGGGACGGTAAATAATGGCCTGGATACGTTTTACTATGACAACTCAATCGTAAGGATGTTCCTTATTGCCACCACTGTTTTTGGGGTGGTGGGGATGAGCGTTGGGTTGCTGGCAGCGTGTCAGTTTTTCTGGCCAGAGCTCAATTTCGGATTGCAGTATACCACTTTTGGGCGGATCAGGCCTTTGCATACCAATGCAGTGATTTTTGCATTTGTGGGCAATGGTATTTTCATGGGTGTTTACTATTCTCTGCAGCGACTTTGCAAGGCCCGGATGTTCAGCGACCTGCTGAGTAGAATCCATTTCTGGGGGTGGCAGTTGATCATACTCGCTGCGGCCATCACCTTGCCATTGGGATACACCACAGGCAAGGAATACGCTGAGCTGGAGTGGCCGATTGATATTGCCATAGCCATCATCTGGGTGGTCTTTGGGATCAATATGTTTGGTACCATCCTCAAAAGAAGGGAGCGCCATTTGTATGTGGCCATTTGGTTTTTCATTGCCACTTTCGTGACCGTAGCGATGCTCCATATCGTTAATTCGTTTGAGCTGCCTATCAGTTTCATGAAAAGCTACTCGTGGTATGCTGGTGTGCAGGATGCATTGGTACAGTGGTGGTATGGGCACAATGCGGTCGCATTTTTCCTGACCACCCCATACCTGGGATTGATGTACTATTTCATCCCCAAGGCGGCCAATCGTCCGGTTTATTCCTACCGCTTGTCCATTATCCACTTTTGGGCACTCATATTCATTTACATCTGGGCAGGCCCCCATCATCTGTTGTACAATTCCCTGCCTAACTGGGCTCAGTCTTTGGGTACGGTTTTTTCCATCATGCTCATTGCTCCGTCTTGGGGCGGGATGCTCAATGGACTGCTGACACTGCGCGGGGCCTGGGACAGAGTGCGCGAAGATCCTATTCTGAAATTTATGGTGGTGGCAGTTACCTGCTACGGTATGGCCACTTTTGAGGGGCCAATGCTTTCCCTGAAGAACTTCAATGCCATCGCTCACTTTACTGACTGGATCGTGGCGCACGTCCACGTAGGGGGACTCGGATGGAATGGCTTCATGACTTTTGCCATGCTCTATTACCTCATTCCCCGGTTGTACGGTACGCAGTTGTTTTCTAAAAAACTTGCCAATGTACACTTCTGGGTAGGAACCATGGGCATTATCTTCTACACCCTTCCTATGTACTGGGCAGGCTTTGTGCAAAGCCTCATGTGGAAGCAGTTTGCACCGGAAGGCACCCTGGTCTATAGCAACTTCCTGGAGACTGTGACTCAGATCATGCCTATGTATATGCTGCGGGCATTTGGTGGTGCCCTGTACCTGACAGGGGTTTTTGTGATGGTTTATAACCTGATAAAAACCGCTCAGGCTGGTACGTTCATAAGAGAAACAAAGGCTGAGGCAGCCCCACTTACGAAAAATTACCGTCCTGCGAAATCCGAACATTGGCACAGACGAATTTTTGAATGGAGGCCTATTACCCTGCTGGTATGGAGCCTTGTGGCAGTGGCTATCGGGGGGATTATCGAGATTGTTCCTACATTTTTGGTGCAATCCAATGTGCCCACCATCACAAGTGTGAAGCCCTACACCCCATTGGAACTGAATGGTAGGGACATCTATGTACGTGAGGGCTGTTATACCTGTCACTCTCAGATGGTGAGGCCTTTCCGATCAGAAACCGAGCGGTATGGTGAGTATGCCAAAGCGGGAGAGTTTGTTTATGACCACCCGTTTCAGTGGGGGTCTAAGCGTACCGGGCCGGATCTCCTGAGAGTCGGTGGTAAATATCCCAACAGCTGGCATTACTACCACATGCTGGATCCCGCGAGTATGTCTCCGGGTTCTATTATGCCACCTTATCCATGGCTCTTTGAGCAAGACTGGGAAAAAGAACTCCTCCCTAAAAAGATCACCGCGATGCAGACGCTGGGAGTGCCATACGCCGAAGGCTTTCAGGATGAAGCCGTAGCAGATGCTGAGCAGCAAGCCAAATCCATCTCGGATGACCTGGCGACTCAGGGAGTCAGGGTAGTTCCTGACAAAGAAATAGTGGCGCTAATTGCTTATTTGCAACGGGTGGGTACAGATATTAAGAACATTGGTGAAACCAAAAACGAACAGTAATCATGCTAAAATTTGTAAAACACCATATGGAGACCATTGCGGGAATTGAAGTATTCCCCCTGATCTCACTGATCATTTTCTTCGTTTTTTTCCTGGGGCTTTTTATTTACGTCCTTAGGTCAAACAGAAAGCAAATAGATGAAATCTCCAGGATACCACTGAATATAAACGATGAAAGCGATGAACTACTCTAAATCCGTATTGATACTCCTCTCCATACTGGGCGGGCCGGTGATGGTGCAGGCACAGGATACTGCTTCAGATTTTTATACCTTATATCAGGTGGAAATCGTGCTGACCGTAGGGGCACTGGTGGTTGTGGTAGCGCTTTTGGCGCTCTACACTTCCCTGTATGCTTTGTCGGCCATCATGGGAGCCAAGCACCAGTCTGCTCCGGTAGTGCCCGCCGAGGGATTCTGGAGCCGCATATGGCATAGGTTGAATAATGCTGTGCCTTTGGAGGAAGAAGCTACGGTAATGACCGACCACTCCTATGACGGAATCAGGGAGCTGGACAACAAACTTCCACCATGGTGGCTTTATGGTTTTTATCTCACCATTATTATCTCTGTCGCCTACATACTCCATTTTCATGTATTGGGAACTGGCGCCCTGCAGGACGAGGAATATTACACCGAGATGGAGTTGGCCAATGCGGAGGTGGAAATGTATCTGGCGTCCCTGGATAATCTTATTGACGAATCCTCAGTGACCATGCTCAATGCATCGGAAGATCTTGCTGTGGGGCAGGACCTGTTTGTGTCGAAGTGTGCAGCATGTCATGGGCAGCTGGGTGAAGGTGGTGTAGGGCCCAATCTTGCGGATCAGTATTGGATTCATGGGGGTGATGTTCAATCCATTTTCAAGACCATCAAATATGGTGTGCCGTCGAAAGGGATGATTTCATGGCAGGCTCAGCTAAGTCCGAAGGAGATGCAGCAAATTTCCAGCTATGTGTATACTCTGGAGGGCACCAATCCACCCAACGCTAAAGCGCCTCAGGGTGAGCTTTTTGAGCGGGAGGCGAGTGTTCCATTGGATAGTGTAAAGGTGGCCACTGCCGGCAGCTGATATGACACCCGATATCACCGATTTATATAAAGAACAAGAAGAAGAGGCCTCTTATCGAGACCACATTTCTACCGTGGATGAGGCTGGTAAACGGGTGTGGGTCTATCCCAAAAAGCCCAAAGGGAAATTCACCAATTACCGTATGCTGGTTAGTATACTGCTGCTGGTATTTCTTTTGGCTGGTCCCTTTATCAGTATAGATGGAGAGCCACTCCTTTTGATGAATATCCTGGAGCGGAAGTTCGTTATTTTCGGTCAGGTTTTTTGGCCTCAGGATTTTCATCTGGCCGTGATCGGAATGATCACCACTGTGGTTTTTATCATCCTGTTTACCATCGTTTTCGGTCGGATTTTTTGTGGTTGGCTGTGTCCGCAGACCATTTTTATGGAATGGGTTTTTCGTCGGGTGGAGTATTGGATAGAGGGCGATTATATGAAGCAAAAGAAGCTGGATCGCCAGGCCTGGGATGTTGAAAGGATTTGGAAAAAAGGGAGTAAGCACTTCGTTTTTCTGGCCATCAGTACAGTGATCATGCACACCTTCATGGCCTATATCATTGGGGTGGATCAGACCTGGCTGCTGATCCAAAGCGGGCCTGCAGAAGAGCCAGTGGCTTTTGTGGTGATGGTGGCACTTACGGGAATGTTTTACGGGGTTTTCAGTCGCTTGCGGGAGCAGGTGTGCACCACCATATGCCCATATGGCAGGCTGCAGGGCGTGTTATTGGATCGCAAGAGTATAGTGGTGGCCTATGACTATCAGCGTGGCGAAACCAGGGGTAAATACCGAAAGGGAGAAGACAGGGAGGCACTGGATAAGGGAGACTGCATAGACTGTAAGCAATGTGTGTATGTGTGCCCCACGGGCATAGATATCAGAAACGGGACTCAGCTGGAGTGTGTGAACTGCACGGCGTGTATGGATGCCTGTGACTCCATTATGGATGCTATCGGTAAGCCTAAAGGGTTGGTGAGGTATGATTCGGAGGATCATATTGAGACAAAGACCCCCTTCGTGTTTACGGGAAGAATGCGGGCATACTCCCTGGTATTGCTGGCACTGATGGGAGTGTTGGTGACCTTGTTGATGATCCGTTCGGACCTTGAGACCACCATCCTGCGCACACCGGGCATGATGTATCAGGAACGACCAGATGGTGCCATTTCTAACTTGTATCAGCTAAAAATGCTTAACAAATCGAATAACATTTATCCGGTGAAATTGGAACTAATGGAGCCTTCAGGAAGAATAGAAATGGTGGGTGAGGATATTGTGCTCAGGAAGCAGGGCATGGAAGCGGGTGCATTTTTTATCATTATAAATCCCGAAGAGTTGGATGGACTAAGCACTTCAGTTGAAGTGGGTGTGTTTTCAGACGGAAAATTATTAGAAACGGTAACGACAAGATTTTTGGGGCCTTCCTGAACTAATTAAATGAAAAAGTTATGAAATGGAATTGGGGAAAAAGTATAGTGTTGGCATTCGTGCTGTTTTGTGGATTTATCAGCTCCATTGTGGTAGCAGCATTTCAGCAGGATTTTGATCTGGTATCTGATACCTATTATCAGGATGAGCTCGTCTATCAGGAGCGGATCCAGGAACACATTAATCTGGCTCAAAGTGGAGCAAAGGTTTCGATCACTCAGGAGGGTAGGAGTGTGGTTTTTAGCTTTCCTCAGGAGTTTTCAGGAGCGAAGGGAGAAATTCACTTTTATCATCCATCCAGATCTATTTTTGATCGGAGCTTCAGTATCTCACTCAATGAGAAAAGACAGCAGACCATCTTTGGAGAGGAATTAACCAAGGGACGGTATAAGGTGAAGCTCACATGGACCAGTGGCGGGGTAGGCTATTTTCAGGAAGAAGGAATATTCATTAGATGATCGCGGCGTTTGTGATCGGGCTATTTGGGAGCGTTCACTGTGTGGCCATGTGTGGGCCACTGATGCTCACCTTTACCGGTACGAATGGAAAGAATACGTTTATTTCCTTTGGTTTGTATCACTCGGGCAGACTTCTTTTCTATGGTTTTATTGGAGCCATATTCGGATTGTTAGGCTTTTCTGTGCGGTTTTTCGAGGTGCAGCAATATCTGTCCATCCTCCTTGGTGCCACCATTCTTGTAGTTTACCTCTTTCCCAGAATCAGAACCAGGATAGAAGGGGCCTATCACCGCTCATGGTTTTTTCAGTCTTTGAAAAATGTGCTAACCAAGTATTTCAGCACACGCATGCGTTGGTTTGCTGCCGGGCTCCTCAACGGCGCCCTGCCTTGTGGTTTGGTCTATCTGGCTGCTGCCGGAGCACTCCTTTCGGGGGGATTGACGGGAGCTTTTTTCTATATGATTTTATTCGGATTAGGCACATTGCCCATACTGGCGGCTTTTCGCTTCGTCTCCCACTATGTGCCTGGGTTGTCCCATCGGTTGAACAATCTGATCACTCCGGTGGGGCTGCTTGCCGGGATTGTATTGATCTCCCGGGGGGTTCTTGCTGTGGCGCCGGATGTGAACCAATTGATCAAGGCGCAAATCATGCAGGTGATGACAGCCTGCGGGATTTGACTCCCTTAGGGAGCTGATAAAACTGGGTGGATATCAAATCACCAGCCACAGACATAGGCGCATACAGTCTGATTTCATGTTCAAAAGTGATTATTGGTCAAGTCGCTTCCATTTGTATATATTGAAGATCGAATCTTATTACACCCTATTCCAATGAAAGTTACCTACCTCCTGATTATTCTTTTTTTGGCAACAGCCTGTCAGAAACGCAATGAATCAGCAACGCCTTCGCTCATGAAATATGATGAAAAGTTTCGTCCGCAGTACCATTTTACACCCCCCACTCAGTGGATGAACGACCCTAATGGGATGGTTTTTTATGAAGGAGAATATCACCTCTTTTATCAGCACTATCCTGATAGTAATGTTTGGGGCCCTATGCACTGGGGGCATGCGGTATCAGAGGATATGGTCAATTGGGAGCATCTGCCCATTGCGTTGTACCCGGATACTTTGGGCTATATTTTCAGCGGGAGCGCGGTGATTGACTGGAAAAATACCAGTGGCTTGGGCACCGCTGACAATCCGCCAATGGTGGCCATCTACACCTATCATGATCCGGTGGGTGCAGAGGCTGGAAGAAATGATTTTCAAACGCAGGGCATCGCCTTTAGCCTGGATAAAGGTCGTAGCTGGACAAAATATGAGGGCAACCCTGTGTTGGCCAATCCAGGAATCATCGATTTTCGTGACCCGAAGGTGAGCTGGGACGAAGCGAATGAGAGATGGATAATGATTTTAGCTGTTTTGGATCATGTGAATATTTACACTTCGCCAGACCTCATTCGTTGGGAGTTTCAAAGTGAGTTTGGACATACCATAGGTGGGCATGGCGGTGTATGGGAATGCCCTGATTTATTTTCCCTTATGGATCAATATGGCGATGAGAAATGGGTAATTCTGTTGAGTATCAATCCGGGAGGCCCTCAGGGCGGCTCTGCTACTCAATATTTTGTGGGAGATTTTGACGGTACGGTTTTCACTCCTGCGGACTCTGTCACCCGATGGATCGACTATGGTGCGGATAATTATGCTGGTGTTACCTGGGCCGACATTCCTGAAATAGATGGAAGGCGCTTGTTTTTGGGCTGGATGAGCAACTGGCAGTATGCCAACGTGGTGCCCACTTATGAGTGGCGAAGTGCTATGACCATCCCCAGAGAGTTGTCATTGCATAAATCGGAAACAGGATATCTGCTCCAGTCGAAGCCTGTGCCGGAGCTGGAGACACTGATGGGAGAGGCCATTGTTTCACATGAGTCCACAATGGATTTATCTGCTGAATCCTATCTGGTGGAACTTACCAATGTCCAGGGACAGAGTCTGGATATCACATTCTCCAATGAACAAGGTGAGAGACTGGTGGTGAAGCTTACTGCTGATCGATTGGTGATCGATCGCACCAAGAGCGGCGACACTTCATTTAGCGAAGATTTTGCAGCCATTCATGAAGCTCCACTGGGCGGAGTAAGTGTATCGGACATTCAGATCTATATGGATCGATCTTCGGCTGAGGTTTTTGTTAATTATGGAGCAGTTGTGATGACTGATTTGATATTTCCGACCACTCCCTATACGAAAGTATCTGTGAGTGCTTCAGAGGTGAAGCTGAGTCTCACACCCATGGCTTCTATCTGGAGGTAAGGGGATTAATAAAATACAGGCTCTACCCGATTTGCTTTTGATACCTTTTTCCAATGTTATCATCAGCAAACTCAATCTTTGGGTGGTGTACCTATCTGTCCAGCCGCAGATTTGAAGGTAGAGGCCTGCATTTCATTTCCATCAATTTCAATGTTCTATAAAAGTGGCTGCCTCAGGGCAGCCACCCGATTTATTTTTTGATCAGCTTAATGATCTGTGTTTGCTCACCCTGTACCATGCGGGCAAAGTAGAGACCGGGATTGGCAGAGCGACTATCCCACTCAAATGTATGAGTTCCTTTTTGCAGGGTGCCATGATGTAAGGTTCCGATCTGTTGACCTACCTGATTGTAGATCACCAAACTGGTTTCCTGTGCCTCATTCAGCGTGACAGTAATTGTAGCCCAATCAGAAAAAGGATTCGGGGCAGTGATAAATACTTCTTCCAATACCTCAGGCGTTTGCGTAGGGCTTTCAGGTGTCCATCGGGCGGCAGGCAGTGCATCCAAATAGGCTCTGTAGTTATTCGAAAATTCATATCCGTAATTGATGTCCCAGTTGATGGACCAGGTCATCATTCCCCTGAAACCGGAATAGCCATTTCCATTGACAAGGGTATAATTACCGCCATACGAAATGCCTTTGATCAGGTAATCCAATGCGGTTTTTACGGTGTTTGGATTGGTATATCCACCTCCAGCAGCAGAGGGTGAAGCAGGGAGGCCTATGGCCACCTGGTCTTCACGGAATGCAGGAAAGGATGTAGGGTTACCTGCAACTGAAAACCCACGCAGAAGCATTTCCCCCATGGCTACCTGAAAGTCTGCCGTTCCCTGAGAATAGCATTGGTTATCCAGCCCCAGCATACAGCCCGTGTTGTAATGCTGCACATGGATTAAGGCCATTCGATCTTTCAGCGCATAGAGCACCGGTAAATAGGCCCCGTATATTCCTCCATAGGTACTGTAGCCACCTTGTACATAGGCCGTTTCGGGTGCAGCTGTGAGAACAAAGTCGGAACCAAAATTGGCCAGTACGGCCTCCATGCCATTGATGAAATTGACCACACGAGGGGAAGTGGGGAAGCGAAAATCATTGTCTCCGGCTCCAAGTGAGAGCGAGCTTCCCTCCAGGTCAATATCCAATCCGTCAAAACCGTATTCGTTGATGATGCTAGTCATTGTACTGCTAAAGTTCTGGGCGTGTGTGGCGTTTTCCAGATGGATCGTCCCGTTGGCACCACCTATAGAGATGAGCACTTTTTTACCCTGGCTTTGGAGGAGGGCCACATCATTCTTAAACTCTTGAGTGGTGGAGTAAATGGAGTTGTCAGGAACGAAGCTCATGGAGGAGCCCCCCTGCACAGTAGGTTCAGCAAAGGCGATATTGATCACATCCCATTTGTCGGAGATGTCTCGGAGTTTCACTACTCCGGAACCATTGTCAAAGTTGTGCCAGTAGCCCACCAGAACTCTGTCAGGAAGATCACCGCTGGGATTTCCCCCGGATGTTACGCTGATATATACCTGTGTGGAGGTGGTGCTGGCGCCTTCATTGTCAGTGGCTTTGGCTGTAAGTGTGTAGCTGCCGGCGGATACGTTCGCCCAGGAGTAGGAGTAGGGGCTGCTGGTGTCCTCACCCAGGAGGTTTCCGTTTTGAAAAAACTCTACTTTAACAACAGATCCGTCCGGATCTGAAGCCGACGCTGTAAGGTTGATGGTACTTCCAGGGGTGAAGGTGCTACCATTGGACGGGGAGGTGATATTTACCGTTGGTGAATCATTGCCTCCTGTGCCACCACCACACTGCCCTATCAGGTTCCAGGCATCCTGCCAGTTGGTTCCGGTGCCCGGGGCATAAGCCTGAGCACCCCCATTGCACCAGCCAGAGTATGGCCACTCTTTGCACTGATAGACGCTGCCCACGTTTTGAACCTCACTACCCGCATTGTAGCCACCACCTTCTGTGTACTGAGGGATGCCATTACAATCCCCTCCGGTCGAACCTTGAACCGTGACGGAAACACTTCCGGGTGTGGTGGTAGCGCCCAGATTGTCGGTGATGACGATGCTGAGCGTGTAGCTGCCCTGCGAAACGTTACTCCATGTGTAGCTATACGGACTGGAGGTGTCCTCACCCAGGTAATTTCCATTCTGAAAGAATTCAACTTTGGAAACCGAACCATCCGCATCCGAGGCAGAGGCGGAGATGGCTATGTTGCTTCCCTGTGTGAATGTAGCCCCATAAGATGGAGCTGTGATGCTGCCTGAAGGGGGATTATTGCCCGCGCTTTGCACAGTGATGCTTACAGCCGATGAGGTGGTTGAAGCATTGTCATTGTCCGTAGCCACGGCGGTGAGGTTGTAATTACCTGCTGCCGCACCAGACCAGGAGTAGCTATAAGGACTGCTGGTGTCTTCCCCGAGCAGGTTGCCGTTTTGATAAAAAGCGACTTTGCTTACAGCCCCATCCGGATCGCTGGCCGAGGCATTGATGTTGATCGTAGCGCCAACTGTGAAGGTGGCACCATTGGATGGACTCGTGATGGAAGCACTTGGGGGAGTGTTTCCGCCTGACCCACAGGCGCCCAGATTGATCCAGACGTCCCACTGACCAGAGTGTGTAGCCGGGTCTTCATTTTGAGTCCACCATTTGGCTTCATAGCCGGTGTTGTTATGCTGCACCTGATCCCCCTGAGTATAAACTGCGGCAGAAGACCAGGCTGGTAAACCGGTGCAATTTACCTGAGCCTGTGCAGATTGGATGAGGAATAGGAGTGCAATCAGGAGGGATACTTTCCAGAGACAGCTGAGAAAAATAGGTTTAGGTTGGTAAAAGGTGTTCATAGGTTTTTGGTTTGGTTGGAAATGATTGAAAAAAAGCGGCCACAGCGGAAAGTAGGTTGGTTGGACTAAATGGTAATGAGACCTTCGCTGCAGCCACTTTGAGAAATAAATTGTTATTGCTTGATCATCTTACGAATAATCAGTTGATCACCAATGCTCACATGACAGAAGTAGATCCCTTCTGGCAGATGAAGCGCATTGATGGAGTGATGATGAGTTCCTTTTCCAAGAATACCCAGAGATTGCTCATGAACCAACTGACCCGCCGTGTTGTACACAATCACTCTGGTAGGAGCAGATTCATGCACTTCCAAATCAACAGTGAATGACTCAGTGAATGGATTGGGGTAGGTAATGATCTGCTGATTCGTTTGAGACACCTTCACATCGGTCATTCTGGCTCCTGATCCACAGGCACCCTGATTTTCCCAAACATCCCATTGGCCTGAGTGGGTAGCGGGATCTTCATTTTGGGTCCACCATTTGGCACGGTATAGTGTTCCATTGTGCGATACCTGGTCATCGGCATTGTACACGGCAGACGACTGCCAGGCGGGAGCGCTACAAGTGGATGAGGAAGCCGTGACGGTGATCTGTTGGGAGCTGGTATTGCTCTCGTTGTCCGTGGCTGTTACAGTGAGCGTATAGGAGCCGCTTGATGCTGGTGTCCAGCTGGCTGTATACACACTTCCCGATCCAGAGGCTGTTAAGTTTTGCCCCCCGGCATTAAACACCACGCTGGCGATGCTGCCATCGTCTGTGGCATTGGCTGTGAGCGTAATGGCCGAGCTTGTGGAGATAGTACTCCCATTGGTCGGATTGGTAAAACTAACGTTTGGGTTGCTTCCGTTTGGGTCACAATTATCTGGTGCCGCCTGATAGATGGCATTCAGGAGCGAGAGTGATACATTGTTGGTAATGTCCTGAGACAGTTCCCAGATCATGATCCCTGAGGCCTGGCTTTCTGCCAATGCCGTTTTTTGCTGGATGGTAGTGATCCCGTTGTAGTAATCTCCATTGTAAGTATCCGCATACGGGTCTGCACCCTCACTTACCAGTGTGGCGTAGGATTTCCAGGAAGGTCTCGCATAAAAGGGAACCCCCAGTACCGCTTTGGAAGCTGGCAAACCCCGACCCAACCAGTAGTTGAGTGTGGATACTGCGTAGCTATAAGGCGAATGGGTGGAGCCACTGCCGCCATCATAGGCCATCAGATTCAGAAAGTCTACATACTGGAACACACCACTCAAAATGCCATCTGCATAGTATCCCTGTGCCGCTACAGCAGCCGTCAGCAACTTGCCATTGGCGTGCATGGTCTGGCTCAGTACTTGCATCATGGCTTCATAGTCCTGAGGCGTATTGCCCTCACGCGGGTATTCCCAGTCAATGTCCACCCCATCAAGCCCATACTGATTACACAAGTTGAGCAGGTTGGTTGCAAAGTTGTTTCTGCCCGTAGGGGTAGAAGCCATCCCTTCAAAATCCGCATTGTTAAAGTCGGACCAACCACCTACGGCGATCATGACTTTCACTCCCTGGGCATGACCTTGAGAGACTATTGATTGCAGTTTGGAGGGCTGTTCCACTGCAGTAAGTCCGCCACTGGTGGTAGGCCGGATAAACGCATAGATGATGTGACTCACCTTGTCATATTGGATGTCATTGGCTGAGCCACTCCAGGAAGGCATATAGCCCACAATTTTAAAATCGGAAGTGCAGCCACCCACCGTATTGACTGTAACATTCACGGCGGTAGAAGTACCAGTAGCACCCTCATTGTCTGTGGCCACCGCACTGAGGCTATAGCTGCCCACAGAGGCTGAAGTCCAGGCATAGCTGTAGGGTGCGGAGGTGTCTTCACCGAGCTTGGTAGCACCAGCGAAGAACTCTACCTTGGACACCGAGCCGTCATCCGAGGCACTGGCGCTGATGGTAATGGTGCTTCCTTCATCATAGCTGGCTCCATTGGCCGGCGAGGTGATGCTGACCGTAGGTGGGTTATTTCCCTGGTTGGCTACTGTGATGGTTACTGCCGAAGAGGTGGTCGTGGCACTTTCATTATCCGTGGCCACTACGGTGAGGCTATAACTACCAGCTGCCACATTGGTCCAGGTGAAACTATAGGGAGCGCTTGTGTCCTCTCCCAGTAGGCTGCCGTTTTGGAAGAACGCTACTTTGATGACACTGCCGTCCGCATCAGTAGCACTGGCAGAGATGGTAATGTCAGCTCCGGTCGTGAAAGAAGCGTTGTTGACAGGACTGCTAATACTGGCAGTGGGTGGGGTGTTACTTCCGCCTGTGCCACACTCATCCACATAGGTCCACGCATCCTGCCAGTAGGAGCCGGTACCAGGCTCATAGGCCCAGGCAGCCCCATTGCACCAGCCGGAGTAAGGGTATTCCTTACATTGATAGACGCTTCCATCATTTTGTACCTGACTTCCTGCGACGTAACCACCATTTTCAACGTATTGAGGTGTGTTGTTGCAATCACCGCCACCTCCGCTGGATTCTATCGTGACACTAATGGATGCGTCAGTTGTGGCGTTTTCATTGTCATAGGCCCGTGCAAGAAGTGTATAACTGCCCGCTGCTCCGGCTATCCAGTCGTAACCATAGGGAGCTGAAGTATCTTCACCCAGTAGGGAGCCATTGGCATAAAAAGCTACTTTACTGATGCTGCCATCAGAATCAGAAGCGCTTGCTGCTATGCTCACGGATGCGCCTTCTGTGTGGGTAGATCCTGATGCAGGGCTGGTGATGGATACTGTAGGAGATTGATTAGGCACTGTACCAACGGTGATGTTTATACCTGATGAAAAAGCCGTGCCCCCTTCATTGTCGGTAGCCTTTGTTTGTAGTGTGTAGCTTCCCTGAGCCACATTGTTCCAGGTAAACGAGTACGGTGCACTATTGTCCGAACCGAGGAGGGTACCTCCTGCATAAAACTCGACCAGCGAAACACTGCCATCTGCATCACTTGCAGAAGCTGATATGGTGATATTATCGCCCACATTATAGGAGGCGCCGTTGGCTGGGGAAGTAATGGAAGTGGTAGGATTCGTATTTCCTCCGGTACCGCCGGCTGCAAATTGCTGGTTGACAGTGTTGATCAGTGGTGCATTTACACTTGACCATCTTTTCAGCTTTGTACCAAAGTTGGTGGCAGTTCCACTGAACTCCAGGTCGCCGTAGACAGTCCACACTATCGCTCCCGCCAGGTTATGGTCTACAATGTAGTCGGCTTTCAGCCCTATCGATTCTTCATCGTCATAGCTAAGGAAGTAATTGTCTTTTACCAGGTAGGGTACTTTCGCCTGATCATCCCAGTAGCGTGTCCATCCACTGCCTGCCCCCAATGCCTGCTGCTTGATGTAGTAGTGATTGGGCGTGCCATCATAGACATCCTTTGGCCAGTTGGTAAAGTCTGCACTGGTGGAGATGGGGCCATCAGGCTGCACGGTTTCTTGTCTCTTCAGTGTAGGTGCATTGAGATCAGCTGCACCGTTAGTGACCACTCCACGCCCATAGAAAGGCACTCCAAAATTGAGTTTGGAAGCAGAAACCCCGTAAGACATGAGCGCATCATAAGTAGACTGCCAGTTGAAGGTAGGAGACTCAGCGCCATCGTAGGAATAGATGGGTGAGTTATGACCAGCGATGTTTGAAAATCCACCATTGAAGTCATAGGTCATCATATTGAAGTAATCCATCGTGGCGGACAGTGCGGGCCAGTTGAAGTCTGCCAGCTTGACCGGGTCAGCCGAAAAAGCTGCGGTGATCAGTTTGTCGGGTCCTATGGCTGTTCTGATTTCCTGAACGAGGGTTAAGAAGTTGCCATAATCGGCCTGAGTGCCCGTGAAGTTCATTCCAGGGTAGGGGCCCGGATACTCCCAGTCAAGGTCGATCCCGTCAAAGCCTGTATTGATCAATTTCTGGCAGTCTGCCACAAACTTGGCCCTTTTCACAGGATCTGCAGCCATTTCAGGGAAGTGCTTGCACATGCTCCAACCCCCAATGGAGGCCAGCACTTTCACACCATTCTGATGGGCCAGTTCCAGCAAGCCCGGAGCGCCATCCTCCTTATGGAGAGGCACTGGAAGCGAGCCGCTGAGTCCCCAGGTAGGATGCGACCAGGAGTTTCCACCCACGGTCACATCAAATCCCTGAGCAGCGGCCCTGTCGGCAGCCTCCTGGTTGATGTATTGGATGGGATCGATCTCTCCAAAAATGATGTGCATGTCCCAGCTGCTGTAGATATCTGTGAAGAAGATATCTCCCGGTGCCTGCACGGCGCCTGGCTGGTAGATGTTTTTATTGCGGAGATCACCACTGTGCAAAGATCCGTCCTGTGCTACTCCAAAGAAGGAGTAGTTGAGAATGGTGTATTTGGCATAATCAATATTGAGGTGCGTGAGGGCTCCCTGTGCCGGTAATCCGGCGTTGGTGGCCTTCCAGGCATCCCAGTTGGTGATGTAGCCCACGATTTGTTTATTATGATCGGCTGTGGTGGCCGTCCCGCCAGAATTTACCTGGGCATGAGATAAGTAACCAATGGACATAGAAAATCCTAGTAAGAAGACTTTCCAGACCCCTTTTATTGTAGCATAGAGATTATACATAGTAGCTTTTGCTTTTTTGTTTTGAAACAAGGTATTAGCTACACGTTATCGCGATAAATGAGCCAGTCGGAGGAAAAAGGAATAGTAATATATGATTACGGCTTGTGGGATAAAAAAAAATTAGCTGAACGACAATACTTCGGCGCTAAGTGGATACAAGTGATATAGGAGTGCTGATTTGTACAGATGGATTTACACGCTACCCATCTGGAGAAGCCGGGTATTTTTTATATTACCTGATCTTAAAATCAAGAGGATGGAGAAGGACTTTAAGCGAGCGCTATCTATCACCGGTACGATCCGGTTTGAAGACCTGAAGGTTACCCCCAGGGCGGAATATGCAGCTGGTGTGCCCGCTGTGGCGGTAGCCTTGAAGCACGCCCGGATGGAAATGGGACTTTTTCGGGGGCTGAAGACACTTGCTCATATGAATCAGAAAGACGGATTTGACTGCCCGGGATGTGCCTGGCCAGATCCCGACGACCGATCCCAGCTGGGAGAGTACTGCGAGAATGGCGCCAAAGCGCTGGCGGAGGAGGCCACACTGAAGCGTGTGGATGCTGATTTTTTTCAGCGCTATTCTGTTGAAGAGTTGTCAAAATTGACGGATTATGAGATAGGGAAGAGTGGTCGACTCACGCAGCCCTTTATTTTGGATAAGGGATCAGTTCATTACCGCCCCATCAGCTGGCAGGAGGCTTTTGATCGCATCGGAGATCACCTTCGTCAGCTGGAGTCGCCGGATGAGGCTTTGTTTTATACCTCAGGTCGTTCCAGCAATGAGGCAGCATTTCTCTACGGACTTTTTGCCAGGGCCTTTGGCACCAACAATATGCCGGATTGCTCCAATATGTGCCATGAATCCAGCGGTGTGGCGCTCACGGAGACCCTGGGAATAGGTAAAGGGTCCGTGACTTTGGAGGATTTCGGTAAGGCAGAAGTGATCATGGTTATTGGTCAAAACCCGGGCACCAATCACCCCCGTATGCTTTCCGCTTTGCAGCAGTGCAAGGAAAATGGAGGGAAGATCATCACTGTAAACCCTATTCCAGAGGCGGGGTTGGTTCGTTTCAAAAATCCGCAGGAAGTGAAAGGTGTATTGGGTGGAGGTACCGTACTCACAGATATTTTCCTTCAGGTGAAAATCAATCAGGATGTGGCGCTGCTCAAGCTCATCATGAAGAGATTACTGGCTATGGAAAGGTCAGGTAGGCCGGTCTTTGACCAGGAATTTATTCAGGAAAAAACCAACGGATTGGAGGCGCTCACGAAAGATTTGGACAGTCATGACGAATCCACACTGCTGGCTGCATGTGGAGTGCCTTCTGGGAAAGTGGACGAGGCGGTGGAATTACTGGCTTCTCGCCAGAAAATCATCATCTGCTGGGCGATGGGGTTGACACAGCACAAGAACGGCGTGGATAATATCCGGGAGTGTGTGAACCTGCTGCTGTTGAAAGGAAGTATTGGCAAAGAGGGGGCGGGGACTTGCCCGGTGCGGGGACATAGCAATGTGCAGGGTGACCGGACGGTGGGTATCGTTCATCACGTCTCTCCGTCCTTCAATCAGGCCCTCAAAGACACATTTGGTTTTGATCCACCGGAAAAGCCCGGCTATGATACCGTACATGGTATACAGGCCATGCATGCGGGAAAGGTGAAAGTGTTCATGGGTTTGGGTGGCAACTTTGTTTCGGCTGCTTCCGATACGGCTTACACAGCCGCCGCTTTGCAGCAATGTGACCTGACTGTATCGATCAGTACTAAACTCAATCGTACTCACCTGATCACCGGCAAAACAGCGATTATTTTACCGACGCTGGGTCGATCGGAGCAGGATGTCAGAGAGGGGGTGCCCCGGTATGTAACGGTGGAAAATAGCATGGGCAAAGTACACCGGTCTCGAGGAAGGCTGACACCAGCCAGCGAACAGCTTAGGAGTGAGGTGGATATCGTATGCGGTATTGCACGGGCTTACTTTGGTGACAAGGGCAATATACCCTGGAAGGCGTTTTCGACCAACTATGACCTGATCAGAGAGAAAATAGAAGCCGTAGTGGCTGGATTTGAGGCGTATAGCAAACGGTCTGAAGGTGGCGGATTCTATTTGCCTAATAATGCACGTACGGGAGATTTTTCGAAACTCCCCGGAGGGAAGGCTCGGTTTAGCATCAATCGTTTGGCTGATCATGGTTTGAGCCAGGAGGACTTTGTGCTGATGACCATCCGATCACATGATCAGTTCAATACGACGATCTACGGTCTGGACGACCGATATCGCGGGATTTTTAACGAACGACGGGTGGTGTTCATGAATGCGCTGGATATGGAAAAGTTGAAACTTCAACAGGAAGATGTGGTGAATCTGGTGAGCCGATACGATGGTGTGGAGCGACGTGCAAGCCAGTTTAAGGTGATTGCTTATGATATCCCCATAGGGAATCTGGCGGCTTATTTTCCTGAAACAAATATGCTGGTACCCATCAATCATTTTGCCGACAAGAGTCACACACCTATCAGTAAGTCTATTGTGGTAAGGGTGTTGAAATGTGAATGAATCAATTCTGCTCAGCCATTACAGCCAGTAACCTTTCCACATCTTCCTTATGGAGCATCCCCAGGTCTGCGCGCATGCAGTTGGCCGCCCCGCAGGCCGCTCCCAGATTGGCAATGGACTGATGCGGGAGGTTTTGTAGTACACCGGCAATGATTCCGGCCAGCAGGCAATCGCCAGCGCCTATGGTGCTGATGACTTCTTCTATTTTGGCCAGTGCATGGTGCATTTCATTTTCACTGATGAGGTAAAGGCCCTTTGAGCCATCGGTGATGGCCGCCAGATCACAGTACTCCATGATTTGCTTTTTGGCAGTATCAAATTCAACCTGAAAATACTCAGTGATCTCTTTTCTGTTGAGGTGAAGACCGTAAGGCTGTGCTTTCAGCGCATTGGCCAATTGGGGGCCTGTACAATCCAGAAAACTTCTGACGGAAGCTTTTTTGGCCAATTCGATCACCTGTTGATAACCATTTTCCGGGCTTCCTTTGGGCCATGAACCGCAGAGGGCTATCAGCGCGGTGTTGGAAAGCATGGTTTCTATGCTATCCATCAGATGCCTGAAGTCCGAATCAGTCACCACCGGACCTGGACCCAAAATTTCCGTATCATCAAAATCACCCCTGGATTTGAAGGTGTAACAGCTTCTAGACCATTCGGAAATATCCGGGCCAATGAACTCAATCTTCGGATAATACTCGTTACAAGCTTTTTTGATCCAGATACCCGCTTCACCGCCCCAAAATCCTGCAATGGTCACCGGAATACCCAGTTCGGAAAGGGCCATACCTACGTGTAGCCCTTTACCACCAGGATAACGCGTCTCTTTTAGGATTCTATTGGGTACTCCCTGAGTAAATCCCTCCACCCACGCGAAAATGTCGATGGCTGCGTTGGGGCACAGAACAAGAACCCTTTTTTCTGCTGTTGTCATCATTTAGCTAAGTCTGCTCCAGAATCTTTTTAAGACCATAATGGAGACAATCGTCACTCCCATCAGAATGATCGCATTGAGATATCTTCCATAGATGAATAGCCCTGTCCCCATCAGGAAAGCATATATTCCAATGGTGCCGGCAATCATACAGAGAATACCGATCGGCACCTTCCACGGCCCTGAGGGCTCAGAGAGTTGCAGGCCATCTGCCTTGGCTTTGTTGATGATTTTTGTCCACCCGGGTCCGCCAGGACTTACTTTATTGATAAAGCTGATCATCACCTCCATGCTGGTAGGCTGCGAGGTGTAGGTCACAATGATCCAGCCCACGGTGGTGATGCCTACCCCAATGACCAGTTCCATCCATGATGCCAATGGCTCAAACCCCATCATCTTATGAAACACCCCAAAATAAATAGCCACCAGAAAGCTGATGATCATTGCGGCCATTTCGCTGGCCGCGTTGATGCGCCACCAAAACCAGCGGAGGATAAAGATCAGCCCGGTCCCAGCACCTATCTGAAGGAGGATTTGAAACGCACCCAGGGCATTGTCCAGCAGCAGGGCGAATATCATGGTGAGCACCATCAACAGCACAGTGATGATCCTGCCTACGTTCAGCATCTCTTTTTGAGTAGCGTCGGGTTTGGCAAAACGCTTATAAAAGTCATTGACGATGTATGAGGCGCCCCAGTTGAGGTGGGTGGAGATGGTGGACATGTAGGCTGCAATGAGCGATGTGACCACCAGCCCGAGGAGTCCGGATGGGATGAATGTGAGCATAGCCGGGTACCCCATGTCGTGGTTGATAATGCTTCCGGCATTTGGAAAGGCCGTACGGAAACTTTCCAGGTCAGGGAAAACCACAAGCGAACAAAGCGCAACGATAATCCATGGCCATGGGCGCAGGGCATAGTGCGCTGCATTGAAAAACAAAACGGCCTTAATAGAATGGTCTTCATTTTTGGCGGCAAACATCCGCTGGGCGATGTACCCACCACCACCAGGCTCCGCTCCCGGGTACCATACACTCCACCATTGTACCAAAAGCGGGATTAGTAACAGCGTGATGAAAATTTCGGGATTGGAAAACGAAGGGAATAAATCCAGC
Organism: Marinoscillum sp. 108; assembly: GCF_902506655.1. NCBI lineage: Bacteria > Pseudomonadati > Bacteroidota > Cytophagia > Cytophagales > Reichenbachiellaceae > Marinoscillum > Marinoscillum sp. 108. Next base: position 2,178,578 of record NZ_LR734808.1, on the reverse strand, counting down.
TTATCCACCACATTTTCATGCTTTAGGAGATTGGAGAGGCCTCCTACCTTAGGATGCTGAAGCGAGACCACTGCAGCGATGATGGCTCCTCCAATAGAGAGAAAAAACTGGACAAAGTCGGTGATCAGTACGCCTTTCAGCCCACCAAGCGAGCTGTAGATGACGGTTACTGTTCCGGCGATCACAACTGTTTGGAGAGGACTCAGCCCCAAAAGGACTCCTCCTATTTTGATGGCGGCCAGAGAAACGGTGGCCATGATCATTACATTGAAGAGTAACCCCAGATAAATGGCCCGAAATCCACGAAGAAACCGCGCGATTTTCCCGCTGTACCTTAGTTCGTAGAACTCCACATCGGTGACCACACCGGATTTTTTCCATAGCCGGGCATATATGAAGACCGTTAGCATCCCCGTGAGCAGAAAGGCCCACCATGCCCAGTTGCCTGATACCCCGTTTTGGCGTACAATGTCCGTGACCAAGTTGGGGGTGTCTGTAGAAAAAGTAGTAGCTACCATAGAAACCCCCAGCAGCCACCATGGCATCTTACCTCCGGCTGTGAAGTAATCGGAAGCATCTTTATTGCCCCATTTGGCTGTCCAGATGCCAATACCTAAAGAGATGATGAAAAATCCGATCACAAAGGACCAGTCCAAAGTACTTAATGCCATAATTAATAACTTTACGAAAGATAAAATTCGCTTAAATATAGAAATATCATTCTAAAACTTTGTTTTTTGAAAACAAAAAGTTTCATTTACTTATTATTTGGAAATTTAGGCTAATCAGTGAAGTGAATTGAGCGAATATTTCCGGCACTAAGATCTCCATAAAGTGTACAATACCAGTCGGAGAATGGAGAATTATATACGGATGAATTTATAATTAATGAATAAAATGGATAGAAGAAATTTTGTACTAAAAACAGCCGCGGGTGCATCATTGGCCATGATGGCTCCTTCATTTGCGTTTGGTCTCGGCAAGGGTCAGGATAAGATCAGGATCGGATTCATTGGGGTAGGAGCACGTGGTACAGGTCAGCTGGGGCTTACCCTGCAGCGAAAAGATATATTGGTCACTGCTGTTTGTGATATCGATCAGGAGCGCCTGGCCAATGCGTCCAAAATGGTGCAGGATGCTGGGATGAAGAAGCCGGCCACCTTCGGTGCTGGACCGTATGATTATCAGAAATTGCTACAGCGAGAGGATGTAGATGCCGTGATTATTTCTACCCCCTGGCTTTGGCATACGCCCATGGCCATAGATGCGATGGAAGCTAAAAAGGCTGTAGGGCTGGAGGTAGCTGGTGCTTTCGATATTCAGGAGTGCTGGGCCCTGGTAGATGCCTATGAGAAGACCGGCACACCTTTTATGATCCTGGAAAATGTGGCTTACAGGAGAGATGTGATGGCTGTACTCAATATGGTGCGTCAGAATCTATTTGGGGAGATTATTCACCTGCAGGGTGGTTATCAGCATGACTTGCGTCATGTCAAGTTCAATAATGGACAGCAACTCTATGGTGGTGGCGTAGAGTTTGGGGAGAAAGGATACAGTGAAGCCAGGTGGAGGACCAACCACTCGGTGAACCGGAATGGGGATATTTATCCTACCCATGGACTGGGACCGGTGGCCAACTATATCAATAACAACCGTGGTAACAGGTTTGTCTACCTCACCAGTACCTCGTCAAAAGCCAGAGGGCTGCATGAATACATTGTGGAGCACCCACAGGGAGGCAAGTCGCACCCTAATGCTGATGTGGAGTTCAAGCTCGGGGACATTGTGACTACAGTTATTAAATGCGCTCAGGGCGAAACCATCGTTTTGAGTCACGACACCAATTTACCAAGACCGTATTCGCTCGGATTCCGGGTGCAGGGTACTGATGGTATCTGGATGGATCTGAATGATGGTATTTATATAGAAGGCAAAAGCCCTGCACATGAGTGGGAGAGTGATGCTGCTTATATGAAGCAATATGATCACCCGCTTTGGAAGAAGTATGAGTCTGACTCTGCCGGTGCCGGCCATGGAGGGATGGACTTCTTCGTAATTCATGCCTTTGTAGAGGCTCTTAAGCGAAACGAGCCCATGCCGATGGATGTCTATGATTGTGTGTCGTGGGCGGCGGTTACCTGCATGACGGAGCAATCCATAGCCAATGGTAGCGCACCGGTTCAGTTTCCGGATTTTACCAGGGGTAAGTGGCTGACCAGAAAGCCCATCTTCGGGTTTGATGATCGATACTAGGTATTCATAAAATTTTCCAGGTAAAAAGCTCAGGTTTCAGATGAAGCCTGAGCTTTTTTTTGATTCATAACGGACACAATAGGTGCTTATTTCATGGAAAGAAAACGTTATAAACACTTAGTGGTAAATAAAGAAAGTAAAAGAAAGATTATAAACTTTCAAAAAGTTTATTAAATTAGAGTATTCAGTTTTGATAAGATAAGGAAAGGGTTGAGGCGATATGCTGAACACAAGAGCGATATTCAACCAAATATTTTATACTTATGAAAACCATTTTTTCCCAACTTTTTTATTCTGTTTTAAATCGGAGTGCTTTCCGAAATGCTTGCAGGGCGGGTTTCCTGTCCTTACTGTTTTTTCTGGCCTATGCGGTGCAGGGCGCCAATGTTTATGTTTCTACCAGCGGTGGGCTCGCCAGTGCATGTTCGGGTGCATCTTCGGGGGATGTTATATTTATTGCTGCTGGTAACTACACCGGTCCATTCGTATTGAGTGGTAAGAGCAACGTCACACTCAAAAGCTACAACGGTACTGTGAATCTGGAGGGGAGTTCCAGTACGGGCACCAATGGGATCAATATCCTGCACATTACCAATTCAACCAACATCCTCGTGGATGGTCTGGTGTTTCGTAACAATTGGGGGAATACCGGAAATGGTATCATTGTCAATGGCACCGGTAATGAAATTGATATAGTCAATTGTGAGTTTTACAACATTGGCTGGACCAATTCGAAAACGACTATGCCTACCTCCGGGGAAAATGCCCATGCCATTGTGGTGGTGGGAAGTACCTCGTCGGCGATTCAGAACGTGTTTATAGGAAACAATAGCGTTCATGACTGCATTACCGGATACAGCGAGAGTATTACTCTGGTGGGTAACGTTCAGAACTTTTTAGTGGAAGGTAATACACTGGATGGTAACACCAACATTGGGATTGATGCGGCTGGTCACTTTTCTTGGACCGGGGCTCCTGCCAGCGTTAATTATGCCCGAAGCGGAATCATTCGTGAAAACGTGGTGAAAAACTATGCTGGTCCTGCAGCGCTGGATGCGGCAGGTGGTATCTACGTAGACGGAGGTAGTTATATTACCATAGAGAACAATATCGTATTCAACTATAAAGTAGGGTTCTCTGTGGGTTGTGAAGTGGCCGGCAAGTCCAGTACTGGCAACATTGTCAGAAATAACCTGGCTTACGACTGCACCTTGTCCGGGTTGTTTCTGGGTTCGAATACCACAAGTACCGTAAGTGGGACTCAGGTCTATAATAATACGTTTTACAAATGTGGTACCGGAACCTATGACAATGGTCAGATTGCGCTACAGAACAACACCAGCAGTGTGATCAAGAATAACATTATGTATCCTACCGACTGGCGGTATGCCATTGTGCAGATGGGAGGGACGACCACCACCAGCCACACACTGGCTTATAACTTATACTGGCGCGACAATGCCAATACCTCCAGCTTGTTTTATAACGTATCCGGAGATGCCAACTCAGTCAAGCAAAACCCACTTTTTGTAAATGCCGGAAGTGATAATTATTCAATTTCATCGTCTTCTCCGGCTGTGGATGCGGGGGATCCGTCCTTTACCGGCTCGGGTCAGGAAGACCTGGCGGGCAATACCAGGAAGCAGGGGAGTGCAGTGGATATCGGAGCTTATGAAACCGCTGGGGCTTCACTGAATATTACGGTGGATGGTGCTACCAGCGATTGGTCATCAGTGTCCACTATTGCTACCGGGGGCACTAATCTTACCTCCCTCAAAGCTGCTGATAACACCTCGAATTTTTATGTATTGGCTCAGGGAAGCTTTTCAACGAATTACCAGGTTTTTCTGGATACAGACAATAACTCAACCGGCAGTAATGAATACACAAGTAGCAGCTGGTCTTCAACGGGGTTTAACTATATGATCGAAAATGGGACGCTGTATCAATATACAGGCACCGGCAGTAGCTGGTCATGGAGTAGTTTGGGTGGTATCACTGCGGTGAAAAACAGTTCGGTGTTGGAGCTGTCCGTGCCCAAATCTTCTTTGGGGATATCTGGCTCTGTGGTCAGAGTGGCTGTGGCTTCTCTTAATTCAGGGTATAGCATGGTGGGGTCTATTCCTTCCGGTACCAGTGGGGCGGCTTATACCATTGGATCAGCCGGTAGCAGAGTGGCAGTGGAAGCTCCCGTTGCTTTATCCAACATGCTTTCAATTTTCCCTAATCCTGCAACGGACTATCTCAGGGTAGCGCATGTGCAGGATCATGAAGGCGTGGTTGTGATCGAGGTGATGGGTATGGATGGAAAGCGATATGCTGAGTGGAGTGAGTTACTTCCTCCGGGATCCCATCAGTATGAATTATCCTTAAAGGGAATGTCAAAAGGAATGGCCCTGGTGAGAGTAGCTGCCAACGGAGAAACCACGGTAAGGAGGATTATCATCAGGTAAGTTGTAGCGCTGCCAGATGATTATTTGGCCAATCTGTGTCTTTTACACGCAAAAGAAAGTAAACGAAAGAAACAATAATATATTATTGTTTCTTTTGCTTTTTAAGTGAAATTATATACTTTCGTTAGGTAACCAAACCTAACCTTATACCTCATGAATCTCAAAAGTTTACTTTCGTTTAGTTTTTTGGTGCTGATGACCGTGTTCTCATGGTCAGGTAACGCCCAGTCCAGGTCCACTACACTCTATGTGGATGCCAGCTATGCTGGAAGCTCTTCTGACGGATCATCCGATGATCCGTTCAAAACCATCAAAGAGGCACTTGATTATCGTCAGTCCACACTTGGCCTGGCAGGAATGGTTTCTGATGAGGAAATCATTGTTCGTGCGGGTGTGTATGCACCGGATTCCAATGGCATGATTGTTTTGACCCAATACAATGGTGGAACCGGCAGCTATTGGCTTACCCTCAAGACAGAGGGTGAGGTGATTATAGATGGTGAAAATCTTTACAATAAGAAGTTTGCAGCACTGATAACGATCACTTCAGCAGCTAAAAATGTACGTGTGCAGGGATTCAAATTGCGTGACCACCGATGCAATCAAAGCCTGGCCACTACCGAGACGATCAATGGCACCCCCACATTGGTGAAGGATACCAAATTTGGAATTCAGGTAGCCAACAGCGGGGAAAACATTGAGATCATTGGCAATGAAATCTATGATTTCTCCTGGACGGTCAACGTGGATCCGATGAAGGACCGATTGGATTTCACCGCGGCAGAGATCGATACTTTAAAGTCGGCGGCACCCAATGACAATATCGGGCCCATCAGCATTGTGGGTACCGATTCGCTTCCCTTGCTGAATGTGGTGGTTAAGAATAACCTCATACATCACGTGATTCCGGGCTGGACAGAGGGTATCCAGTTGAACGGCCACCTCGATGGGTTTGAGGTTTCTAACAACACCATCTATGAAGTCCAGAACATCGGCATAGTGGCAGCTGGTCATTATACCTGGGTGCCCGACATCCAGGGAGCTACCGTTTCTTCCGCTCAAAACTATGCAAGAAATGGCGTGATCAAAGACAACAAAGTATGGAGTTGTCGATCACCAATAGCCGCTGCCGCTGGTATTTACTGTGATGGCTCGCAGAATATTACGGTTGAGAATAATGAAGTTTCCGATTGTCAGGTGGGCTTTTCCATAGGTAATGAAAACAGTGGGGTGCACTCCGGTGGTCATATTGTGAGGAACAACCTCTCCTTTAACAACTCATGGACGGGTTTGGTACTGGGTGTGCCTTCTGCCGCCAGTGGTAGCTATATCAACAATGTTTCGATTACCGGAAACACCATTTATGGCAATGGGGGTGTGACAGATACCTATCTCGGAAGTTTGGGTTCTTCTCAGTTGATCATTCAGAAGAACATTAAAAACCTGACCATCAAAAACAACATCATCTATGCTACCGCCACCAACAACCTGGTGACGTTTGCCATGGCTTTTGATACCACATCCTATTACAGCACGATAAGCTTTGATTACAACCTGTACTATACCAACTCCACGGCCGATCCGGCGGTGGGTATTTTCGATTGGTCACAGCTGGGCAGTGGATATGATTCTTATGGCACTTTTGCCTGGTATCGTGTGAACCGTACCGATCAGGATGAGCACTCCAGTTTTCAGAATCCCGTGTTTGAGGACATAGTGTCTTCCACACCAGATTTCAGGCTGCAGTCTACCTCCCCAGCGATAGATGCTGGTGACCCAGGGTATACCGTGGGCACTGGGGAAACTGATATTTTCGGAAATGAGCGTGTTTTTGGTGATACTGTTGATATTGGAGCTTTTGAATCTTCCTCTGTGGCGGCTGGTGACATTGCTGCTACCATCGATGGAGTGAAAAGCGCAAGTGAAGGGTATGATGCCCTCCAGACCGGCGTGACTACAGGCGTTTGGAGAAATATTCACGCCTATGACGACAATCACTTTATCTACATCTATGGTGAGTATGAGGGCACGATGGCGGAGTACAGCATTTTTGTGAATACCAACTCCAGCACAGGGTATGACTACATCTGGACTGAAAAGTCTGACTACTATGTGGATGGTACGCTGAACCTGCTCAATGTTTATGATACCGCTGCTTCACCTTCCTGGCCATTTACTGCCGATAATTCGGTAATGACCATTCGCTTTGTGAAAACAGACTCTACCATAGAAGGCCGAATACCCAAGTACGCTCTTGGCATAGGGAGCACCGGTACCGTGGGGCTGGGCATAGAAGGACACTCGAGCGGTTGGTCGAGTAGCCTCGGCTCTATCCCGGTGGAAGATGCTGCTATGGTTTACCTGACACTCGATGGCGGCTCTGATGCCGGCAGCTTGGCCATCGATGGCTATAAGAGTCCGGTGGAGAATTACTCAGCCCTCATCACAGGGGTAACAGGTAGCTCTTTCAAAAATATTTATGGCTACACTGATTCGGATTATATCTATCTCTATGCTGAAATAGACACGTCTGCACTGTGGGAATACAATGTATACATCAACACCAACGGAGCTACCGGCTATCAGTATTTGTGGACGGATAAATCTGACTTTTATATAGATGCTAACTACAATCAGCTCAATGAATATACCGGCAGTGGCGGGTGGCCTTTTGAAGAGTCTACCAACTCCGCGGGTATCGAATTTGTGATGACACCCCTGGCCGTGGAAGGCAAGGTATTGAAATCGCTCATTGGTGTGGGAAGTAGCGGCACCATCGGCATAGGCCTTGAGGGGCATACCAAAAACTGGGGTGCCAGCCTTGGTGGAGTACCTACCTCAGGAAGCATGGTATACCTGTCGTTGGCAGGTACAGGCTCACGGGTGGCGCAGGAGACCATTGTGGAACTTCTGGAGGAATCGGCCCGAGCACAGCTGGTCATGTATCCCAATCCGGCGGTGGATCAGCTCACGATCAGTCATTACCTCAATGAGGATGGACCTGTGTCTGTGAGTGTGTTTGGATTAGATGGTCGCAAGTACCTGTATCAAGAGGAGTTTCTGCTCAAAGGGAGCCACCAACAGGTGCTGGATGTATCCGGTTTGCCGAGAGGAATCGCCCTGGTGAGAGTAGAGAGTCTATCAGGTGTTACCACCCATAAGGTGCTGATGAAATAGACCGTTTATAGACATTGTTCAGTTAAGTTTGAGTCATCCCGGTTTTCGGGGTGACTTTTTTTATTTATGACCTAGAAATTTAATGAACGGCTTTTTATCTGATTTTCAGGCAGGTACGATTTATTCACGATTGGGTAACAGAGAGGAAAAATCTTTGAGCGAAGATTAATCTATAATTGCTGTGTGAATATGACACAGAAGTCATTTTTTTTTAGTAATATTAATAAACCAGCGATCTGAAAACTATCCGGACTCCATCCCGCCTTGGAAGGTTCCGGAAGTGACAGGATCTTATCCGTAACTCACTTAAATGGATATGATGATGAATACACAAGTACGAACAATTACCAAGGCGGATTACCACACCGAAGTGCGCGATCTTGCTAAAGGAGAACACCTCCAGAGTATTGCCTGTATCGAAAAAATAATGGAGCATGCACAGAAACTGAAGACTAATGGGCCCAATACCCAGCTGGCCGAAGTACGCCTGCAGATGCTCCAGGAGATGCTTCAGATTCACCAGGGACTCATGTCCTGAGGAAGTCTCCGATTACCTCTTTGTTGTTGACTTATAGGACAGGTACGTTGCCAGGAGCCATGTGGTGAACTTAATATCCACCAATGAAAGTGCCGAAGATGCCAACCGCAAGCTCGGCCCACACCAGCAGGAGGAGGATCAGCAATGCTATTGAAAATGCTATTCGATAAAGGGTGCTTTTTACTTTTCTCAGGATGAGATCCAAAATGAATCCGGCACTGAGCAGGATGATGGCTGCTACCAGAAAGTCGAACACCGACCAGGTGACCTCATCTGTCAATTGCATGGCGATAAGTGGGATCAGCAGTAGGAGGGCTACGACTATGACGATTTTGAGTGGTCGATTGTTTTTCATGGTCTTGGGGGGTTGGTAGAACACAGGTTAAAACAAATATACTTTCTGGGGAGATAACTTGCTGGTGGTTAAAGGTGTGTCCCAAATTCCTATTCTTTATTGCACAAATGTATCCAAGTGAATACATTTACCGTATGTATTCCATTGAGAAGACTGACGTATTTGACAAATTGGCGGATCAAACGGAATTCCTGTGGCGAGATTGCATTGAAAGATGGTTAGTGATATGTGATCTAACATATCATATGACTCAATCCAACTCATTGGCTATTTACCCTTCATTTTCTTTGCTTGCCCAAAGAAAACGAAGCAAAAGAAAAGGCACCAACGCAAAAAATCATTTTGACTCATCGTATTTGAGCCTTTTTTTAGGAATTTTATTGGAGTCAAAATGATTCACACTTGCCTTGGATGCCCCGCCCGCCTGAACGTTCCTACTTTTCTAAATTCACGGCCCAGTAATCGGCTTTACTAAATATAATTATATAGAGTTACACCACACTAATATTCCTTGATCCCAAATGGCTAAGAAAGTTGAAGGACCAAAGGGCGAAAGCTAAAATCCTGTTCAGAATTCAAAGAATTGAGGAGCAAGGAAATTTTGGTGATTGTGAACCAGTCGGTCAAGGGATTAGTGAACTGCGAATTCATTACGCCAAGGGCTATCGAATTTATTTGAGAGAATACAATGGCAGAGTTGTGATACTTCTTAACGGCGGGACAAAATCATCGCAACAGAAGGACATAGATAAAGCCAAGGTAATATGGTTGAACTATAAAGACGAACTTGAAGATGGCAACTAAGGAGATAACAAAATTCGATATTGCAGAGTATCTGGAAGATGACATAATGATTGCGGAGTATTTGAACACAGTACTTGAAGAAGGTGACGCTGAAGACATCATAACAGCTCTTGGGCATGTGGCTAAGGCCCGAGGAATGTCAAAAATTGCTGAGGAAACGGGGTTGAGCAGACCAAGCCTCTACAAGGCATTATCTCAAGGATCAAAACCTCAATTTGACACAATTCTTAAAGTGCTTCGAGCAGTCGGTGGTAACTTGAACGTTTCCACTCCTTAACTATACGCCTCACAACAAGCGGTAAAAATGCATGTGGCTACTATCTCACCTGGCCTTCTCAGAGGGTCTCCACCAGCGAGACACGGTAGAGAGTTGCGCTAGTCCAAAATCGGAATGACGCAACAGGAAGAGAACGTCATTCCGGTTTCTGAGGCACGAAGAAGACCGGAATCTCAGCAATAATGATTAAGTGTCAATTTCACGGGAAGGCGTCCCCTCTCACTTGGTGTAATGGCGTAATCAACCGAACACCAGTCATTCATGTTCTTGATGGTTGGTAAACCCCCTGAAAACCCAACAAGGGAGGCCATTCGTAAGTGCTCGTTGAGTTCCGATCCATTGGAAAAATATTCATTTTCATATCATCATTTTGTATCCAAAAAGACTCTACTTTCGAGCTTGACGATTAGCAGATGCATATATGAAGCGAATAGGAACAACAATTAAATGGAAATCAAACGTATTCAAAGGGTTCCTACTTCTTATGTGCCTTTTGACTGGCACTACTGGTATGGCTCAAGTGCCTGTTAAACTATATTTAGACTCACCTTATGGATACACAGAGAGCGTGTATTTGACGGGAAATATCAACGGCTGGGCCTATCAAAATGAGGCTTATCAAATGGTGGGGCCGGATGCAAGAGGCCTGTTTTCTATTACGCTCGATCTGACCGAAAATAGTGATCTGACTTATGCTTTTGATGTGGATTCGGGCCCGTACCTCTCGGATCCTTTCAATTCCCTGGATCCCGTTTATGATGGGTTCTCTCAGCTGGCCATAGCAAATCCAATGATCACATATTTGCTTCCTCAAGCAAGCAGACAGCAGGTGCCCACACCCATGGATTCTATCTGGGCACTCCTGGCTTTTAAGAACAGTCAGCCAATTACCGAAAGCTCCATATCACTCAAATTGAATGGTGTGGAAGTTCCCGATGCAGGTCAGTATTATGATGCGGTCTCTCGTGAATTTGTCTATTACCCGGGAGACCTTCCGGCTGGGGAATATGTAATCGAACTGTCTGTTTCATCCAGCGCCGGTACCGCCGTTCGATCGGTCACTGTGCAGCGAGCTCCAGCCATCATGATCAGCAATAAAATCAGTCGCTATTTTTCTGAAGAGGTTACTTTGTATGGAAGGGTGACTTCCTCGGAGATCACTGAATTTGAACTTGAAGTGAATGGAGCCATCACTACCGTGAGTGTATCGGATGGTGAATTCAGAGCTCCTGTTACACTGGTGGAAGGTGTTAATTCTATTGTGGCTGCTCCGGGTACCAGCAACAGTGTAAGTAAAGAGATAGAATATGTTTCCCTGAACAAACCTCAGCTGGCCGTCACGGCGGCTGTTACAGCCGATTTGCAAGTGGATTTGGTTGTGAACGTGACTAATCCAGGTGAAGAAACGCTGACGTATGAGTGGACACAAGTATATGGTCCTGAGCCGGCCCAATGGTCAACTACCAACGCAACAGCTACCCAGGTGACGCTATCGGTGGAGGATGGTGACTACCATTTTCGGGTTACGGCCACCAATACCCGGGATGAAAAGTTCATAGCGGGACAGTTGGTCAGTGTGAGGGAAGGAAAAGCATCCCTTATTAGCCGCTTTGACCCCTCCCCGTGGATGGAGAAGATGGTTATTTATGAGATCAATCCCAGGTCATTCAGTAATGCCGGTACACTAAGTGGGATCACAGCAGGTTTGGATGAGCTGGTAGATTTGGGCGTAAATACCATTTATTTGATGCCCATATTTGAGTCCAATGAGTACTCCGGGTATTGGACAATCGACTACTACGAACTGAATGAGCTTTTTGGAACGAAAGAGGACCTCAAAAATTTGGTAGACGTGGCCCATGAAAAGGGGATTAGGATATTCCTTGATTTATCCAATAGCCATACTTCCACTTTCAATCCCTATTTTGAGGAGCCTGTCGCCATCGGTTCAGATTCGCCATTTAGCAATTTTTACAACTGGTCAGGGCCCCCGGCACTTGACAATTACACCTTTTCATTGAGCTATTCGATTCCCGATATCAATTACAATGATCCATTGGCCACCAACTACATGCTTTGGGTTTCGGAATATTGGATTAGGGAGTTTGATATTGATGGCTACCGTGGTGATGTGTCCTGGGCCATTTACAAGCGAAATCCAGCATTTTGGCAGAAATTCAGGGAGCGTATGAAGAATGTGAAGCCTGATCTTTTTATGGTTTCAGAATCCTTTCCACCCTATGATCAGGTGTTCAATGACGGGTTTGATGCCGTCTTTGACTTTAACCTTCGGGGGTATGGATATGAAGATGCAAATATCATCACCAATCTCTTTAATGGCAGTGGGTCATTGGATGAGTTGGATGCGGTCATTCGATTCGATTATCCCAATGCCGGGCTTCCGGTCCGATTTGCAGACCTGCACGATTTCGATAGAGCCACCATGTCTTTTGGTTTGGCGAAAGCCAGGCTGCTGCAGTCACTCATTTTTACCTCCAGAGGGATTCCTTTTATCTGGTCAGGGTCTGAGTACGGTGTTGATAAGGGGGCCTATAATTATGAGGTTTATGCAAGAAACGACCAGTTTGGCCTTCGGGAATACATGAAGAAACTGATGGACATACGTGCTCGCTATATCAGCAACTCTTCCTCAATGGATCGCATTGAAAACTCGAATAATACAGAGGTGTATTCTACCGCCATCAAAACGGGCGGTGACTTTGTGATTGCCGTTCACAATTTTTCTGGAAGCGAGAAAACCGGCACCATGGATATTTCGGCTTTATCACTCAATTGCAGGAGCAGTTTCATCTTAACCAACCTGCTGGATGACAGCCAGGAGGAATTGACCTACGATGAATTGCAGTCCTATGCCTATACCGTTTCAGCCTATGGAAGTCTGTTTTTTCACATTGGAGAAGGAGATCCATCAGCAGTAGCTATTGAGGGAGCCAGCGAGGCCTGTCAGACCAAGTCTTTGGCTTATTCCATAGTAGAAGGTTTTGATTCTTATCTCTGGTCTGTGTCAGGTGGTGAGATCTTATCCGGGCAGGGTACATCGTCGGTGGAGATCAATTGGTCAGACGAAGGGGCGGGCTCAGCTGAGGTTGACTTCACGATGGGGGGAGGATGTGTGACATCTACTTCCTTGGAAGTGATGATTGCTCCGGCTCCAGTCGCAACGATAACCTTAGAGGGTGATCTGCTGGTAGCCTCAGAGGGGGCCAGTTATAGATGGTTTCAGGATCAAGTCGTAATAGCCGCTACCACCCGGCAAATAGAATGGGTAAGTGGCGCTACGTATCAAGTGGAAGTAACCAATGGAGCGGGTTGTTCTACGCTTTCCGGCGAAATAAGCCCAAAGGTATTAGGGCTTGATGAAAGTACTTTTAAGGCCATTCTGTACCCAAATCCCACAACCGACGAGGTGAACATTCAACTGAATTCTTTGGGTTCCGAACCAGTGGTTATTGCGGTACGAAACTTGGCCGGGCAACTTATTCAGTCCAGTGTCTTTCAAGGCAAAGACCAGGCAACTTACCGCATGGATTTCGCGGGCTATACTCCGGGCATCTTTGTTCTGGATATCCAGGCAGGCGGTTTGCACCAAGTTTACAGGATAGTCAAGCGATAAATGAGGGCGGTTTGGGGTCTATTGCACTTCATACCTGGCACTGGTTTGTTCAACATTCAAAAACCGCTAGATTTGGTATGAGGCGGGCTGGCAGCCAGGGGGAATAGCCTGTTCGGATGTTAACTAATACTGAATACCTCTATATTTGTCTTGTGAAGAAGATGTACATCATTGCAGGGCCAAACGGAGCAGGTAAGACAACTTTATCTTATACTATTCTACCTGAAATCTTCGAGTGTGATGAGTTTGTTAACGCTGATGAAATTGCAAGAGGGATATCTCCATTTAACCCCGAAAGAGCCGGCATCAGAGCTGGTCGCATAATGCTTGATCGGATCAAGGAACTGGTCTCAAAGGGAGAGTCTTTTGCATTCGAAACAACTCTTTCTACTAAGTCATACAGGAGCTTTATTAAAAAGGCAATGTCTTCAGGATATGACACCACATTGCTTTTTCTTGCTTTGGATTCCATAGAACTTGCAAAACAGCGTGTAAAAACCAGGGTGTTAGAAGGTGGACATAATATACCGATAGACACGATTGAACGACGGTACTCGAATGGACTTTCTAACTTTTTCAAAATATACAGGTCACTGGTCAATAGATGGATCTTGGTGGATAATTCAACCGAGAACTTCGAATTTATTGCTGAGGGATCTGGTACAGATGTCATAATTCGTAGTGAAACAAAGTGGTCACAATTAAAAGACGCATACAATGGGAATTGATGAACAACTCCGTGAACTGGAAGAGAAAGTGAACCTTGGACTTAAAGAAGCCTATCGAAAAATGGCGGAATTCAAAAAAAAGAATAACAGCCCGTTAGTTGTATCCCGCGATGGGAAGGTAATCTCAATACCTGCAGAAGAAATACTCCCTACAACAAACGCTAAAAATGAATAGCAGGGGGGTGTTAGCCGAAGGTGTTTCATGAAATTTCAGAAGATGACTGCCAAAGAATTTATCGAGACTCTGAATATTATTGGTCAGGAATATTCTGACACCATTCCAAAGAGGGAGATTTTTTCTTTGGCGAAAGAATCCAAACTCATGCCTGTGAGTGAAGTCGTGAAATTGCTGAATGCCCAAAATCATGATCATCGACTAGGCGCTGTATCCATATTGGACTGGAAGGCCCGGAATAAGGGAACATCAGCAGAAGAGAAAAGAGAAATTTACCAGGCCTATGTGGATCACCATAAGAATATTGACGACTGGGGGATGGTAGATAGGGCTGCGCCATACGTAGTGGGGGGATATTTATTTGACAAGGACAGATCTCCGCTTTACGAATTGGCAAGATCTGCCAATCCAATGGAACGGAGAACGGCCATAGTGAGTACCTATTTTTTTATCAGACAAGATCAAATAGACGACACTTTTAGGATTGCTGAAATGCTAGTCCACGATCCTGAGCATTTCGTACAAACTGCAGTGGGTAGTTGGATCAGGGAAGCCGGCAAAAAAGATGAAGTGAGATTGAGGGCCTTTTTGGATCAGTTTGCCCATGGTATGCCCAGAGTGGCGTTAAGATATGCCATTGAGAAGCTAGATCCGGAGCTTCGCAAACACTATTTAAATCTTTAGGGGTAACATCTGCCCTAATTAACCAGAAGATTCCGGTATTTGTCCGTCGCTGCGCTGGTCCAAAACCGGAATGACGTAACGGGAAGAGCACGTCATACCGGTTTCAGTGGCACGAAGAAGACCGGATAGAAGACCTTTAAATCTTGTAACCCTTTCCTAAAATATTGTAACAATCCGCTCCCTCATCATTCTGATGTTTGTGCTATCAAAAGTTTAAACTAATGGTTCACAAATAGCTGATTACAGGAATGACCTCTACAAGAACTGAGTGGACATCACCATTAAATGTGGATCGAATTCATTTCAAGGAATTAAACAGAGAAAGATGAAAGCATCTCAAATGCCACTTTTAATCCTACTACTGTGTTCCCTATCCGTTTTGGCTCAAGAACAGGACAGATCGAAGGCAAAATACGGGGAAAGAACTGCACTCAAAGTAGAATACTTCGGAGAATTGGTCCTGCATCCAGGCCTTAGTCTGGGCTTGGATTATACCATGGTCAGAAACAGTTGGGTCACCTTACATTGGGACACTGACCTTGGTGGTTACTGGCATCGCTGGAACAACACATCCGTTTTTTTGAAAACATCCTTCGGCTCGCGGTTTGCGGTGGGGCCTGTATTTGCAGATATAAACTTGGGTGTTGGCTATATGCACTCCTGGGCGGCTGGTGTCATGTATCAAAGAACTGAAAATGGTGGTGTGGAAAAGGCGGCCAATTTGGGCCATCCTCACTTTATGCCAAACGCATCATTTCTGCTGGGTTGGGATGGAAGCAGAAGAAAAGCCCTGCCATGGACGATTCACATTGGCCCAGAAGTTTATTTACAGTATCCCTACAATCATATTTTCCTTCCGCATGTTGCCGCTAAAATCGGTTTCACTTACAAATTAAAACAACGATGAAAAAATTAGAACTACTTCTGACTTTCTCGCTGCTCATGCTCCTTGTCGCATGCAAAAAGGAAGATTTTTATCAAGGAGATCACTTCTTTGTGAAAAATACAGGTGCGGAGATGCCTGTATATGTTAAGGGCAATATCCAATCCGGTACTTTCATTTTGTTTTTGCACGGAGGCCCGGGTGGGAATGCCTCGCTTCCTTCATTCATGCCAGTATCCAAAGAGCTCGAAAGCGACTATGCGTTTGCCTATTGGGATCAGAGAGGATCTGGTCTCTCCATGGGAAACCCCGATCAAAAAACGTTTACTGTTGAGCAATTTGTTGACGACCTTGATCTTGTGGTGGAGGCGATAAAGCTTAGATATCATCATCCTCGCATTGTGTTTTACGGTATCAGTTGGGGAGGAGCCCTGGGCTGTGCCTATTTGAGTACTAAGGACTATCAGCAAAAGGTTGATGGGTTTATCTGCATGGATAGTGGTCATAATCTCGTAGACGGACTTCCAAAATCTGTGGTATTTGTAAAGGAATATGCCCAGCGTCAGATCGACCATGGCATTGATGTCGAATACTGGACAGAAGCGCGTGATTGGTGTGCAACCCAACCAGACATGACCAAAAAGGAAAACTACTTTAAATATGATGGTTACCTCACCAACACCAATGCTTACCGCAAAGACCCAAACCAGGTGGTTCAAGGCCCGGAAGTGGGTGCCACGGGCACAATGAATTCCTATCTGTCGCTCGCCATTTTCTTCAATGGTCAATATCTGGTGCCGCGCTTCAATATTTTAGAATTGAACCTCAGCGAAGACATGGCCAAAATCAAAACCCCATCGATTGTAATTTGGGGAAGGCACGATGGTGTAAATACCATTGAAATGGGATATGACGCCTACCACAGTATTGGAGGTCCCGACTTTCAGGACAAGGAGCTCGTCATTCTCGAAAACAGTGCACACGAAGGATATATCGAAGAACAGGATTTGTTCATTCACACCTTCCGAAGATTTGTAAACGGACTTTAAATCAACTCATACGCTAAAAGAAATCAAACCATGAAAGCAATTGCCTACACCACCTACGGTCCACCCAGTGTGTTAAACATGGTGGATATTGAAAAGCCAACACCCCAACCTGACGAAGTACTGGTGAAAATCCATGCAACGACTGTTACCGCCGGAGATGTCCGCCTGCGCAGCTCAAACTTCCCTCCAATTGCCTGGATTTTTGTCCGACTTATTTACGGATTGTTCAAGCCGAAAAAGGAAATATTAGGCCATGAATTTTCTGGAACTGTTGAAGCCATAGGTAAGGATGTTGCCAGGTATAAGGTGGGCGATAAAGTGGTTGGCACTCCTACCATGCTCGCCACTGGTTCTTATACCGAGTATTTAAGTATTCCAGAAAACAGGAATAAGGGTGTGCTGCGGTTAAAACCTAAAAGCCTTAGCTTCAATGAAGCCGCTGCTCTGCCTGTGGGGGGAATGACAGCTTTATTTCTTCTGGAAAAAGCAAAGCTCAGTAAAGGTCAAAATGTATTGATCTATGGCGCATCAGGAAGCGTAGGGACCTATGCCATTCAAATTGCTAAGGCGCAGGGCGCCAGGGTAACAGCAGTATGCAGTGGTTCCAATTTGGACATGGTAAAATCACTGGGGGCAGATGCTACACTAGACTATAGGAGTCAGGATTATTCTTTGCTTGAGGAAAAATTTGATATCGTGTTTGACGCAGTTGGGAAAACCTCAAAATCAAAAGCTTCAAAAATTCTAAAACAAGAGGGACGCTTTGCATCGGTTCAGGCGCTCACCAGCCCTGGCCAGAAGCACCTGGAGGTACTATGCGAACTTGCTGACGAAGGAAAACTCAGGCCATTTATCCACAAAACCTTTCCCCTGCAGCACATGGTGGAAGCTCATCAGTATGTTGACAAAGGGCGAAAAAAAGGGAATGTGGTTATCGAAGTGGTCAGACGATGACGGATGACTTCATCAAAACATGACAAAAGAGGTTTCATGGAAGTAGTGATATACCTATATGATGGAATGACCATGCTTGATGCCATTGGTCCCTATGAACCGTGCAGAGCTTCAAGACATTCGTGCAGCGTTCCAAGATGGCCGTGCAGTGTTTGAAGACATCCGTGCAGTGTTTGAAGATAACCGTGCAGAGCTTCGAGGCAACCGTGCAGTGCTCCAAGATGGCTGTGCAGTGTTCCGAGACAGCCGTGCAGAGGTTCGAGACAACCGTGCAGTGCTTGAAGATAAGCGTGCAGTGTTCCGAGATGGCCATGCAGTGGTTCAAGGTAACCGTGCAGAGCTTCAAGACATCCGTGCAGCACACCCCAATAGCCGATAATGGTTTGTTTGAGATTTAAAAACGGTTAGATTTGGTAGAGGCGATATCAGCCTATCATTATGATGAATAGAGTTAAGAATATTGGACTAGTTTTATTTTTGATCGTGCTACCTGTCTTTTTGGAAAATTGTGGTTTCGACATTGAAGAGTCTGATAGGTATTTTGATTGGGTAAAGAAAGGCAATACACTTACCTATAATCTAAGATCCACCGAATACAGGGTTGATAAATACTCCCTTCTAAAAATCGAAGAAAGTTCAGGAATAAGTGACAACATGGTATTTCGAGAGGAAACTTTGCCACAAAAAAATGATGTTCCTTATTTCGGGCCGTTACTGAGTGTTTTTTCTGATGTCTATCGTTTGGACGATGGACTTCACACAGCAACTTGCTCATCTTGCGTCTCCAATCCGTGTATTTCAATTCAACATTATCTTAAAGTACCAGCAAAGTCTGGTAATATAGAATCAATACCTGAGTATTCATGTGCTGAAAAAATCTATGGATATGATGTGATATTGAGGACTGACTCAATTATAGAAGTTCCATTCGGAATATTTCGGACTTTAGTGATTCATGACACTATTAGGCGCAATGTTAAGTTCTGGAATGAGGAAGCTGGATTGATTCGAGTAGACAACTATAACCGGCTTCAAGGTGATACCTTAATACTTGAACTTGTAGAAACCAATTATTGAATAATGGAGAGAACAGTCTCCTCCGCCTTATGCCCCATAGCCGATAATGGTTTGTTCGGGATTTAAAAACGGTTAGATTTGATAGAAAGCGGCTGGCAGCCAGGGGTTGTTGGCCGGTTGTATGCCACTATAACCATGACCAAAAAGTCTGACAATGATTGCAATCAAAGAGTCATTCGCTAAAATTCTAGAACAGCCAGATAGAGTAGCTGTTCGGGATTTGCTAAAATCTAACTTCGGTGAACTTAATTATATAGATTTCAAGGCAGACTGGATAGAAAATGATAAGTTGGCTCGCCACATTTTAGCTATGGTTAATTCTGGTGGCGGAATAATTTTTATAGGTGTATCTGAACAAGACGGAAAAATAGAACCTTCTGGGCTCTCTAGTATAAGAGATAAAGCAGATATTCTCTTTGAACAAGTTACTACCGAACAACTTAGAGTATGAAATTCTTGATTTCACTTTTGAGGAAACGGAATATGGTATTTTAAAAGGGAGGAATTTCCAACTTATCCTTGTTAATGAACAAGAAAGATACATTCCATTTTTATCTAAGAACGAAAGCAAATCACTAAAGAAGGATACCATTTATGTTAGAAGGGGAACACAATCTGTTCAGGCCAACTATGAAGAACTTCAGAAGATATTAAATCAAAGAATCGAATCTGAATATGATTCGAGTTCAGAAATGAAACTTGATGAACATCTTGCTCAATTAAAAACGCTATATGCTCACATAAAGAAATATTATTATTTGGATCCAAGTTGGGATCTAATTCCTGAAGAGGAACTAGAGAGCATTATGGCTGAACAAGAGCATTACCGAAGAAAAAATAACAACTACCCAAACGAAGACTTTGAGGAATTCGTGGTGAGGCTTATCGAAATAAAGAAGCAAGTGATTATTAGTGGAATAAGAAAATAAGCAGCATACAGCAAATGCTATGAATGAACGGGGTTTCATCGGTCAGGAAAGTTTAGTGTGGATTGGAAAGTTCGCCACGTCTACGCGACCCGAAGTTTTAAATTTAAATCAAGGCGTGGCTATGTGCGAGACGAGAGGTTAGTGCTTTCTAACCCCACTCATCATAGCTGGTTGTTGTGGCGCATTGCAACTGAGAGTAAGTTTCAAAGTGGAATTACAAAACTTAACAAATTAATTCATGCATCATATTATTGATGAAGACTGGCCTGAGGCTATGAAAGTCTACTGTCAACGACTCATCGAGTTGTTCGGAATGCCAATTCCAGGTTTGAGTCAAAGTGGGAATACACTTTCAGTACGATACAGTAAAGGGAATCACAGTTTCAAGGATTCGAAATACTTTCTTGATCCCAAGGATCAGTCATTCTCTCATTTAACCACATATCGAGGACTATTTAGTATTATTAACTCCGGAGTACTTCGCCTTTACAATCTTAACAACTCTAACGACCCAAATGAATTGTTCTCCTTAGCCGGAATTCCAACCTATGAGAATGTCTCAGAGAACATAAAACCCTATGTGTACACTTTTTCATTTTGTAAGGCTTCTCAAGTAGCCAATCCTGCAATGTGGAGGGATTATGGACAAGTTTCTTTGAACTTTGAAATTGTAAATGACCCATTAGCATGGGAGTATTACAGAATCTCTCCATTGCACTACGGAGGTAGTGAGTTTGTTCCCAAGTATGTTGTGCTATTGGATGAAATGCATAAAAGATTTCCACAATGGAATTTTTCACCTGATTTAGAGTCTCTTCTTTCATTATTGGCTTTTCACAAGGAGAGTGCTCATAAACATGAGGAGGAAATTAGATTATTATATGTCCCTTTCATGTTTGATGATAGAGGTGAGGCTCAATTTGATTTCAGGGTTAGCGAGGTTCGTACCGGAGCCACCAAATTTATTGAGCTTCAATTGCTGGCAGCGGATGAACAGAAAGCAATTGACCACTGTTTGACCAAAGGCAACTTGATGAAATAAGATACGAACTTGAGGATTACATGACAGCAAGGTTTGGATATAGGATCGATGTAAAAAAAACTCTTTTTAAAACAGGAGTCAAAAATGAAAATGATGAATAATTAGGATTCCTAGAATGCAACGTGCCACAACATTAGTAGCTGTTGCACAACCCCTCCAAAATCTAAACAAGATCGGTAGACTCCTCCTGCCCTTGTTGAAGTTGCCTCCAACCGAGATAGCAGGGGGCCTACACCCCTATAGCCGATAATGGTTTGTTTGAGATTTAAAAACTGCTAGATTTGGTAACACTATAAAGACCTAATAACCATTGGTGGTTGTTAGCCTGTTGTTATGGCTAATTCGCGCAACTTCAATCTGATGAGATATCTAACAATCTTTATTGCC
This sequence comes from Marinoscillum sp. 108, assembly GCF_902506655.1. Classification (NCBI taxonomy): domain Bacteria; kingdom Pseudomonadati; phylum Bacteroidota; class Cytophagia; order Cytophagales; family Reichenbachiellaceae; genus Marinoscillum; species Marinoscillum sp. 108. Next base: position 2,157,179 of record NZ_LR734808.1, on the reverse strand, counting down.
TTAATTGGACTTTCTTGTTGCTCAACTCCTAAACAGGAACAGCAACAAATAACTGAACCATTAGAGACTGAACAACCATCTGAGTCAAACGAAGAACAAGACACTCTGGAATCCCCAACAGCAGAAATTAGCATATCAGATGAACCCCTATCTTTCGAGATTTTAAAGCAAACGTCTTGGAGATGGGAAGCTTTGCCGAACTGCTTCAACTTTCTTGAATTTCATACAGATAGTACAGGTTCGTTGGTGTATGAATGTGAAATTGATGAAATCGACCAAATGAAATACCTTATCAATGGTGACACACTCTTGGCCTCTTTTTTCTATACACCACATGTTGATAATCCAACGGGCGAACTCCGAAAGCGAACTGATGCGATTTATAGATATACTGGAAATTCACTGATCAGGTTAGATAGAAACAAGTATATGGAAGAAGATCTAGTGATCGAATATATACGACTGACCAAGAAATAGCCATAACAAGTGCTAGCAAGAATGCGCCAAACTGCCTCTCTGCTGAGTTCGGTGCGAACACTACCATGAATCAGCCGCTGAGAGAGGTTAGTGCTTTCTACTTGGCGAATCACGCAGGGTTTTTTCTCTTTCAGAACGCAGTGGCTATTTGATATTTTGGAAGCACCGGCTGATTCATTAGTTTTATCAGAACTTGCCAAGTTCGGGGCGCACTCCTGCTAGCTTGGTTATGATTCATCTCTTCTAACGATTGCTTCGTAGCAATTGAAATTCAAGATCGGAACATTCTTACCCCATTGCAAGAGACGGAACGGGGAGCTCTTGTCAAATTTCGATTGTTTTCAGCCAAGCGGTGAACTCTGGCAATGCTTAAGCGAAGGCAGGTGCAGGAAACTTGTTTATGCAGGAAGCGCAGGGTCGGAAGCAATTGCCAAGTGAACCTTGCAAGGCTGAAAACCGGCAACACTACTTTAACTACCCCGAACCTGGCATTCCATACCATTTGAACTTAGAAGTCCTGAATGAGCAATCACGGCGGCTGGCGGAAAATGGCGGCGGCTGGCGGAAAATGGCGGCGGATTTGCGGGCAGGCGTGTTGGCGGCTGTTGGCCTTGCGGGTAGGGTGTGGTGCGAGGGCCGTGCACTAATTCATTTTCCGAAGACTTTTTTTGTTTCGTTTTTTTGGTCTCAAAAAAATGAAAGCCTCCCTGGCAAGGGTGGTGTTTTAGGTCGGTTCAAACACCGCATAAACACCAACATAGCCATCCGCTATCCTGAAATGTTGTTCGGTCAGCTATTACTGCTACGTTCGATTTTATATTTTTACGGGTATATTTTACTTCCATTGACATTTGCGGTCATGCCAAGGTAACCTGATGTTTATGAAATCATCAAAATCGGAACTAATCAACTATTGGAAACAATTTAGCGCTGAAAACAGCAAGCCTGTCAAGGAAATTGACTTCAACCTGGTGGATCGGGTGGCAAGGTTCTTTAGCCCTTCGATCTACTATTATTACATTTTTAATTTCACAACGCTGAGAATGGAATTCGTCAGTGACAGCTACCAGTCAATGACCGGACTCGACCGTGCTGATTTCTCCCTGAATCGTTGGCTCGAGTCCATTCATCCTGATGAAATTGATTTTGTTCATCAATGTGAACAAGTTGCTGGAAAATTTCTTTTCGAGTTTATTCCCCTCGATCAGATACCTCGATACAAGGTAAGCTATACCTACAAAATGCGGGGACCGGATGATACCTATTTCCAGTCCTTACACCAAGCGATCGCCCTTTCCATGACGGACAATGATACCATTGGTCATGTGTTGGGTATAGAAACGAAAATTGATCAAATTTCGAAGTATCCCTCCAAAAGGATCTCATTTCTCGATTTAGAAGGCCAAGAAAATTATCTGAATATTGATGTGGAGCATCCCACATTCGACAAAATCAATGAGCTACCCTATGGATTCACGCCACAGGAAATGAAGATCATAGAGCTGATTTCATTGGGTCATTCTTCGACCGAAATAGCCAAAATGCTGTTCGTTTCTGACCATACCATCCGTACCCACCGAGCCAACATTCTTTCCAAGTCCCCTGCTCGAAACATGACGTCACTTGTTGCGGACCTTTTCAGGCAGGGCTACTTGTAAAATACGCATTTTGCAGTATTGAGAAATTAATCGCAAACGCTATTCTTTGCATTCATACCTTCAGTAAAAAATCATGAATGCAAGATTAATCACCATCATTCTCATGGCTGTTTCTCTGTTTTCCTGCAATGAAGAGGATGGAAATGACCCCAACATTCCGGACATTGAGGAATACACCACTGACATCTCCTTCCGATTAAAAGGCAAGGAATACTTCACGGGTAAATTACATATGCCGGAAGTACGGGATGGTATTTCTGCATTTATGTATTTATACAATCAGGGCGTGATGTACTTCTATTTTCCTCAAGCTCCGCTATATACAGTTGATGATAACAAAGAAGTTATAGCGGGTGTGCTGGGCTTTTATGCCAGCCAGGGAGAGGATGATTGTTGCATTAGCGAAGGAGAAACCCTGGATTATACGAATGGACGGCTAAATCTGGCCATTTCGCTTTTTGAAGAAAATGGTGAATATGAACGAGGATTGACCTTTTTTTATGCGGATGGCACGGAAGAGTTGGCTTACCAGGAAACACCATTCAATACCTATGCCGCTTTTACAAATGGACAGCCGGCGGATATTAACATGAGTTTCAACACACTTAAACCCAACAGGATAGCTGCAACCTTGCGTGGCACTGTAGAGAGCTTTCTCAACAACGAACTGTTTACCGAGGAGGTGAACATACAGTTTGCTATTGAAGGGGTCCTTCCTCTCTTTATGGACCTCAGATCATTGCCTGATGGAAGTGGCGCAGTTTGTGCCAATCTAAATTATAACGGCCCCACCGAAGGCCAGGCCAAGCAATGGTGTCAGTATGCGCAATTCCTCGATTGCAATGGCCTGATTACAGAACGGGATGTTCAATGTCAAATATTACTGGATTACGGAGCTACCTGTCCATACTGTAAAGCTTATCCTGAAAAACTGCAACTCGCTAACTGAACTTCACTTCACTACCATTTAACATCACTTTTGGATAGGATTTATCGATAAGGAAAAAACTGTTGCCAACAACTACGATCATCCATAACGCGGCGCGGCTAACTCAGCTATTTGCAAAGACTGGTGCAATGAGATACTTTTATAGATATTTGAAAAGTCCAGCTTACGGATGATAGTCGTTGTAGTGCATGAACGCATCGCATACATTTTCCCAAACTTAAAAGATCAACTTGATACTAACGGAACTTCAAATTCAAAAGCTCTATAAGATTGCCAGTTTGGTAACAATTGGGCTTGGTTTAGTATTCATAGCTATTCCAAGTGCAACACTCGAACTAACCGAACGAATTTGGCCTGCTATTTTGCTGAACATCGGATTTCATCTATTCTTTCAAGTCATAAGCAGGATGCCCGCAGGAATGAACAGACTATTCCAAACTCAGGACTCAATAATCAAAACGCTCGGTCCTTTAATGCTCAAAATATGGGTTATTACCGCCATTGGATTTACGATTCTGGCAACATTTTTCATTATTCTCAGAGCATTCTTGGATTCGAACTATCAAATACTGCTTGTAATACCGATTTTCTTTGCCATAGTTATCGCGGCAATATCCTCGTGGAACAAAATTACAGAATGAACAAAATCCAATCCCAAATAGGACAAGCCAAAGTGCTGGCATATGTAACATTGACGGAACGGCATGAAGCAACTGGCAATACGAGACACCATGTTGACGGTCAACTTCTAGAGGGTTTTCATGGATTGGCGATTTGCAAATACTCGGAAGATCCCGGTTACTATCTCTTCTATTGCGACGAGAACTGGATCGAACGAACGGATACCTATCACAATACTATTGAAGATGCTAAGGAACAAGCTGAATTTGAGTTCAAAGGAACAATTCAGACTGGGAACAAGGATAAACGCACTACAACAAGCGTACCTGTTGCACAACCCCTCCAAAATCTAGACAAGATCGGTAGACTCCTCCTGTCCTTGTGGAAGTTGCCTCCAACCGAGATAGCAGGGGGCTATGATGATTCCCTTACGGGGCCTACACCCCTATAGCCAATAATGGTTTGTTCAGGATTTAAAAACGGTTAGATTTGGTAACGTTATAAGGCATAACAACCATTGGTGGTTGTTAGCCTGTTGTTGTGCTTAATTGAGGAATCCACAAATGGAAATAAAAACCTGGCTTAAAGATTCATTTTCTAAAAACAAAATTCCTGAATGGACTTGCCCTTCATGTAATAACGGATTATTAGAACTTGAACCAACTCAATTTCACTTCGAGGAAACTAAATTATCGCTAAGCTGGCACAGTCACGATGATTGGGAACCAGAATTCATTAGGTACAGATTTCATGGAACATTAAAGTGTAAAAACTGCATGGATTTCATTGCTTTTCTCGGCAATGGAAGTCTGGATCATGTCCACTATTATAACAACTATCAAGACGAGTATGTTGAAGACTATAATGAAGTCTTCTATCCTCTTTACTTTAATCCACCTCTGAACATTTTTCAGATTAACGATAAATGTCCTGAAGATATAAAAAATGAAATTATTGATTCATTTAAGCTTTTTTGGAATGATTTACCATCATGTGCTAACAAAATAAGAACGAGCCTTGAAATGCTGATGAATCAACAAAAAGTCAAAAAAACATATATCCAACGAGGAACTAGAAAGAATCTTTCACTGCATAAAAGAATTGAGGAATTTAAGAATACAAAGCCTGAGATAGCCGACTTTCTACTTGCAATAAAATGGATAGGGAATTCCGGGAGCCATGTCGGCAAACTTGAAAAAGTTGATATTCTTGACGCATATGAACTTTTAGAACATTCGTTGAACAAATTATTCGATGACAAAGAGGCCGAACTGAAGAAAAAGACCATAGAAATTAATAAACGTAGAGGCATAAGAAAGAAATAAAACTAAGCACAACATATGCTATGAATGAATGGGGTTTTATTGGTCAGGATACTTTGGTGGGATTAGAAATCCGCCACAAGTTTTAAATTTAAATCAAGGCGTGGCTATGTGCGAGACGAGAGGTTAGTGCTTTCTAATCCCCACTCATCATAGCTGGTTATGTGCCACTACTTCGCTATGGACATAGAATTATCACAAAAATTTGAGAACTTCATTAAGGGAAAAACAAAAATTGAAGATTTTGAAAGCTGGGTCTATACGAACGAACAACTTGAAAATCAGCTATCCCCAGAAGTATATACAGAACTAATCTCACTTAACTTCCATGAACCTTCTGCTCGATTTGAAGTAACTAAGCTTGTTAAGGACGAAATCGACTATGGTAGATTGCACACTGCATCTTTAATTGCCCTTTTAGACAAACTCATCCAACGAGAAGGAGAAGTAGTAGACCTACTCTATCAAGTTTATGACTTTATGAACCTTGGTTACAATTTCCTTGGTCGACTCAATATCTTTGGAAACTTTGGCGAACAAGGCAAGTCTGTTATTTTACTGATAGATGAAACAATGGACGAACAGACTAAGTGGGATAAAATAGTCTATCATGAGCCAGACTTAGTAAGAGAACTAACCATTCTTCGGGACAAAATTTCAACTGGACGAATTCTCTTGACAGGAGAAAGTTACTCGAACAAATACCTTGGTGAACAATTTGAATTTGTAGAAAGGGAGGCAGATAACAAGCGTAGCTGTTGCACAACCCCTCCAAAATCTAAACAAGATCGGTAGACTCCTTCTGTCCTTGTTGAAGTTGCCTCCAACCGAGATAGCAGGGGGCTATGATGATTCCCTTACAGGGCCTACACCCCTATAGCCGATAATGGTTTGTTCAGGATTTAAAAATGATTAGATTTGATAGAAAGTGACTGGCCGCCAAGGGGTTGTTGGCTGGAATACACCCTAAACGAAAATCTTACAGCCTAACTATAAGACGTGATGAAAAAACTAATCTACATTCCAGTCTTTTTAATTATAGTTTTGATTTCATGTAGTACGAACAACTACAGTGAACAAATTTTAGGAACTTGGGAGTCTTCCGTGTTCATAGATGAGGCCAAAGCTAAAGCAATGTTTAAGGTCGAAGATGGCATGGAAATGCAAGCTACATTTACCACAACGGAGCAATACCTAAGGGGTGGTAGATATAACGCCGAGGGAGATGTAACTTTTAGAGTGTCTGCGAATGGTCAGGAGATACCAATTAAATTACATTTAAGGGAATCTGGTAGTTGGGAATTCCATGATAATTTTTTAGTTACAATTGCTGAGGACTCCAAAGTAACTGCTCTTGATGAAGTCACGCGAAATATCATTGATAATGCTCCAGAATTTGCCGAAATGATAGAGCCTGTGAAAGGCCAATCTGCTTCAACCGAAATTGTAAGTATGACTGACACAGATATGCAAGTAAAAATGGAAGATTTACCTGGAATTCTGGTGACATACCAAAAGAGACAATAACTCTACGCAATAATCGCTAGGACTAATACGCTTGTCATTTTGCAAGTTGGATGGGACAGAAAAAAAAGAAACAACACTTCGTACCAAAATTATATCTAAGGAATTTCACCAACTCTTCAGGTAAGATATTCGCATTTGATTTGCAAGAGAACAAATCATTCCCTACCACTGTGGATAATATTGCTCATGACCGATACTTTTACGATTTTGAACCGATTGACTCTTATGTGGGAGAGCAAGTAATTGAAAACTCATTGGCGGATTTTGAAGGAGATGCAGCAGAACTACTTGACAAGATGTTGCAGCGATTAGATAATGGAAGCTTAGAAGGACATACACCTGAAGAAAGAATACTGTTAGCTGAATACATATCCATCCAAATGCATAGAACTCCAGAAAGCAGGAAGAAATACGAGCATTTTGGAATTGAACTTGAACGTCAACTCAAAGCAAAAGGAGTATCAGGTGAATTTATTAAGCAAAGAGGTTTAAGCCAAGAAAGTATTGACCCTAAAACTCTACAATTGTATGGTCTAACTTCAATGATGAGTTCAAAAAAGAGAATATTATCGCTTTGTGACAGAATATGGGTTTATTGGGAGAATTTAACGCAACATGAATTCTATGCATCGGATCATCCAGTTGTGGGATATACATACAGAGATGTAAGTGAAACAGCTTATGAAATTTTTTCCCCTTAACACCAAGATTCGGATTGAGTATCTTCCCCAAAAAGGATTTTCCTGATCTTCTCTGTTGGGATAATCAAATTATTGAAGTCAGTAATTCAGAGTTTATACGAACTCACAACTCAATTGTGGTTTTGCGAGCGAATAGGCAGATTTATAATTATATTGATGACTTTGCATTAGCTAAGAATATTCTAAAGATGAATCCCAACCTTTCGAATCCTGAAAGACCGAGACTCGATCAAATGTAATATCCGTCTAACAAACACTATTATTCGCTACCTGCAAAGGCTAGGTATCAGGTGCATTTAGGATTTTAAACTGTCCAGCTTACGGAAGAAGGTTGGATATTAAGGGGCATGAACGAACAATCTGTATTTAGAATTGAGAGTAGGAGATTTGAGAATTATATGCAATTCTTCAAGATTGGAGCCATGATTTCGGCCATCGTTGTGACCATGTATTTGATATTGAAATTGGCTGTTTTTGATGGTCAGGTAGAGTACATCAACCTGGCAGGTTATGCATTCGCCTTCAGTATGTATTATGAATATAAAAGAAAGGCTAAGGCCTGGGGTGGTCAATTCATTGAAGCAACAGGAAGAGTACTTAGTTTTAAAACTCGTAAGAACGAACAAACTACCATCCGACTCGACACTATAACAAATATCGGGATCAAACTTGACCAGATCATTCTGCAAACCACTGAATTAGGCGAGCATACAATTGTCTTGGAAGACTTTACGGAATACAAAGACCGAATGATGATCAAGAACAAGTTTGCAGAACTAAAGAAGCAACTCAATATATCCTAACATCTTAGACGCTATTCAGTGATCTCTATGGTTTGAAACAAGTCATTCCATCCGGTATGACTGTCCCAAACATTTTCATTGGCCAGACGCACCGAATATTCAGGTCTTTCGGCAATTGACTCAAACTGATCAGCTATGTGAAGGTGCAGCGCATAAGTGCCTGTAGGTACATCAGACAGGTCTATGGTTTCTGCAATGTTGAATGACGCTCCTGGCCGAGCTTTGCGGATATCCACATCCAAAACCATGCGCACCGGGTCTCCGGACGCAGGGGACAGCACCAGCGATACCGTCTTGTGATTGTATATGGGTGCCCATCCATGGTTATACAAATAGATGGCGATATCCAGTGGCGTGGATTTTGACACCACAGTATCGATGGTTGTAGAGTCCAGGGCCAGCCGGTAGCCCATATCCTGTTCAAACTCTTCAAAACAACCTTCACTTTTCCATCCGTCAATAATGGGTTTGTACCAATCCAGGTTGAGATAGCTCCATTTGAGTAAAGACATGGTCTCACGGGCTTCCTCACAGTCAGCTGCATCCACTCCGGAAGGAGGACAGGTTTCACCACCAGTGGGCACATAAAATGCCTCCTGGCTGATGTAGTTTTTATCTGTGTTGGGGTTGTCGTAGGTGCCATAGTCATCATAGCTGGCCATGAAGCAATCATTGTGATGACCTACACGTGCAATGTCTGCATCCGAATAGCCTACCTCATCGGTCATGGCAGTTTGCTCCCCAAATATGTCACGCTTTTGACGTGGGGTTCTGAGCTGTATTTTTATTTCCGAGGGAATTACTTCCAGTAGTTTCGTGACTATGCGCTTTTGATTGGCCAGGTCCGTCAGGTTGTTGGTGGAGCTATGCCATTCACCCCAGAGCCCTACGAAACCAGCATTAACAAAGGCGATTACGTCTGCATTGGCTTCAAATAAAGGTTGCAGTTGATCTAAATGCCTTTCCACCACCTCAATGGGTGCATCCGTGCCATCATCAGAGTTGTTGGTGTAAGCAAATCTCAGCACGCATTTCAACCCCGCCGATCTAAGGTTATCCATGTCGGTTTGTATCAGGTCAAGTTGTGCCTGACTGAGGTCAATTTGTTTGAATTTCTCGAAATAGTAGAGCCGCCAAACCAGGCTGATATTGTCATTTCGAAGGCTTTGAAGCGAGCTTTGAGCAAGGGGTGACCCTTCGGAGAATGCTGCGGTCAAATGCAAAAATCCTCTTTCGGGATTGGGAAAAGACTCCATTGACGGAGTGTAGTGAACCGTGTTTGAGATGTTGGTATCAGGGTTTGAAGCCGGTGAGGGATCCTTGTCTTTACAGCCCACCAGGATACTTAAAAAAAGCAGCATCGTGGGTAGAATTCTGTTATATAAATTGGTCATGGTCTTTTTTTTAAAAGTTTAATTTCATTTGACTCCTCCTCTGTTGGTTGTTGTCATCAACAGAAAGGTCAGCACTCGCCTGAATAAGGGGTTTATCAATACTCCACCATAATCGCCCCGATTTCTCCCTGAATGTCGTGGGCCTTCGCTTTGATCACCAGCATATCCCCTTGCATTTCCCAGCGCAGGATGCTGATGGCGGGGTTGTTGCTCTCCACCTGCTTCGGCTCGCGGGAGCTTCGCAGTTTGAGCTCCTGGGTGCCGTACAGGCACAGGTCTATTTTGGTCAGAGCCTCGCGCACCGTCAGCTCGAAGATCGTGCAGGTGTCTTCATGCCAGATCACCTGCTGGAGGGGCACAGTGCCTGTTTCGTACCTCAGCTCATAGGTCTTTTGCAGGAGCTGTGGCAGGTAGAGGTGACCGTAGCCCTCATGTTCGATATACGCCGGGATGGGCGTCCCATCGATGGTGGCTGCCGAGACATGCTCACCGGGTTTTAGGGGCACCTTCAGCACCATGTTGGCCGGGAAGTAACCACGGTATACATGGTCCGGCATCCGGGTGTTATCGATCTGCACCACCCCGGTGCTGGCCTCCGTTACCTTCGTGTAGGTATTGTAGAGCCATTGCGAATGCATCTGGGCGGTGTTTTTGGCGCAATATCGATCTCTGGTGGCTTGCACGGCCTGGTAGTAATCAGCCCAGCGCTGAGTGATGTCTTTTTGCGACTGGCCTTCGGCTGCCAGCAGGTTGGGCCAGTGGGTTTCTATGTAGTCGGTGGGCTGCGCCTCCAGCGGCGTGGTAGGCAGCTTGCCCATTTCATACCAAAGGTTGCCGTAGTTGTAGCGGTTCATCACATGCACCCGGTGGTCAAAACCACCACCATTGGGTTCGGCAGGTGGGTTGCATTCGGGTATTTGTGTGAAATCCGTGTTGGCATAGCGCACACCATAGTCACTCAGGATGCTTCCCGAGCTGTAAGGCCCCTCCGGGTCCCAGTGGTAGCTGTAGGCACAGGGCACAAAGCTTTCAGGGAAGGAATGACCATTGTCCTGCGAGAGTCCGTACTGCTTCAGGATGCGGATGTAGCATTCCACATGGGTGCGAATCTCTTCCTCCGGCCAGGGGTGATGATCCACGGTGTTGTACCATTCGGCACGTCTGCGTTTTCCGGCTTCCGGCCAAAACTCATGTCCCACTCCATGCAGTCCAAACTCAAGGTGGGCAGCTTCCTTTTTTACAAATTCCATGATATCCAACTGCAAGTCGGAGATGAGTGCGTCATTGTTCCACTTTTCACGCATGTGGGTGGTGGTAGGATAGGCGCCCAGAAAGTTTTCCCGGTCCATCTCACTCAGGATGAACAGCCCCTGCAGGCGAACACCTGCTTTTTGTGCCAGGTCCACCACCGCCTCATAGTCCTTCAGGGTGATGTTTCTGTTCATGCCCAGCCGGTAGGGCCCATAGCCACTTTCTCCGTCATTCTGGCCGTTGATCCAGCCCAGGTCGTCTATAGCGATAGCAAAAGGTCTAGGGAAAATGATCTGCATGGATTATTTAGGATAAGCTTCAATTAAAATAAAATTGCTGAATTTCAGCTTCAATTCGGGTGCTTCTTTGGTGACCGTGCCTAAAGAAACCTCGTGGAAGTAGTCGTTGATCACGTAAGTGTCTGCTGTCAGTCCGCGAAGGGTCACCGGTCCGTCCCACGCTGCGGCATAGAAGGCATAGTGGAGCGTGTCTCCCTTTTGGATCACGTGTGTTTCCGGCAGGTCATACCCTATGTCATACAAGCCGCCCAGGTAAGTTTCTTTGGAGAGCATTTTTTGGTTGTAAAGGTCAAACCACTGAGCCCACACGCGCTCCTTTTCGGGGGTGAGCAGATAGCTCGCCGAGGCAGTAGGATTGTCTGCAGGCCAGGTGAATTTGGTGCCCAGCACGGCGCCCACTCCAAATGAGCTGGCAAAGTCATTGCCGCCATCGCTCAGCTCCACATGATCGCCGTAGTAGGCCGTTTGCGGAATCAGGGCCTTGTAAGTTTTGCCTTTCAGGCGAATCTGCCAGGAGGAGGTAGGGTCTGAGGATACCGCCTGATTCATATGTGGCATATTGAAAAATGACATACAGGTACCACAAGGGCAGTTTTCAACTACCGCATCGGGTTTGATGTCACGGGCTTGCTCATAAATAATCCTGAAGAACTCGGGGAGTTTTTCGGGCGCCAATGTCGGGTCTTCCAGCCCGCTGAGCGGGTTGTGGTCCGGGGCCACGGCATTCATATGCTGGCCATCCATTTTCAGTCCGTCAAAGTCCCATTCATTCAGAAACAGGTCGACGACTTCCTGCGTGTGGGCAATGGTCTTGGCATGGGTGGGTGAGAGGTAGTAGGCATCCCACCAGGTGATGTATTGGGGTGCCCAGTCTTCAAGGTAGAGTCGCATATCGGGGTGGTTGGTCAGGAGCTTGCTGCCCGGGTCGGCGGCCAGGGGCGCCCACCACAGTTTGGCTTTCAGTCCATGACTGTGAATGGTTTTCACCAGGTCCTTCATTTGTTCGTCGCCACCGGGAAACTTCTGTTGGTTGGTATGCCAGTCTCCCTCTGCCTGCTGAAATCCATCATCCAGCACGGCCCATTTGATCCCCAGGGCTTTCACTTTCGGTAAGGTGCCCAGCACTTCTGCGAGGGTAAAATCCCGCTCATACCCCCAGGCACACCAGATGGGCTCAAAGGCCGCTGGCTCTGCCGGTGGAAGGCTGATGCCCTTGGCCTGCATCACCTCGGAGTATTGCTGCAGGCCGTTGTAATAATCCCCGGAGTGCAGCATTACGAAAGTTTCGAGTGTCTGGAGCGTATCTCCAGGCGCCAGGTAGCTGGGGTAGTCAAAGTCCTCGCGAACACCTACCCGGAGCGATCGTTCGTTCACTTTCATCTCGGTGGGCAGCGACACCAGCTTGGGTGCGGTGGCCGTATGACCTATGGCGATGCCTGCGCTTCTGTTCCAGATGTCCGTGACGGGGATGCCCCCGCCATAGTCTGAGCTGTTCATGCCCAGGTAGTTGTCCTGATAAAAACCGGAATTTACTGGTTTGATCCAGTCTGCCCGTGCACCGGAGCTGCTCCCCTGAAAAGCCCAGAAAGGAGGTTCGTCCTGCGAAATGAGGTGGTAGCCATTGTTGATCCAGCTTTTGTAGGTAAGTGGCTGATCTGATTCATTGACATAGCGCACTTGTGTGGTGATGAAGTTCGGGAAAGCTTCATAGACGGTCAGTACAAGCTGTTTGGTGATGCCCGTGGCTGTGTTTTTACCGGAAAAGGAATGTCTGACCCCTTCCCCAAGGGTTGTGGTGATGGATGTTTCTTCGTAGGCCGAAAGGTCAAAGTCAGTCAGGTTTTCTTCAGAGAGGATCAGGTACTCAGTTGGCTGAAAGCCCTCCATCAGGCCTTTGGCGTCCGTTTTGGTGGATTGTAAAGATGTATGTAGTTGGTGGTTGACCCGCAATGTGAGGTCACCGCTACTGATGATGGTCTCCTTTTCGGCACAAGACCATGATCCACTGATCGCTAGGAGGAGGAATGTCTTAGTCCAGTATTTTTTGAGCGTTTTCATAGTAGAGCTTTTTGAGGATGGAATCAGACAGGCCAAAGCCATAGAGCGGCCAGTGGTAGTTGAAGTATGCTGGCTGGTAGAAATGCTCATCTTCCGTTTCCAGGATTCTGAATGCAATTTCATACATCTCAGGTTCGCTGCCCATGTCGGTACCAAAAAGGAGGCGGTCCTGATATTGAGTGTAAAAGGAAGCCATAGTTCGTGGGATCGTGGCGGTTTCACCATAGCGGGCCGAGATGTCTGCATACAGGTTGGGGAAGCGATCCAGAAGGCTGCCCAGTACGGATAGGTCTGCACTGCAGTTGGCAAAATGGCAGGCGATAAAAGTCGTTCCGGGATTGGCCCTGAGGGCTTCTGCTAAGGTCTGAATTAGTGCTTCGTGTAGCAGGATGCCTTCCTGTTGCTGATCGATGCGCCATTTGAAGCCGTTCATGAGGCCGTCGTTGGTGGCGTCCATGGGTTCATACATCCAGGCGGGCTCAGCCACGTGGATATTCACCGGCATGCCCAGTTCGCCGCATCGTTTTAGGAGCGGTTGCATTCTGGGATCGTTGATGTGCATTCCGTAGGCAGGCGTGGGATGCGAATAGGTGAGGCCCAGGCCTTTATCTCCCAGTTCGCCTACGCCTATGGCTCCCAGGTTGTGGCATCGCTCCAGTTCTTTGATGGCCTTTTCCGTCCATCCCGGCTCATTGTAGCCCGTATAGTCAAATCCGCACCACAGCTGAAAGCGCTCCCCAAAAGCCCCATAAACCTCCTGTAGGCTGTCAAATTCAGCACCAGTGGCATAGGTGAGGATCATGGTTTGCTCGATTCCGGCACTATCCATGCTGATGATCCACCGCTGCAAATCAGCAGCCGTGAGTGCATACGGGTGTGAGTGCATATCGATCACCGGGAAACGGGCCCTGGTAACTTTGCTTTCCGGAATATTGAAAATAGATCTGGGCTGGTAATCTTTGAGCAACAGGCTATCGGGAGATTGCGCCAGTAGCTGGCCCGAGATCATTGTCCAGAAAATGATCCATGCTGCCCGGCCCATATCAGCTGAAATTGATGACTTTGAGCTTTTCACTTACCAGGTCCGTAGCTGCCTGTGTCGCCTTTGGAAAGACTTTTCTCAGGTCAATCTCATCCGAATCGGCGAGGACTTCCTGAAGTTTCTTCATGAAAATGTTTTTGATCTCTGTGGCCAGGTTGATTTTGGTAATCCCTCTGCGGATGGATTCCTGTACCTGATCGTGAGGGATTCCCGAGCTGCCATGGAGTACCAGAGCGGCTGAGGTGGCTGCGTTGATTTCTGCAATCAGATCCAGCTGGAGTTTCGGCGTTTCTTTGTAGAATCCATGCGCCGAACCCACAGCTACTGCCAGGGCATTGATGCCGGTTTCTTCCACGAATCGGCGGGCTTCATCTGGTTGGGTGTAGATCATGTCCTGTCCCTGTCCCAGCTTGGCGATGTAGCCGAGCTCCGCTTCCACATTGGCACCAAACTGCTCTGCATAGCGCACGATTTCCTGAGTGATTTTTACATTTTCAGCAAAAGGCTTCTCACTGGCATCGATCATCACAGAATCAAAACCAGCATCCAGACAGGCTTTCACCAGGTTGACATCTCCACCATGGTCCATATGGAGCCACGCCTGCACACCATACTGTGAGATGGCACTTTTGGCCATTTGAGCGGCCACTTCCAGGCCCATATAGTGGAGAGAGCTCTCCGAAAGCTGGAGAATGAGCGCCGAATTGGTCTCTTTGGCCGCAGTGAGTACGGCTGACAAGGTCTCAAAATTGTAGAAATTGGTAGCCAGTAGGGCTTTGCCTTCTTTTTTATTCAGGGCTAGTTGATCCTGTAGTTTCATAGGTCGTTCAAATGGAAAATGAAAACCGCTCTTTGGCGATTGATTTTACTTTGTTAAGGTCTTGAAAGGCGGCGGTACCTCCGGCTTCTGTGGTATTCACGGCGCCCACCAGGTTGGCAAAGTCCAGGCAGGTTTGCAGGTCTTTGCCTTGTATGTACTGGGAGATGAAGCCGGCATCAAAGCTGTCGCCGGCACCAATGCAGTCTGCCACCTCTTTGTTGAGGTAAGCTGGCTTGCGGATGGTTTCCCCTTCGTGGTAGAGGATGGCACCATTCTCTCCGTCTTTTACAGCTACGATATTGGCAAAGTCCCTGATGGCGTCTATGCCATGGTGTACCGAGTTGGTTTTGGTGAGGTGCTTCAGCTCCGATCGGTTGGGCAGGAAGACATCCACCACTGGCAAAAGCTCCTGCAGGTTGAGGTCCCACTGCTCTGCCGGATCCCACTGCGGATCCAGAGAGGTGGTGAGGCCAAATGACTTGGCTCGCTCCATGAGCTGTACCAGGTTCTTCTTCAGGTTGGGCTGCAGAAAGACGGAGCTCACGTGCAGGTGCCTGGCTTCCGTCAGGATGTCGTTGCGCACTTCTTTTTCTGTGAGGTGCTCCATCGCGCCGGGGTAGGTGACCATGGCACGGTCCATGTCATAGTTGAGTACCACGGTTGCGCCCGTCTGGTGGTCATTTGTATGAACCAGAAATTGTGTCCCCACTCCTTTTTGTTTCAGGGAGGTTTCTACCAACTGACCAAACTGATCCTTGCCTATTTTGCCCACAAAGGCCACCTGAGCGCCCAGGGTAGCCAGATTGCTGGCGAAAATGGCCGAGCTGCTTCCCAATACCACCCGCAGGTCTTTCGAAAGCTTCTCTTTGCCTACCTCCGGGAAGCCATCGATCCGGTTCAGGATAATGTCCACATTGAGTTCACCTACCACTAATACATCGTACATCAGAGACTGTTTTTAAGGTAAATCATAAATATTCACACCCTGCACCACACGGGAGATGGCTCCACTGGTAGAGGGTTGGTCGGGCATCAGTCCCAGGCTCAGCGATTTGAAGAAGCCGAGCAGCTGACCCGGTACCACACCAGGCAAGGTCATAAAATCTTCTTCCAGATGCAATCCATTCTGTGTGTGACTGATTTTGTAGTCCACAGGAATGTCGAAATCTATCCGTTCCGCAATCGCCACCATAGCGAGGGCTTTTTTGCCTTTGTCCATGGCAAACATTAAATCATGCTCATACTTGCTGGCATAGGTGCTGTTGGAAAGGATGAATACGATCAGTGTTTCATTATCCACTACGGCCTTTGGTCCGTGGCGAAAGCCGAGAAACGATTCGTGCTTACAGATGATGCTGCCATCGGTGAGTTCCTGAAGTTTCAGCTGAGATTCTGTGGCCGTGCCCAGTAGAGGTCCTGATCCCAGAAAAACGGCTCTTTTGAATGGAAGGTCTGCGATTTCTTTGATTTCGTTGAGGTGATCGGTGAGGATACCTTTGGCGTAATCGCTCGCCAGCTGCACTTGAGCCTTGAGCTCATCCAGCTCATTGAGTCTGGAAAGGAGCAGGCCCGAAAGCAACATGCTGGTGTAGCTACTGGTCATGGCCAGGCTCTTGTCGTTTGTTTCTTTGGGCAGTAAAAGAATGTATTTCTTGTTTTTGGACTCATAAGTGGCCAGGTCCCCCTCCATGTTGCAGGTGATGATCAGATGGTGGCAGGTTTTACTGATGTTGTCTGCAAGTTTCACAGCGGCCTTACTCTCCGGACTGTTGCCCGACCTTGCGAAAGAGATCAGGAGGATGCTTTCATTTCCAGATAAGTAATCATAAGGATGTGAAACCAAATGAGTGGTAGGGATGGCCGTTACATTGTGGTGAAGGTTTCGATAAAAAGTGCCTTCCAAAGATTCGCCTATGTATGCACTGGTACCAGCTCCGGTCAGGATGATTTTATCATATTGATGATCCTGAATGAAGGAGCTAAGTGCTTTTTGCTGATTTTTTATTAAGTCCCAAATTTTTAACCAAATCTCTGGCTGTTGACTGATTTCCCTGGCCGTGTCGATGGCGCCCAGTGACTTCAGATTCTCTATTTCTAGTCCTAAATATTGCATATATTCTATGGGATGAAATTCTTATGTAAGCTTTTATAATACCTGAAATCAAAAATAAAAATAAAACTTAAACTTTCAAATACTTATTTAATATGTTTTTAATCTTTTGAAAAGTTTCATTTGTTATTGAAGCTTGCTTTAGCATGCGAATATTTTCTATCTTGCTTTAAACCCATATCAAAATGCCTATCAATACCAGAAATTCAACCGTGTCTCGCAGAAATGAGATCTTAAATGCCATCAATAGTGAGGGGCAGGTCTATGTAGATGAGTTGAGTGCCAAATTTGGAGTGAGTGAAGTTACTATCCGGAACGATCTGGATCAACTGGAGCAGAAAAGCCTGCTGATCAGAGCGCGAGGTGGAGCGATGAAAATTGAGGGACGGGTAGGGGTAGATTACAACCTCTCAGAGAAAGATAAGATCAACTATCAGGAGAAAGTACGGATCGGAAGGGCTGCGGCAAAGCTGATTAAGAACTCGGAGATTGTCTTGATCGACTCTGGTACCACCACTGCGGAGATGGTGAAGAACCTTACAGAGATAGAGGACCTGACAGTGATCACTAATGCTTTGAATATTGCTACGCTTTTGATTAGCCACCCCGGGGTGAATCTGACCATTCCAGGAGGGTACCTACGAAAAAACTCCCAATCGCTGGTAGGGCCACTGGCAGAGCGGAGCCTCAAAAACTTTTATGTGGACAAGGCATTCCTGGGTGTAGATGGATTTGATACCAAAACAGGACTTTACACACCCAACATAGAGGAGGCTCACATCAATGAACTCATGATTGAGATCGCTAATGAAGTGATCCTCCTGGCTGATTCCAGTAAGTTCAAAAAGAAGAGCTTCGCCTTCATATGCCCGATCGATAAGATTGACATTGTGGTGACAGACGATAAGCTCTCTGATGATGACCGGAAGCGGCTGGAAGATGCCGGGGTAAAGGTGATTATTGCCTAATCTTATTTCCTCACAAACTTTAGTTGCTTGCTTCCCTCTTCGGTTTGAATGTGCAATACGTACATTCCGGCCCGCAGCATGCGCAAGTCTATGCTTTTCTGGTAGTCACCTTTAGAGATCAGTGCTCCATCCAGCGAATAAATGGCAAATTGATCGTACAGAGTACTGATGAAAAGCCTGTCTTGCGCGGGGTTGGGAAAGAGGACTGGAAGCTCCGGCTGAGTGCTCAGCTGGATAACGCCAGTAGTAGCGTTCACTGTTTCAGAGTATGCGGATGTTCCAAGTTCATTGTAGGACGCTATTCGATAGTAGTAAGTCACCATGTTGGTGAGGTTGTCATCTCTGATGAGGCTCACAGAAGTATCGTAGGTCCCGATGAGGTCAAATGTTTCACCATCCTGAGATCGCTCCAGTGTATATCCGAGGCAGTTGGCACAGGCGCTCCATGAAACCACCAGTCGTGTTTCGGGGAGTTCCGTAGAGTTTCTCACTGAAAAATCGCCGGGAATGGCCGGTGGTAATGCTCTGTAAAGGTTGGTCGGTTGACCTTCGGTGTTTGATAAAAGCGCAGTGCCATTGTTGAGGGATGCATAGATCCGCAGGTTTCGGTTATCCCCCAGGTTTTCCAGTGCATCGAGTGGTATGGACAGCTCGGTGGTTTTATCACCGGTTGCTTTGTTGATGCTGGCATTGGTGGTCGTCCATTGATTGGAAGAATACTCCGAAAGTCCATTCTCTGTCAGCTGATAATCCATTCCCGAAAGTGGGCCCGTGTTATCCTGAAATCCGGTAGAAAGATCATTGTCAGTATCCAGGTAGATGCTGTAGTTATTTGCTTCACCTTCCAGAAGTACAAAGGCACTCTGTGCCCCAAAAAAGACCCTTAGGACTTTGGCTTCAGCATCAGATACGGTGCTGCTCACTGGAGTAATGGTGTTCCAGTCTGATGATTCACCGTCAATCACAATGGTGGGGTAGCTCTCCTCACTCAAGGTCAGGGTGATTTCAGCCGAAGGTGACGTGCTGCCTGTGGCGCTGCTCAGATAGTAGCGATACGTGTAATTGGTTCCCGGGGCAACATTCAGGTCCAGAAAGTAATCCTGTGCTGCACTGATGGAAGCAATGGTTTCGAAAGATCCAGTATCTGTGGATCTTTCTATTACGCGCATCAGGTCGTTGCTCTGTCGGCCCCAATAGGTCAGAGTGGCATTGTTGCTGGCAGCACCAAATATTTGGTCAGCGCCTTCCACCTCGATGGTGCTTTGGGTAAGTCTGGGGGTAAAGTAGTCCGAACCTGTATAATCTTCGGAGCTGTTGCTGGCTGAAATGGAAACAGTGCTTAGCAGGTTGTTGTACCCGGTTTCGCTGTCCCAGGTGCTTTCATTGGCCAAACGGATGGCGTAGGCCGGGTTTTTGTAAAGTGAGGGATAAGGATCCGGTAGGTTGAGATAGAGTTGGTAATCACCATCGGTCATATCCGCCGGAATGCCCGCCTCAAAGGTGAGGTTAAAGGCTTCATTAAGTGGCCAGAGTTTAATGTTTTCATCCGGCTGTATGAGGTACTCTGCATCTGTGGTAGTGTTCTTTAAGATCACTTCAATCAACCGGGGATTATAGGGATTGCTGAAGCCATCGTTTTGCAGGGTCAGTGAAAAAGCAAATTTGCCACTTGGTTTGGTGGCGGTTGTGAAAGTGCCGGCGATCATTTTGAAGCGATAACCCAGGCGGAGTTCTACTTCGTCAAAGCAGCCTTGGTTGTCCCATTCGCTTAATACCTGACGGTTATAGTCAATGTTCAAATAGGACCAATGAAACTGCTCCAGGTCCGAAAGACTGTTTTCGCAATCTGAGTAAGGGGAGGCCAGGGCGCATGTTTCCCCGCCCATAGGCGTGAAGCGGGTTTCTTCCCGCAGGTAAGGCTTTTCTATTCCAGGGTTCACGTATGTGCCAAAGTCACTGGATGAAGCGACAAAGCAGTCATTGTGATGACCCACCCTGCTGGCATAGCTGCCGGAAAAAGCAGTGGTTTCGTTGAGTGGTTCCTGGCTGTCAAAAATCGTGAATTTGTATCCCGGAGTTCTCAATTGGACCATTCGGTCATCTGGTAGGGCGTCCAGTAAGCTGTAGACCACCTGTCGTCGGTTTTCCCAGTCTTCGGTGCTGATTTGACCGGGAGAGTTTGCGAAATGGTCAGTGTAATACCACTCTCCCCATGTGCCGATAAATCCTGCCTGCATTACGGCAATCACATCTGCGTTTTCGCGAAGTACGGGTTTGAGCTGATCGATATGCGTTTGGACAAACTCGGGTCGCGCGTCGTTGTAGGGCGCCGTGGTTCCCTGCGAATAGGCAAATCTGACAATTACCTTGATTCCCGCTGATCTGGCGATAGCGAAATCCCGACGCATATTATTCAGGTAGTCACCTGAAATAGGACTTTCCCGAAAGTTCTCCAGGTAGAACACCCGCAGGATTTGCGTGATGCCCTCATTGGTTCGGTATCCTTTGAGTGTTTCGGTGTTCAGGTTTTCATACTGTCCGGTGTGTACTTCGGTATGATGATAGAAGCCTCTTTCCGGGTTAGCAATCACACTTTCGTCTGAAGTATAGGTGACCGTCTGGCTATAACCTGTGAGGGCAATGAATAGAAGTGAACAAGTAACTATTCTCTGAATCGGGGACATAGGATCTATTATAAAAAAGAGGCTATCTCAAAAGCCGATGAATGTTCGGTTACTCCTGAGACAGCCTCAAATATGAAAACTGGAAAAAATTATTTCAATGTATAAGTGAAGGCTGCAGAGGTTTCTTCGCCATAGCCAGCTGGAGCGTTTCCTAACCATGCCCAGTCAGAACCGGCGCCATCAGGAGCATCCACATCGATCAGGAAGAATTTCACAGATCCTGAAGCTGCGGCTGCAGGAGGGAATTCTGACAGATCCACTGAAAACTCGTAAGCTTTGTTAGCTCCTGCAGACTGTAACTCTATGGTCTTAAAGAAGTTGGCGCTAGGTGTAAGAGCAGTCCATGCCCAAGCAGTCTTGTCCTCACCAGCAGTAGCGTCATCGTAGTTGCCAAAGAACAACTCCGCTTCAACAGCACTCTGAGAAATGGCATAACCTTCTACCAAAATGTCGAATCCTGGAGTAGTAGGATACATCCATGAAGCAAAACCCGTAGCATCATCGTTATCAGAGTTCATGAATAGATCAATGAATCCGTTTGACGCAGAGGTGGTTTTCACATAGATGAAAAGCTTGTCATCCTCAAGGTTTTCTACTTTCACTTCCAGGAAAGATCCAGCCTCACCATCACCATAAGTGGCCAGTGCGGGTACATCGTCCCAGTCACTAAGGTCACCATCAATTTGGATGTTGATCACTTCCAATACCTCACTTTTGTCATCCGAACCGGTTTCGTTGGTTACTGTGAGCTTAACGATATAGCTACCATTAGCTTCGTACGTATGTGAAGGGTTGAGGTCGGTAGATGTTGCGCCATCACCAAAATCCCATGTTTGTGTTTCCGCGTCAGTAGAAGCATTTACTACGGTTACTGTTTTGCCTTCAAGCGTGAAGGTGAAATCGGCCACAGGCAAAGGAGTCTTGGCTTCATCTTCACCACATGAGAACAGACCAGCTAAGCCTGCTGTCAGGCCCAGGAGCATTAGTTTTTTAAAGGATTGAGTCTTCATTAGTTTTTAAGTTTTAAGGTTTAATACACTTCAATGTTTCCCTTCTATTAAATTAAATGATTTAAATAGGTTTCGAAAGTTATGTACTTTTAAAAACGAAAGCAAACGAAATATAAAAAAAGTTTATAGCTATTATTCATTTTGTTATTGAGAGGCATCTTTCTTATTATGATCAAATCATAAGGAAATGTTACTCTGAGATTAAATATATGGCAACCACAGCGAAGGCAATACCGACCAGTAGGGTGGTTTGTGGCCAAACAGCATAAATCAGTAGTGAGAGGATAATGGTAATCACCGGGGAGAGCCCGGTCATGGGTACCACGATGATCGCTTTGCCATAACGAAGGGCATACACCAGTGTGAGCGCGCCGATGGAGTTGAGGAAATGAATCAACAAAGCCATGCCACCACCAGAGAATCCATAATTGATCGGTGTGGCAGGGTCAGTCATGGCAAAGGCTACAGGACTTAGCGCCACTGCAGCGGTCATCATATAGAAAAAGATGCTTTCGGCTTTCATTCGTTCATTGGAGAACTTCATCACAAAGGCCTGCAGCCCCCAAAGTACGAATACACAGGTGGAGAGCAGTAGCCATGCGTATCCCACCATGCTGGTGGTTTCTCCGTCGGAGTAGGACAGCAGGAATATGGCGATCAGGGCTGTGACTATACCTATATATTGTTTAGTCGTGGCATTTTCTTTCAAAATGGCCATAGACAGCACGATGGTGAGTACCGGATATAAGGAGACAATGGGAAAGATGATGTATGCGGGCCCTTCTCTCAATGCCTGAAAGAGTAGTAACTGACCACCTGCTCCGGCTAGCCCTACAATGGAACCTAATACGATGGCTGAGAGACTGGTGTCCAGCTTCCATCTGATGAGACGCAGGGCTACGAACGCGCAGGGGATCATGGTGATGGCCCAGGCAATGTAGCCCATGGTAGCTGGGAACCCGTTTTTTTCGGGGATTTCAATGATGGCTCCCCAAACTCCCCAGAAGATGGTGGTGACGAGCGCATAGAAAAACCAGGAACTTTTGATGGTCATATAAGGAGATAGTTAGTGTGAATTGAACTCATTAACATTGTAATAATAGAAAGAAAAGGCAAAATGTATAAATCTTAATGAAAGTAATTGAAAGTTAATTATTTATTTATTAATTTGCTTTTACGTTAAAAATAAGGAATTGAAAGTATCTAAAATATTCTCAAATGATTAAGCGATTTACTCTAAAGAAAGGTCTGGTGATTTCGGCATTGTTGTTTGTCTCGTTTTTGGCAGGCGCACAGTCGGTGATCAAAGGCAAAGTGATTGCTGAGGATGGTGAAGCCATTCCGGGAGCAACGGTGTTAATTGAAGGAGGCACTACAGGATCTATTACTGATCTGGATGGTAATTACACCATTCAGGCAGCGCCGGACGATGTGCTGATCTTTTCGTTTGTGGGCTTCGAGTCGCAGCGAGTGCCTGTGAATAATCAGTCCAGGATAGATATGACGATGACGGTAGATATCGCTGAACTGTCGGAAGTGGTCGTGATGGGGTATTCAGAGAAATCCAGAAGGGAGCTTACAGCTTCTGCCACTACCATTGGTGAGAAGGACCTGAAGAATGTCACCAGTTCGAATATTGAAAGCATGCTACAGGGCAAGGTGGCAGGTGTGAGTGTGACCACCAGCAGTGGCTCACCCGGGGAGCCTGCTGAGATCAGGATCAGAGGTGTAAACTCGCTCACTGCCGACAGGGCTCCGCTCGTGGTGGTAGATGGGATCATCGGGGGTACTTATCAGCCCAATGATGTGGCTTCTGTGACAGTATTGAAGGATGCCGCTGCTACTTCACTTTACGGATCGCTGGCGTCAGGTGGGGTGCTGATTGTGACTACCAAACAAGGAAAGGGAGATCCGGTGATTGAGTTTTCCACGTCTGTGGGAGTTAAAGAAATCACCACAGGCAATTTCAGTATGATGAATGGTTCTGATCTTTATGACCTGCAGGAAATCATGTGGGGAGACGAACGGGTCAATTTCCTGAAGGTGAGACCCGAGGACTTGAGAGATAGGGATTTCAACTGGCTGGATGAATCATTTAAGCGTGGGGTACTGCAAAATTACTACCTGTCTGCTCGTGGGGGTACCGATAAAATGACCTACGCGGTGTCCGGTGACTACTATCAGGAGGATGGCACGCTGCTGGAGACTGGTTATGAGCGCATGAGTTTACGTACCAACCTCAACTTCCAACTGAAAGAGAATGTGTCCCTCAAAACCAATCTTTCCCTGATTAGCAGTGAGCGTAATCAGGATTTTTGGGACTGGAGATACGATCCTTTCCTGTACCTGCCCTGGGACAGCCCTTATAGTGATGATGGATCGATCAAGTACATCGATAACACCAGCTCTGAGGAATGGTACGGACGTGATAGCAAAAATGTGCTTCACTCTGCACAATACAACTACAACAATTCAAAAGGACTTGATTTTTCGGGTAATGCTTTTCTGAACATAGACCTTACAGACTGGCTTTCTATAGAGTCCAGAAACAGGGTTTCGATTTCCCATGGGCGTTATGAGTCTTTCTATGATCCCAGAACCCGCGAGGGGAAAGCCTCTAAAGGGTCTATTAGTACCTCTACAGCTGCTTCCAAGGATGCCATTTCCACTTTGATTTTAAGAGGCGAGAAGAGTTTTGGTAAACATACTGTAGGTGGCTTTATCGGTGCAGAGGGTAATTATTATTACTACGAAAACTTGGGGGCGAGCGCCCGAAACATACCTATTGGTCTGAATGTGATCGGGGCGGCATCCGAGCCTGTGAGTATCTATGGAAATAACGTGACGGGAACGAGACTTTCCTACTTATCTGAAATGAGTTACTCATACGGAGGAAAATACTTCGTGACAGGAGTATTTAGAGCGGATGCTTCTTCCAAATTCGGACCCGAAAGCAGATGGGGGTATTTTCCCGGAGCTTCCGCTTCATGGATTGTTAGTTCTGAAGACTTTTTTGTCTACAACAATGTGATCTCCTTCCTGAAGGTGCGGGGTAGCTATGGGGAGGTAGGT
Organism: Marinoscillum sp. 108; assembly: GCF_902506655.1. NCBI lineage: Bacteria > Pseudomonadati > Bacteroidota > Cytophagia > Cytophagales > Reichenbachiellaceae > Marinoscillum > Marinoscillum sp. 108. The sequence goes on along the minus strand of NZ_LR734808.1, from coordinate 2,132,413 downwards.
AATGATAATGTGGGTTCCAATTCGTTCCCGTACCTGTCATACTACGATCTTTCAGACCAGTACAATGGCATTCCTGCGGCCACTATTCCCTTGCTGGCCAATAACAATATCACGTGGGAAACACTGGTTTCGAGAAACATCGGTGTGGACCTTACTTTCTTCAACAGGATCAACGCCACCTTTGATTACTACAATAACACCACAACCGATCTCCTGTTAGACGTGCAGTTGCCACTGTCTACCGGTTTTGAGATACAAGCAAGAAATGTGGGTGAGATCAGAAATCAAGGAGTGGAAGCGGCTATTTCTGCTGACATTTTTAAAGGCAATGGAATCAACTGGACCTCTTCATACAACGTGGCCTTCAACCAGAGCGAGAACCTCAAGTTTGCTGATACTGATCAGTTGCTTTTCGGTACAGATGTGAATCAGATCTCCGCAGTGGGAGAGGAGTTGAGACAGTGGTATTTACCGAAATGGTTGGGTGTGGATCCGGCCAATGGTGATCCCCTTTGGGAAAAAGTCAACCGTGACGCCAGTGGGAATGTAGTGTCCAGAGAGGCTACGTCCAACTATAACGAAGCGGAGTTTCAGCGAGTGGGAAGCGTACTGCCCAAACTGTATGGCGGGTGGACCAACTCCGTGAGCTACAAAGGATTTTCGTTGAGTGTGTTACTCAGCTACCAGTATGGAAATAAGGTGTATCACAGTGCCCGACAGCTTTTTGACAATGACGGAGCCTATACCGAATACAACATGATGGAGCTGCAGGATGGCTGGAGCCGATGGGAAAAGCCCGGAGACGATGCTACCCATCCATTGCCTAAGCGTGGGGGAAATAAACTCTCTAATGCACCTTCGTCCAGATACCTGGAAGACGGCAGCTACATTAGGTTGAGAAACGTGTCGCTGACTTACAGCTTCCCACAGTCCGTGTGCAATGCGCTGAAGTTGCAGAGCCTTAACCTGGGTCTGAGTGGTGATAACCTCTATACCTGGACCAAATTCTCAGGATTGGATCCTGAAGCGAGGGTTTCTGTGGCCGCATTTGAACTTCCTGGTTTTCAGGATTTCAAATACCCTATCAGCAAGCAGTATTTGATGAAATTGACCGCAAGATTTTAAAAAGAACAGACATGAAACGATTTTATATATTGCTCATCTCCCTTTCGATATTGACCGCCTGTGAGCTGGATCAGCTTCCCAGCGATGGTATTGTAAACGAGTCGCTGGCTAGCAACTATGAAGGTCTCGTGGCCGCCACCAATGGCAACTATGCCATGCTCAAAAAATTGATTGTATATGACAACAAGGAATATACGGCTAACTACTGGGTGCGCAATGACCACCAGCTGTCGGAGTTTCCTAGTGATAATGTGATGATCAGCGGGTCTACTACAGATCCACTCTTTTATGCTTTCACCAGAGAGCACATCGCTACGATGGAAAACACCAGCTATGTGTGGTTTTCCTCCTACCGGGCCATCAATGGCTGCAATCAGATTATTGGTGCCGTAGATGAGTCTTCGTCTGACAATTTCCGACAATTGCTCGGAGAGAATTACTTTCTCAGAGGCTTGTTGCACCTGAGTCTGTTGAAGCTGTTTGCACTGCCTTACAGTCATGGGGTGGATAACCCGGGGATCATCCTTAAGACCTCTCTTGCTGATGAGCCAACCGAAGCCCGATCTACCGTGGGCCAGTGCTACGCCCAGGTGGAGGCAGACTTGCTGAAAGCTGAAGAGTTAATGTCTGGCGGTCGTGGATCAGCCTATGCGTCGGAAGGCGCTGCTCAGGCCTTGCTTAGCAGAGTGTATCTGCACATGGAGCAGTGGCAGGATGCCATCGACTATGCCGATAAAGTGATCGATGGTGATGATTTTTCACTGGTTTCCAGAGCTGATTATCTCAATTCATTCTGGAATGGGTCGGAATCTGAGGAGGCCATCTTCCTGGTGGCACACCTGCTGCAGGATGATCATGCTTCGGCTTCTATTGGCTCCATGTATCTTACGGATCAGGGGCAGGGTTGGGGCGAGGTATACGCCTCTGAGCCGCTGAGAGATTTCCTTTTGCAATATCCGGATGACATTCGTAATGACTTTATTGTGCCGGACCTTGAGCCGGATGGAGTGACGGTGAAGGAACGCAATGGATTTCCCAAATACTTCATCACCAAGTTTTCTTACCAGGACGGTGTGGTTACCCTCAACTCCCCACAGCTGATTAGACTGGGCGAGGTGTACCTGAACAGGGCAGAAGCTTATGCTCATCTGAATAATGCTGCTCAAGCCATAGCGGATGTAAATGTGATCAGAGAGCGTGCCGGGCTGACAGGTACAGCGCTCTATACCACCACAGACCTGAAGGGATTTGCATCTGCTTTGGAGGTGGTCTTGCACGAGCGGAGACTAGAGCTGGCCTGGGAGGGTTTTAGGTTGACTGATCTGGTCAGAAATAAGATGAACATTGATCGAAGCTATCCGGGGATGCATCTGGATGAAGGGCAGACTACTCAGGTGATTCCATGGGATGATCCGCGAAACATCTACTTCATTCCATCCAATGAAATAGCTAACAATCCTTTGATCAAGCAGAATCCTTAACATTCATTACTTCTTCATATTACTTTTCATGGTGTTAGTGGAATGCCGGGCTTTGGCCCGGCATTTTTTTTTGAGCTGCCTTTGTCTGATTTTGGAGATGAGCGATTTTTAGAATTTTGCTAAGTGAGTCGCCACTTTTGGGTGATCATAACTGATGAAAGTGGCACCAATGACAAACTCTGTGGCAGCGACATGTTCTGCGGCGTACAACCCGGCAAAATGGGTCCATTTGTGAAGTTTATGCTTAGGGACTGGTAGCTGTTCCTTTTCCATTTGCTCGTATCGCTCAAATTCTGATGGTATCATAGGCGTTGGGTCCGTTCTCCCAAATTAAAGATAATTTTTGGGGAGGAGATGGGGCTTCCAATGTTATCTTCCAATGAATCCTGCTCCTTTTAAAAATTTATTGATCTCTTTGTTAAGCCTTCACCCTGTTTCCGAGACTGGTCTGACTGTGATCAGTCACCTGATTTATCTCATAGATGTACAACGGGTAATGTCATGATTAATCAGAGGGTTTGCCTTTATCATTGGATTTTCAGATTATTCACTTAACGGCTTCAATCATGAAAACACTAAAAAACATTCTAGTACCTACAGATTTTTCAGAAAGAGCAGGAAATGCCTTGGAACAGGCGATTTACCTGGCGGACCGGATGGGTGGTCGATTGCTCATACTGCACGTGTATCATCGCCTCATCGCTGAGGAAGACTATGAAGATCACCCCGATAAACTTGAAAAAAGCATTGACAGAAAGTTCGCAAAACTCCTTAAAGAGCACCCGGGGTTGAACAGGGTGCCTCATGAATTCAGAAAAGAGCGGGGCCTTTCGTTGGATAACATTGTGGGGACTGCTCAGAACGAAGCGATTGATCTACTGGTCATGGCCACCAAAGGAGCTAAGGGTTTTGATGAAATCTGGGGAACAAAAACAGCAAAGATTATCAAAAGAGTAGACGTGCCCGTATTTGTCATTCCAGATAAAACGTCACTCAAGCGCCTGAAAAAAGTAGGCCTGGCCAGTGACTACAGTACTTCCACAGTGAATCGGGAAATTCAGTTTTTGATTAGTTTGGCTAAGGAAATGGAGCTGACTGTGGATGTGATTACATTGAATCGTGATGCGAAAAATATGATCAGGCAGGAACTTGATAATCGAGAGGTCATTCTCAAACAGCTGGAAGAAGTGAAATCAGACTTTCATTTTACCTACCACCACAGTGTGGAAGAAGGCCTGGTGGAATACAGTCTGGCCCATAAGGTCGATCTGATCACCATACTCCCAAAGAGTTATTCTTTCATCGAGCGACTTTTTAACGAGAGCTTAACAGAAAAAATGACCTTTCACAGCCCCATACCTTTGCTGATATTAAAATAATGGTTGTACAACGAATCTCTTAACACTATGGAAGCTTTCAAACATCATTCTTACCAGGTAGCACTCGTTACCCTCGATCTTACAGAAATGGATGAACATGTGATCCGGTATGCGGCCATGATCAGCAAAATCCTCCCTATTGAGCGAATTTTCTTTTTGCATGTGGCCAAAACCCTTGAATTTCCGGAGGAACTTATCCAAAAGTATCCTACTTTGATGGCCCCGCTTGATGAAAGTATTCAGGCAGAAATAGAGCAAAAGGTTGGCCAGTATTTTCAGGGGTCTGAAGTTAAAACAGAATGCATCGTTAAGGATGGGGCTCCTATTGATAAGATTTTGAAATTGGCCAAAGTAAAGTCTGTGGACTTGATCGTGATGGGAAGGAAGAAGAGTCTGAAAGGTTCCGGCCTGGTTTCCAGTCACATCGCCAGAAAGTGCCCATGTTCGCTTTTACTCGTACCCGAAAACTTTAGACCTGAAATCAAAAAAGTATTGATCCCTGTCGACTTTTCAAGGCATTCTGCACTTGCGGTGCATCAGGCAGAAGTGCTGACAAAAAAATCACCGAAAGACATGGCTTTGGTGCATATCTACAACGTGCCTACAGGATATTATAAGATCGGAAAAACGTATGAGGAATTTGATGAGATCATCAGAGGTCATGCCAGGAATGAATGTGCCAAATTTCAGAAAGATCATCAGTTTTCGGGTGACCTGGAGTGTTCCTTCCTTTCTTCAAAGCTGGATGAAAATGAGAAGCTGGTACATGCGCGAGCTATTGAGTTTGGGGCGGATATCATCGCCATAGGCTCCCGGGGAAGAACCACTGCTTCTTCTATTTTGATCGGCTCTATGGCGGAAAAACTGGTATTTCATGAGTCGGACATTCCGGTGCTTATTGTGAAAAACAAAGGCGAAAATATGGGTTTTCTGGAAGCGATATTGCGTGTTTAAAGAGGATTGACCGATTTTGCCACCCAGCAGCTGGTATTCAACTGAGTGCAGGGAAAACAAAAAAAATCCCCGACAAGTCGGGGATGGGAGTGTGATGAAATACGGGTTGCTTAGTTTCTTGGGCCGCCTCTCTGTGGCGCATGGGCATTTTTCAATTCACTTTCTGAAAGAAACCCGTCACTGTTGGTGTCAATTTTTGAGAAATCATTGGCCAGGGGCCCTTTCACCTCGCTTTTGGCCAGTTTACCATCCTCGTTGGCGTCCATTTCAGCGATGAGCTGAGAGAAACTTGGCGGTCCCTGCTGACGACCAGCCTGCTGACCCGAAGGTCTTTGGTCATTGCTACTGGTCTGATTTTTCTGTGAAGCACATGACACGATCAAGAAGGCCATTGCTCCAAGTGCGATTGTTTTAATTTGTATCTTTCATTTCCTTATTTGTTTGATTATTTAGACGTAATCCTTAGTTACGTCCCTCGCAAAATCGGTCTGAAAAATGGATCATGCGGAATTCCTGTGGGGAGATTGCATTAAAGATGGATTGTGAGATAGTGATCTGATACCTTATTTACCTCAATCCAATTGACTGGCTACTTACCTTCATTTTCTATTGCTTGCCCAAAGAAAACGAAGCAAAAGAAAAGGCACCAACGCAAAAAATCATTTCGACTCATCTGGTTTGAGCTTTTTTTGGGAATTTTTTGGAGTCAAAATGATTCACACTTGCCTTGGATGCCCCGCCCTCCTTTGCGTTACTACTTTTCTGAATTACAAGAGGATTAATTCGGTTTGCAAAATATTACCATTTAATGTACGCCACACAAATATTACATGATCCTAAAAAATCACTTATTTTATACCCTGGTAGCAGCCTTTCCCTGGTGTTATGAACCCTGTTCAGCCATCATTGATTGGCCTGGCCCGGTGTGGGGGTAGCCTGCGCTCCCCAGGTGTCGCCACCATCTGTGATTCGTCCCCATGAGACATTCTCGCTTTGGGCGCCAAAGGTGTAGGCGTCAATGGTACGTCCATCGATGTAAAACAACCCGACATCTTCGCCATCTGCGCTCAAGCTAAAATTGAGGTGAGTGGGTCCCTGGCTGGTGGATCCGTCTGCCCAAAACACCAGATAACCACCCGCAGGAATGGTAGTGGCAGCAGCGTCATCATCACTGATTTTATCGCCGAAAGGATTGTCTTTATCGTCTGAGAAATACATGTCTGCAAGATTCACTGCAGTAGCGCCCAGGTTGTGGATTTCTATCCAGTCGTCAAACTCATCCTCTCCACTATCGGTATCCGGACAACAGGAGGTATTGCTGGCCATAAATTCATTGATGACCAACTGGGGCAGGGGATCTGTATTGAGTAAATAATCGTCAGTATTATCCGGCGCAGAGGCAGGCTTGAATGAAGATGATCCGTTAGTTCCTACTGCTTCCACGTAATACTCCACAGTCCCTTCTGTGGCCATTCCCGGGATTGTGCCAGTGTAAGAGGTTCCGCTTTGAAGCGTCATGGCCACCTCCGAGAAGGCACTGCCATTGAAGCGATGAAACAACTTTACTGAAGCCACACCAGTGGTTGAAATCAACTCGGCAGTGACGACCACATTTTCATTCAATGCTGGCACGAGTGGAGATCTGGAGATGGAATTGATGGCCGGAGCTCCATCCGACCCGTTGGATTCTCCTTGAGTGGTAACACCGGTGATCTGCCAAAGATCCGCACCATCCGGGAATCTGGCATAGGACTGACCATTGTCCAGATTGGGGAATTCCACTTGATCAATAAGAGTCCCTTCGGCATTTTTCAGGGACACCGATTCTCCACTTGACGAAAGCTTGAAGTTGGTATTGAGGCCTGTTCCGAGATCATTGCAGAGCAGCACCACAAATCCCCTGGCCGCAATGGTGGTGCCGGCAGGCAATTCATATTCATTGCCGCTATCCGAAATAGTATAGCCACTCAGGTCTTTGCTGGTTTCCAGCGCGTTGTACAATTCAATCCAATCATCACCGGAGGCCACTATTTCGTTGATCAAAATGCCTTCTGCGGTTGGCTCCGGTTCGTCATCCCCATCACCGCCGCCACAGGCGATGGTTAGCAGGAGGGAGAAGAGGCTGAGTAAGAAGGTGAATCGATAAATCTTGGACGAAATAAGCATGGATTTGATGAAGGTAAAAGATTGAAATAAGTCGAAATATACTGACGAAAAGGCAAATTACAGGATTGACTACTTGGGTTAAGGATTTATATTGAAAAATACCTCTCCTTTAGCCATCAGTCCAGGTAGGCTGCCACGGCTGCCGATCGCTGCGTTACATGTGTTTTCAATGTATTCACGGCCGATTGAAAATCGGAACTGCTGTTCAGAAATGAATACCCGCGAATTTCCGAAGTAGCATATGGTTCTACCAAAGTAGCGTAGGTGGTATAGGTAGCCTGCATGTCGCTGGGGTTAAATACCCCATTGATGACCTCTTCCACATAGGTGTCATACTGTGCTTTGTAGGTGGCATCGGCATACAGATATCCGATCAACGGCCACTGAGCGGAAGACAGCCCTGAAAAATTAAGGGGTAGTGATCCACCCATATTGCCGGTTTGCAAGGCCTCATTGTTATCCCAGGGAATCCAGGTGAGCAGATTGGTTTCAGGATTGTTGTACAAAAAGTAGTTGTGGGTCATCCTTCCATAGGTATCCCAGTTTTGTATGACGGTATTCACCGCTAGGTACTTTAAGAATACATCGGTATCCAAAACAGACTCCAGGCTGGTACGCCATGCCGCTGCATTGCTCGTTCTGTTGTCGGCATGTAGTGCTGTAAACAGGTTCTGTATATCCGACCAGTCGGCAGCATCTTCATTGGTTTCCTTCCCAAAAACGGACTCACTGAATGTACCTGAGGCAAAGCTGGCGCCATCACCATCAGGCTGGTAGAGGTTGCCGTCATTATTGGCAAATTGGGTATCAATGACCGTATCATCTACTTCTTCCACCAGGGTGTACAGTCCGAAGTACACCGGGCCCTCTCCATGGTCTACATAGAGTGTATAAAATGCAGTATGTGAACCCACCAGTCCGGCGTTTCTGAAAATATCACCTGCCACTTTCTCCCGCAGCATGGACTTGTCGTTGTAGTTGTTTTTGAGACTTAGCTTCTTGAATCCATAAAATCGCTGATTCTTGATTTGTGGATAGTCATCTTCAAACTCGTCAAAGTCAAGTTTGAATGACAACTTCATATTGCCGGACTTCCAGGTAGATGCCAGACTGGAGTTGCCTTTGAAGCGAACACCTACTTTGTACCATTGGGTGCCTTCATAAAACACCTCTGCGGGGACAAAAACAGGATTTTCATCTGAAAACGAATTTCCACCCCTGCCCACTCCAAAAGTTCCATACAGGCTGGTCATGTCGTCCAGCATGGTCTCCCAACGATCAGCGGTAATCACCAGGTCAAGTCGTTTGACGGCATTGTCATCAAAAACCTCTTCAAAATTTGGATCCACATCGTTGCTGTGGGTATCGGTGGTCCAGTCTGTAGCTTCAAAATCAGTGTCATCAAAGATGATGTCTTCGTTATCATCTTCTGAAGTTCCAATACGCTCTTGTTCGCATGCCATGAAAGAGATAAGAAGGATTATGGGCAGAAGTATTTTCTTCATCATTGAAAAATTTAGTGTCAGTTTTTCTGTGTTTGGAGTTTAGACGAAGCTTCGAGCCAATTCCCTCGGGGCACGCACATGCTACAAAAAAAGGCGATTCGAGGAGAGCGCCTAAGTACTGGATTTTAGTGTTTTGATATCGGCGATCAGGTGGGTCTTTGCAAGACAAGGATCAGAGTGGCGGCCTCTGGGGCTTCATGGGCCGCTCAGATGAATTGGTCAGAGCAGGAAGGATTCGCTGAATCACCCTGTCAAACCTGATTCGCTGCTCCTCGCTGCATAGATCTTTCAATTCTTCAAAGTGGTTGTAGGTGATCATGATCTTGTCTTTTTCCAGCTGCATGATTTCCTGGAGAAGTTCTTCATTGGGTTCATTGGGCTGTGGCTGTGACAGTTGATTGAAAAAAGACCCCAACAGTTGTCGCTCCTGCTGATCCAGCTTGCGGATGGCTTCCCGATGGTTCATGGCCATTTGCTCAAAGGCTGCTTGCTGCTCGTCAGTGAAACCCAGCTCGCGGCTGATTTCGTTCTTAATCCCGCTTTCGGGGCGTGGGGGCTTTGGGCCCAATACAAAGAGGACCACCAGTCCTATGTTGATGATCAAAAGGATGAAGAATCCGATTTTATAGATTTTGCTATTCATTTTCGTACAGGTTAAAATCAGTTACTAGCTGTGGGTAGGCGCTGGCATCCGCGGAAGTGGCCCGGTCAGCTCCCCAATAGTTGGAAACGGCCCAAGCGTTTGAGCAGACTACCAAAGCGATCACCGCAGCCACTTTCATCCAGCCATAATCAGGCTTGCTGAGGGTGGGTTGTTCCCGACGCTGATCGGCCAGCTTTTGCTGGATTTTGGCAAAGCCATCGCGGGGCGCCTTCGCTTTTTGAATGCCCTCCAGGCTAGCCATCACCTCCTCGATGCGATTTTTTCGTTCCATGTTCATTTCGACGTACTATTTTTTGATTTCCCTCGTTCGGGGAAATATTTTTCTAATTCCTGTTTCAAATTCGCCTTGGCCCGCTGCACCAGAGACTCCACGGCCTTTGGGCTTTGGTTCATGATTTCTGCTGCTTCCTTTTGCGGGAGCCCTTCCACCTGCGTGAGGAGGTAAGCCGTCTTTTGGTTGTCCGAAAGGGTATCGATGGCCCGAAAAAGCAGGCGGGCGTCTTCCTGGTTTTCCAGCTGCACTCCGGGGTGTACAAAATCGGCAGATTCATGTTTGAGCTCCGCAGAGTCTTTCACATACAGTGAAGTGAAGATGCCTGAACGCTTTTGACTATTCTTTTTTCGGAGAAAATCCAGGGATTTATTCACAGCGATGCGATAGATCCAGGTGCTGACAGATGACTGGTACTGGAAGCCTGAGGCGGTGTTGTAAATGGTTACAAAGACGTCTTGCAGGAGTTCTTCAGCGTCTTCGGCATTTTTGGTGTAGCTGATGAGGGTATTGTACACCCGGTCGGCATACTGATGGTACAGCTGCTCCAAAGCTTCCTCGCTACCTTGCGCTATGGCCTGTAAACAGCTATTTTCATCCATCATTCCAGCTTAATTATAACCAGTTTTGGTCAATCATTTCTAAAATAGAGTAGGGCCGGGGTTCCAACTCATGGTTCGTCACCGCCTCCAGTACCCTTTTTACCCCTTTGTTGTATGCATCGGCGAGTAGTCTGCTTCGCTCCGGCTCTGACGGGTAGGAGGAGCGTTTACTGAGTCAGTCACAAATATAAAGAACCATACAGAGGGAGAATCAAAAATAAAATAGGCTTAGAACCTTCGTTGACTAAAATCAGGGCTCCAATTAACCAGAAGATTCCGGTATTTGTCCCTCGCTGCGCTAGTCCAAAACCGGAATGACGTAACGGGAAGAGAACGTCATTCCGGTTTCTGAGGTACGAAGAAGACCGGAATCTTTTTAGCAATAATGGTTAAGTATCCATTTCGTGCCCTTCTCGGAGTGGTCTCCAACCAGTGAGACGCAGATGACGAGTTACGCACCTTCCAGATGAACATACATCCCTATAGCCGATAATGGTTTGTTCAGGATAGAAAAACTGCTAGATTTGGTAGAAGGCGGAGGGCAGCCAAGGGGGTTGTTGGTCGGTTGTTAGCTACAATTTCAATAAGAGAGAAGAATAACGAAAGTAGAAATGAAACACCTTGCGGGAATTTTTGCTATGCTTGGACTAAGTATTCTATATTCTAGATTTCACCTCGTTGCACCTTATAAATCTAAATGATTAATGCATGGTAAAAACAATTAAAAAGCAGGTTGGGAAGCAGGCAAGTATAAGAGTCAATATTGACAAAACCTGGTCAGCCAATGAATTCGCTACCTTTTTTAGATCATTTGAAAGCCTCTACAGTTTATATTTATTTTATTTTGAAGGTTGTGAATTGGTAAAGAACAAAAAGAAGAACAAGACCTATTACGCCAAACAACAACATACTCCGTTATTTCATTTCTTAGCAACCAAATCATTGATAAGCAGTTTTTATCACGAAGAAGGAATCTTCCAAGATGGAAATCAATCATTTATTACGTCAACGAGTAAGGTTGACTCAGGCTTGTCAGTTACTTCAATTAGATTTTCTTCTCCAGGGTTCACAGATTTCACTGGACTGTCTGGTGTGGTTGGACATCTGAAGGAGGTATTTATGTACTATTTCCCGAATAAACTAGCTAAAGAGGAAATCAAGATAAAGCAGCAAAAACGAGTAAACCTTCAGATTAAAAATCTTAAAGCAATGGGATTCAGTTCTACCGATATTAAAAAGATTGTGTTGTTGGAGGAAATGACAATTGATAAAATGAAATTGCTGATTGATGAAGGCAAGATAACCTCTATTGAATCAAACAATAACTAGTAATAATAGAAGCAATTATTCAATGCAACTGGCACTAACATCATGTATGTGTCATGTGCTTCACTGCGTTTTGTAAAGAGCCTGCAAAACATCCCGCTTATCTGCCGCCAAGAAACTCTGAGCTTTTCTACAATCTTCTGCTCGTGGGAGATTTTTAAATTGTGTTGGCGCAGTGCGTACTTGATACTTTGAATGCACCGGCAGATAAGCTACTTTTATCAGTATTAATAAAGCTCGGAGGCCACAGCGCCATATTTGGGCGTTACCCACTATTTTTGCTACAGAAACGTACGTTTCGAATTAAATTTAGATGAGAATAAGAACAGTACTAACAGTTATTTGGATTTTTTACATCACTATTTGCTACTCACAAATAGATTACAACAAAAAAATAATTAACGGTGACAATGTTAGTCTTTCAATCGAAAATGATGATGTAAAAGTAAACTTCATAAAATCAATAATTAGGGGATATAGATTAGAGACTTCCAAAGCTTTGCTAGCAGATTCAGTTGCACGGTTTTTACAACTCCTTGAAGTAAATACAGCGAACATTAATAATGAAGAATATCTCATTTTTAGCAATCCGGAATTTGAGATTGGAAATTTGGTGGCTGGTAATTACCAAATCATATTGGATCAACTAATTCAATATCCAGAAATTAATAAATGGGGCTATAGACACCCAAAAAATGAAGGCGTAATTACCTATTTCTATGACGACAACCTTTATGAAGATTTTTCCAAGATATTAATTGCTAAGGAAGGTGTGATTACATCTGAGATAAACCAATTTAATGATGAGCAAAAACATATCTTAGAAATATACTTAACCTATCAACTTGCACTTCAAGACATCAATCAGAATAGTATTTTTGAAGCCCTATTCAGTCAAGTTGAGTTATTCAGGAGGAATTATCCAAACTCAATATACACCGGCTTTACCGATGAAATTAAAGGACTAAACTATACAACAAGTGATATTGGTTTTGCTTCAATGTTAAGCACTGGAGTGTATATACCAACTGAAGGTCTAAACAACCATTTTTCATTTTCAATTCCTATTAATGGAGCCCTGGAAGGAAAATACAAATTCCTAACATTTTCACTTGGCTTTGGGTATGGAATCGGTCAAAAAGTTCAAAAAGAATTTGAGGCTGATACATTGTGGAAAAAAGACACTAATACTGGACTGGGGATGGGTGAGGTTTTACTTGGAGTAAATGTTTTACGAACCGAACGAGTGAATATCTCTTTAAAAGGTGGATTCCGTGGTTTTGGAATAGTTCCACCTGGAACTGATAGATTTGAAAATATGGAGAATATTACATCAACTAATGATTTGACATACGGTATCGGAGTTGATTATAAATGGGAACCAAAAAATAAGCCTATTTACTCCATCAAATCTAAGAGTAGTGAACTCAGAAACTTTATACGCATCAACCTCTTTTACCAAAACCCAACCTTTGAAAAGAAGGTATCGACATTTAACGGGGCAATTTATCATTTAAGAATTGCATTTGGTCAGCAGATTTTCTTCCCTAGAAAGGCAAAATAACAGGTGGGTAACAGCCGTAGCTGCCCACCCCCTCCAAAATCTAAATACGATCAGTAGTCTCCCCTTGCCTTTATTGAGGTGGCCGACAATTTAGCGTGCCAGGCATCCTGGATGTATGCCTCTATGGCCAGCAATGGTTTGTTCAGGATTGAAAAACTGTTAGATTTGGTAGAAGGCGGCTGGCAGCCAGGGGGTTGTTGGTCGGTTGTTAAGACAATTATCTGCAATGAGAAAGAAACTCTTCATTAGTTATTCTGATTTCGACAAAGAAAAAATTGAACTGATTATATCCGAATTGGAAAATCATAACACCTTCGAACCACTTGTTATTGCTTCAAACCGAGAAGCTCTTAAACCTCTGGTGAAAAAGGTGACTGATGGAATAGAAAGTAGTTTTGTAATCATCCCAATCTTAACTGCTAAGTCAATCTCAACTCAGTGGATTAATCAAGAAATCGGTTATTCAATAGCGATAAAGAAAAGTGTAAAACCAATTGTTGAACATCAGATTATCAAGTCGTTAAAGGGATTCATACATAAGCAAGTTGACCTCCCATATAGTTATGAATCTCAGGATGAAAAGGAAATCGAGAATACTAACTTTTTAAAAGCATTTAGAGATTTAGTGTCTGATCTTGAATCCGAGGAAGAACCCTCAGGAAAGCAAGAATCGAAGAATCCATTTGACGAAACGTTAGAGAGAGTTGAAAGGCTAAAAACAAAAAGAGACTTTGAAAGAAAACGTCAAAGCTTTCTTGAATCGACTGAAGCTGTTGAGAAATCCGAAGAGGAAGTTCTAAGAATGTTTGACCTGATCAAACAAAGATTGCATCAGCTTAGGGAAAAAGGTGTGAACTTTGGAACTGAGGAAGACCCAAATCAACCATCTTTTGTATTTAGGTCGAATGGTTTTAGTTGTAGTTTTTATTGGGTGATAGCTTATAGCAATTCAACATCAGATGCTAAATTATGGGTTAAGTATTGGAAGGGACATTTCACTTCTAATAATCAGGCGATATTCTACCCTGGGAATGAACCTCAAGAAAATAAGGCCCAGACATTTGCTTTAGACGTTGATGAGGATTTCAACTTTATCTGGCGAATCAACACATCTAAACTAAAAACTGAAGAAATCGTCAACGACGCATTTAACTGGATTTTTGACAGAATAGGAGAAAAAGGGCTGAACTAAAAAGCTCCTCACAGATGCTCATCCGCCAGGTGCCTCTCGATAGCTATCGGGAGTGCTTTCTGAAAGTTCATCAAAACTCGGCCGTCCCACCTTCATTCTTTCTGCCCTTAGACTTGCAAAACGCATTTCTTCGTGGATGCCATTGTGGTGGTTGGGCAGATTCGCTACCTTTCTGCTTTCTATCAGCTCCGGACACACGGCGGATAGCTGGTTAGCGGCAACCAGCGTAACTCAAGAAATGATCAATTGGCTCAAATATTTACGGAACGAATTTGGAAAGAAGAGCTTCTTAAATCGATTCATCGTGCCGACTGCTGGAATATTCTTTACCTGGGGATTCTTGGGACACCTTTATATGACGAACTTCCAACTTAACGACTTAACTCCTCTTGAGGGTCGAATAACTTATATCGACATAGTACCAGAAAAGTCAATTAGTCAATCTGGAGGAACATATCATCCATTGATGATTCGTTTGGACACGGGATCAGAACTCTACCGACTACACGAGGAATTCAAGTTCAAATTTGACGAACTTTTGAACCAAGTTAGTGAAGGGGATGTGGTAACTCTCTACAAACGGAACAGAACACAAGCTTTCCTAACTTGGGGAAGAGGGAACGACATATTTCAGATTGACTCTAACAACACAACTCTTTTCAAACTTGAATGGATGCTGAACTACAAAAAGAATCAGATGGCAACATTTGGAATCTTTGCAGTGATATGTTGGATCGCTTACTCAGTCTACTGGATCGAACGAACTCGAAACAAAAAGGTAGCCGCCAAAAGTCGCAGCTGCCCACCCCCTCCAAAATCCAAATACGATCGGTAATCTCCTACTGTCTCTATTAGTAGCCCAACAATTAAGCGTGCCAGACATCCTGGATGTATACCTCTATGGCTAACAATGGTTTGTTTGATATTCAAAATCCATTAGATTTGATTGAGACAGGTAGCTGATGCCCAAAAAGGGGTTTCAGACTGGCTGTTGAGTGTTTTTTGAACCAAATTGTAATAGAAAAAATATGCGCAAATACATGGACGCAAGCCCTGAAGCGGGTAAGGAATTTTATCAACATTTTCACAACAAAGGAAAGGTAGTGATGCTGAACTTACTGAAGTTTAGAGCCACGGCTGACTATACCAACTTGGAGGCATTGAAGCCCGCAGAGGAAATCAGCGGAGAAGAAGCGTACCAATTATACATGAAGAGCACACTGCCCGAATTAGAAAAGGCCGGAAGCCGGGTAATCTATTATGGCAAGAGCAAAAGCTTTCTCATTGGGCCCGATACTGAAAAATGGGATGCTGTATTGTTGGTAGAGCACGAGTCTGTTTCGAGGTTTATGGAATTTGCACAGAATGGAGATTATCTGAAAAACGCGGGGCATCGTACTGCGGCATTGGAGGATTCGAGGTTGCTGCCGACCAATGAAATGAGCTTTACCTGAGCCTGCCAGGTGCTCCAATGAACCAGAAGATTCCGGTATTTGTCCCTCGCTGCGCTCGTCCAAAACCGGAATGACGTAACGGGAAGAGAACGTCATTCCGGTTTCTGAGGCACGAAGAAGACCGGAATCTTAGGCAATAGTGATTAAGTATCCATTTCGTGCCCCTTCTCGGAGTGGTCTCCAACCAGTGAGACGCAGATGACGAGTTACGCATCTTCCCGATGAACGTACACCCCTATAGCCGATAATGGTTTGTTCAGGATTGAAAAACTGCTAGATTTGGTATAGGTAGGTGACGGTCATTGATGGTTTAGTCGGTGGGTGTACCATTATCACATTTAATTAAAATATAGGATGGTAGAATTATCTTTAGAGTATTGGAATAAACTTTCGAGTCAATTCATTCTAATGTCAGTATTTCTAGGCGGGTTTTCCATAGCACTTACAGCCAATTTGCTGATTAGTAAATCGGAAACCCGACTTCTCAATATCATTTTGAAACTGGCTACCACTTCTTCTGCTGGATTTCTTACCACTGTATTTGCAATGACAAATATCTTAATGAGGACTACAGATGGTTATCCTGGTGCTATCGCTGAAAGTGGATTAAATACACCAAGAATAATTGGGTTTTTGGGGTATATAGTCGGGGTTTTTTCACTCTTGACGATCATAGGATTGTCTGGATGGACAAAGTCTAAAGGGACAGGGATTTTCACAACCGTAGTAAGTGTAATTACATTGATTTTCTTTTTAATCTCTGCCGTTTCATAAAGGAGGGAGTACAACATTCTACAAAAAGACATAGGCATGCGTACTCTACCAACTGCATCCGAACTCGATCATGAAATCCTCCAGCAGGGTAGTGAAGCCCCCGGTGCTGCCCATTCTGCTAGCGCTAATGATTTCGTCTTGCTACTTGCAGGCAACCGTGCAGGATGCCTGTATAGCTAACAATGGTTTGTTTGAGATTGGAAATCTGCTACAAATGGATCCAGCATAATGATCAAAAGACTTAGTATTATTCCGATATTATTCTTGACAACTACAGTGTGCTGGTGTTGCACCATTTTTTGTGCACGAGACCAGCATGGCCAAATGTGGGCTGGCAACAATGAAGACTTTTATTGGTATAATTTTTCAACGCATATCCAAATTGTAACAGAGACAGATTCAACTTTAGCTTTCATATTTTTCGATTATCCTAACAACAATTTTCCCCAAGGTGGAATAAATGAAGCTGGCTTGTTCTTTGATATCAATTTGGTTGAGGCATCAGAAGTAAAAAATGTTCCTTTTAAGAAAGTGTTCCCAGGCTCTTCAAGTGATCTGATGTTGCATATGCTAGGACGGTGCAAATCAGTTCATGAAGTAATTGAACTTTTTGACTCTTACTCCCTATCTGAAATGAATACTGCACAAATCCATTTAGCTGATAAACAAGGAAATAAAGGCATAATAACAGCTGATAGTAGTTGGCTATCTACTCAGAGTTTTCAAGTTTCCACTAATTATAATCTTTGTCACAAAGATGATGACTACAAAAGATGCTGGCGTTACCCTATTGCAACTTCATTGCTGAAAAATTCTGAACCAAGTTTTGAGCTATTCAGTCAGATTTGCGACTCAACCGCCCAGCGCCAGGGTGCCTTCACCATTTATTCCAATGTTCATAATCTCACTACTGGAGAAATCTGGTTGTACTATGCGTGGAATTACAATAATCCATACAAAACATCATTTAAAGAGATGACTCAACTGGGTGATACCACCATTTTGTTTCGAGACTTATTTCCTGAGCAACCTGTCGTGCAAGCCTACAATAAGTACAAATCGTATGGTTTCAAATCAGGTTTAGACGTTTTGAAAAACATTAAAAATTTAGCATTAAGAAAGGAAAAGCTTAAACTGATTTCGCTTGATGCCCTTTTTTTATTTGATTTTCTTCTACAATCTGGTAGAATAGAAACGACTGATGATGATGATCTCATTTCTGAAATTATTGATGCTTCCGATGATACGGAATTACTCATGTTAATAACGAATCAAAAAGTATCTCAACACAACAAAGAAATGGCAAGGAAAAAGTTGGAAAGCATACAAAAATCCAGATTTAATGACACCTTGGCTTTGCTCGCGGTTGCAAGCATTGGATTTATCGTTATTCTAATTTTTGCATTCAAACGAAAAACGAATAAGCAGCTCACAAATGCTAAAAATGAATAGCCAGACGCTCCCATGCAAACAGAGCTTTTTGATATAACAGAGCAAAACGGAGCTGCCGTGCATCCAGCAAACTAGGGCGCATACTCATTTTAGTTGAGCGTTGTCTTATCGCCTTATTGATTCCCACCACCACGACCCGTCTAGTGAGCGCATCACAATAAAAATTCACAATCTATCCTGAACCGTCCGGAGGTAAGCTCACTCCGGACGCTGGGCAAACTTATCTCCCGTCAGGTGGAGCTGGATGCCGTGCTCCAGGTAAGCCTTCATGCCGTCCAGCAGGGTGGTGAACCCCCCGGTGCTGTCCTTCAGCGCCGCGATGAGCGCATCGCCGGTTTCATGAAACCCAAAGTGCCGGATGACCACATAGGTCTGATTAGGGGCGTAGGCCTCCAGCTCAAAGACCACCGAGGTGGAGGGCTCTCCCCACGCTATGGCGATGCGCCGGTTTTCGATGATCTCGCCTACGCGTACCTCCGCTGTGGCATTGTACATTTCCCACGCCCAGGTCACCGTCTTCCCAGTTTCCAGCCTACCACTGGATTTGGTAAACCAAAAGTTCACCGTGATTTCCGGGTTGATGAGCGCTTCAAATACAACCTTCGCAGGTTTGCGGATGAGCATTTGGCATACTACTGTGTGTGCGTGGTTTTCGGTTGTCATGGTGTTCTATGGTTGTGAGATGCGCCTTTACGTGATCTTAATATTTGTAATTTTCAAATTCGAGTGATTGTTTTTTAAAATACCATCAAAACGAAAGGTATTATTTCGCTAATAAAATGATTTTAATAAAAATCGAGTCATTTTTTATCAAATACCCCCTTATATGCTTTCTATATTTCTAAAAGGATCCCGGGTGTCTAACTATTTGTTTTTCAACTGAGTAAGCATTTCTGCCGGGGAGTATTTTCTATATCCCCGACGCGTTTTTTTGGTTTGCCTCCATTCGTGACTTGCTTTAGGATTATGAATTGTAGTGGGGCCGCCTCCACATGAGCGGCACTCACATTTGTTTCACCTTAACCAAAAGCGAACATGTTAATGACTACCAGCTTCAGAGATCGCAGGCAAATCCGCCACTGAGATTTCTCCACGGTTCCCCTTCGATAGGCATTTTTAAAATCACTCCACGCTGAAGAAGTATTTAAAACCTAAAACTATTAAAATGATGAAAACTTTATACAGTCGTTTGGCCGGTCTTTGGCTACTGATCCTGATGACCATTTCCCAATTAGCACTGGCGCAGGATCCTGCTCAGTACGGCACCCCATTCGCAGGAGTACCTGACCGGATGGATGCCAATATCTACCAAATGAACCTGAGGGAATACAGCTCCTCGCGAGATATTGCCGGAGCGCGTGCCAACCTCCAGAGGGTTCGGGATCTGGGCATCAATGTACTCTATCTGATGCCGATCTTCCCGGTGAGCACAGACAGCCAGGCCTCAGGTTCGCCCTATGCCAATTCGGATTACAAATCGGTGGCACCAGACCTGGGTACGCTCAATGACCTTAGGGGCCTGGTGCAGGATGCTCACAATATGGGCATGGCCGTGATTCTCGACTTTATTGTAAACCAGACTGGATGGGATCATCCCTGGGTGTCGCAGCATCCTGACTGGTACATAAAGGATGGTAGTGGAAATACGACCTCCCCATGTCCGGCACCAGATTTTTGCTTCGGTGATGTGGCAGGCATAGACCTCACTCAGAGCGGAGCTGCCAATGCCATGGTGGACGCGATGCGTTACTGGATCTTTGCAGCCAATGTTGATGGCTTTCGCTTCGACTGGGCCGACCAGCCACCGCAGGCGTTTTGGAACAGTGCCATCAGTAATTTACGGGGAATCAGTACGCATGATTTGCTGCTCCTGGCGGAAGGGTCAAATGAGGGGACCAACTCAGGATGTACTACCTGTGGACAAAACCAGCCTGGGGCGCATTATGCTCAGGGGTTCGATTACATATTCGGCACCAACTTCTACTGGAATGTGATGAAGAAAATCTGGAACTCGGGCGAACCCGTAACCAATCTGGATGGTGTGACAGCCGGTGAATACAATGGAGCCAGCTCCACACAGCTGGTGGCGAGATTTTTAAGCAATCATGACGATTACAACGCCGATGGCTCACCGTTTTCATTCCTCAATGGCGGGAGAAATGCCGTCATGTCTGCCTTTGCACTGGCGACTTACCACCGGGGGGTGCCTTTTGTGTACAATGGGATCGAGGTGGGCAACACCAATCCGTTGACGTATCCATGGAATTCAGGAACCATCAACTGGTCGCAGGACTTGACAGTTTACACCGAGATGCAGAAGATCCTCAATGCCCGAAATAACAGCGTGGCACTCAGGAGGGGACAGCCTACCTCTTACATCGACCCGGCCAATACCAACCCGAATGTGATTGCCTTTACCAAAGAAAGCGGAGGAGAGAAAGTAGCCGTATTGATCAACCCAAGAGGAAGCAACAGCACATTTACCATCCCATCCGGTATGGCTGGGTCCTACACTGACATTTTCAATCCGGGTACTTCTGTGAGCTGGACCACCGGCCAGAATGTTACCCTCACCCCGTATCAGTACATTGTAGTGTCCAATGGAAATGTACCGCAGGTAGACGTGATCGGTATCGCTGTGAATCCGGCCAGTGCCAGCATCTATGCCGGGCTGACCACTCAGCTTTCGGCATCCGTGCAGCCATCTAACGCCACCAACCAAAACGTAACCTGGTCTTCCAGCAATACCAGTGTGGCTACCGTGAATACTTCCGGACTGGTAACGGCGATCGCTGTGGGTACGGCCACCATCACTGCTACTACTCAGGACGGTGGCTTCACGGATACTTCAGTGATCACCGTGAATACCGCTCCGAGCTTTACCGTGCATTTCTACAGGCCATCCGCATGGGGTACCGGCATCAATATCTACTGGTGGGCTGCACAGCCGTCAGGGGTTTTGGCAGACGGATCCTGGCCGGGTGTGGCCATGACCAATGAGGGTGGAGACTGGTATGCCCACACCTTCACCAATGTGACCACTACCAACCTGATCTTCAATGATGGCACCAGCCAGTCGGCGGATTTATCCAGAGGTTCAGATGGCTGGTATCAGAATGGAATCTGGTATAACAGCAACCCCGGAGCGTGCAGCCCTACAGCAATCACGCCCTACACACAGGTGAATGGTGGTGCGTGGAATCAGACAGCCAGTGCCACCCTGGATGCAGGTGGATCGGTGGCTTTCGGCCCACAGCCTACCTCTGGTGGATCGTGGAGCTGGTCCGGACCCAATAGTTTCTCCGCGACTACCCGTGAGGTTACCCTGACCAATGTACAGGTGAGCCAATCCGGTAATTACGTGGCCACTTATACCAATGTGGGTGGATGCACCAGTACACAGACCTTCTCCCTTACGGTCAATTCCATTGGGCAGACACCTTTCGGAGGATCGGCGCGAGCCATCCCCGGCACCATCGAGGCAGAAGACTTTGACAATGGAGGCGAGGGTACGGCCTTTCATGACAATGACGCCAGCAACAATGGCGGTCAGTATCGTACCTCAGAAGGGGTAGACATAGAGGCATGTTCTGAAGGAGGCTATAGTGTGGGCTGGACCAATGCTGGTGAATGGCTGGAGTATTCGGTCAATGTATCTGCAGCAGGCAACTATGATATTGCCGTGAGAGTGGCAGGTGCAGTAGGTGGTACGGTTCGGCTGGAGTTTGATGGCGTAGACAAAACGGGCAACCTCACAGTGCCAAATACCGGAGGATGGCAAAGCTGGCAAACCGTGACGGCTACCGGCGTTAGTCTAAGCGCTGGCAGTCAGATCATGCGTATTTACATGAATTCAGGTGGTTACAATCTGAATAATGTGACCATCACCACAGCATCAGGTGGCGGTGGCGGTAGTGCCTACCGTATCAAAAACAGATGGCAGGGCACCTATTTGTATGACAATGGTAGTCAGGCGGCCTATGGCAATCCTTCGGTCGGAGACCAGTCGTCTCATTGGACATTGGAGAGTGTGGATGGTCACACGGCGATCAAGAATGTGGCTACAGGTGATTACCTGAACATAGAAACCCTGCAGAGCTATGTAGAGTGTACAAATATTGGTACTGGTGCCTGGAGTGCGCAGTGGGCGCTGGAGGACTTTGACGGTCACAAGCGCATTCGCAACAGGTGGCAGTCAGGTGACTATGTCCACATTGAAAACCTCACAGGCTATGCGCAGCATGGTTCGGTCTACAATGGTGCATACAGCGGGCATTGGACACTGGAGGCTGTGAGTGGTTCCAGGTTAGGAGCTGAGCTAATCCCTACACAGGTGTTCAGTTCATCGGTAGCGGTTTATCCCAATCCGTTTACCAGTCAGGTACAGATCAAAATTCAGTCTCAGGAAGGAAAGGATCATCAGATTTCCGTATGGGACATGTCTGGTAAGCAGGTGCTTTACCAGGTCGAAAGCGCTGATGAGCATGGGGTTGTCAATCAGTTATTGAATACAGCATCCCTCAAGGCGGGTATTTATTTCTTCAAGGTGCAGTCTGGTGAACAGTTGAAAACCTTCAAGATGATCAAAGATTAATCTGAGTTTACTCGGAATTTTGTTAAGCCGGAGCCCTTTTGGGTTCCGGTTTATTTTTTGTAGGTGAAAATGTCTGATCCTTCGACGGAGCTCACCCCAGATGGGAAGAAAATGCCTGCTATCGAATCTGAGAGCCTCTGACTGGATGAGATTCCCGCCTGCGCGGGATGACGGTTCCAAACGGCGATACTCATCCGCTTTCGGATTACAATTTGGGCACAAGAAATGGGATTTTCTTTTCGGAGGATTGATGTGTGCACCTCTATGGAGAAAAAAGGAAATCTATTAATCAGGTTCCGAACCCTTCAAAACCTTCTTCACCAAAGGAGCGATGGTTAACCCCTGAACGATGATAGAGAATACCACGATCACATAGGTGACGGTAAGGAAGAGCTCACGCCCCATCTGAGGTTCCAAGGACAAAGCCAAAGCTATAGAAATACCCCCTCTGATACCGCCCCAGGTCATGATTAGGTTCGATTGGGGGATGAAGTTCAGTTTGTTTTTAAAAATGGCCACAGGGCCAGAGAGCGCAATATACCTTGCCAAAAGTGCCAGAGGAATAGCCATCAAGCCAAACAGGAAATAGGCACCATTCATAGTGACAACCAGTAATTCAAGTCCGATCAACACAAAAAGAACGGCATTGAGCAGGACGTCTATGAGCTCCCAAAATTTGTCAACATACAAGTGCGTATTGTCTGACCAGGCGATTTTTGGGGCTTTGTTGCCAAGAAAAATCCCGGCTACCACTACAGCGAGTGGTCCGGATACGTGTAAGTAATGGGCCAAAGCAGAAACGCCCATGACCAACGCCAAAGTAATGATCACCTCCGTTTCATAATGATCTATGACTTTCATCAACCGGAAAGCACCCCAGCCTGCCAGTAAGCCAAGTATAAGCCCCCCAGCTACTTCCGACACAAACAACAAACTCACATCGGTAAAACTCATGGAATCCAGTCCTTGTTGAGCGATTTTGAAAAGTACAATGAAAATGACCACACCCACGCCATCGTTAAACAACGACTCGCCCACAATCTTGGTCTCGAGCTTCTTGGGGGCATTGGCTTCCTTCAATATTCCCAAGACCGCAATGGGGTCGGTAGGAGAGATGAGGGCACCAAAAAGAAGACAGTATACGTAATCGATGGGATAGCTAAAGGCCATGAATAAATAATACATCATGGTGCCGATCAGAAAAGTAGAGAGTACTACGCCAATGGTGGCAAAAAGAGCAATGGGCCCTTTTTGCTTTTTGAGAGCATCAAGTTTGGTGTGTAAGGCCCCGGCAAACAGCAAGAAGCTGAGCATTACATCAAGCAGTGCCGTCTCAAAATCTACCGATTGGATCAGTAGCTTGGCTTCATCCAGGATGTAATGATTAAAACTTCCCAAAATGGTGATCCCTACAGTGAAAACAATGGCAATGATCATCAGGCCAATGGTAAAAGGCAGTTTCAGGAATTTGGTATTGATGAATGCAAAAATGGCCGAAAGGATAATCAGGATTGTGATAATGTTGAAGATACTCATGGTGTTTTTACAAGTAATAGTTCGGATGATTCGGCAATATACGGTGTAATTGCCGTGTGTGTCGGTTTGGTGTATTGGGAGGTGTGTCTGCACACCTACATGGAGCAAATAGGATAAGAAATGACCTTTTCACGCTGATCCAGGCATTGTCACTCTTTCGATAGCTTATACCAGAAAGTGAAAATGTCTGATGCTTCGACGGAGCTCAGCATGACATTTTCTATCTCTGGCATTATCACGCTGAGTCTGGCATTGTTATTCTGATTTTAGTATGACATTTTCAAGGCAAAGCGTCTATGGGCATTGTCACTCTGATCTCCTCGAAGAGTAAGACAATGCCTTATTATATCGATCTACCTTACCATCTGTCTGATGGTACGACGGAGCTCACCATGACAGATGGGAAGAAAATGCCTGTTATCGAATCTGAGAGCTTCTGACTGGATGAGATTCTCCTTCCTATTCGTCTGAGAGAAAGGCAGCGACCTTTTTATATTTTGAAAATACCCCAATCAAACGTACTATTTTATACCTATTTGTGAATTTTGGAGTATAAAATACCGGTCAAATTGCAATGAACACAATATCGCAATTATGGTACTTGATAGAAGAATCTGCTCACTCGTCTTTTTTTGCCTCGCACTCACCCAATGCAGCCCGGTACAGGATACTTCCTCTTATAAAGCACGCCTGGACATTCCGGCACTCAAAAGTTTTACCCAATCAGTAGTTCAAACCTATCCGCTGCCCGCTATGGCTGTAGTGGTGGTCACACGCGATACGGCCTATTACCTTACCACTGGCTACAGTGATCTGGCCAGGAAGATACCATTTACAGATTCCACGGTGTTTTTCGCCGGAGGATTCTCAGAGCTGTTGGTGGCGAGTACAGCACTTCGTCTGCAGCAAGTAGGCAAACTCAGCTTGCAGGACCCGGTGGTCAGGGAGCTGCCCTACTTTCAGATGCAGGGGGACTACCAGCGCATTTCAGCACATCATCTGCTTACCCACACTTCTGGTATTCCTCATTTCAATCCGGCCTGGGATATGCCGGCCTATGAGGAGGACGCATTGGAGGCCACCACTCGCAGCATTATTTTTCAGGATGTAATGTTTGCGCCCGGCACCCAATGCAAACGGTCGCCTTATAACTATGATATCCTGGCCGATCTGATGGCCAAGTCTGAGCAGAAGTCTTTCGAAGAGGTGGTACATGCCGAAACGCTGGCGCCTCTTGGGATGCGCCACTCCAGCTTCTTTCCGGATACTTCATCGGCAGAGCTGGCCCGGCCACATGAGATCCTCAACTGGATCAGCTATGACCTCAGGGAATCGGAGATTTATCCATATACCCGCGAAAATGCGGGGAGCTTTGGCCTGCATACTACAGTGGGCGATATGGCCAAATGGATGCAAATGGTTTTGAGAACAGACACGGTTCAGGGAGGTCTTTCATCGGCTTCTATTGATCAGCTGATGACTGCCCACTACAAAACCGGAGAAAATACCTACAAGGGTTATGGCTGGGAGATCAGAGACTCGGAAGGCATGCGGGTATTTCACAACAGCTGGAATGCTGGCGGCTTCAGTGGTGACCTCAGTGTGATTCCCGCAGAGGAAATGGCAGTGATGGTACTCTCCAACACCTCTGACGATTTTAATCCCTCTGTCATTAGCGAGCACATTCTCGATCACCTGCATGGGGCATCGCTGAGTACAGTGAAATATCCCATTCACATCGCTATGAGCCGAAAACTCAATGAGGGACGCTGCCTGGAGGAAGTATTGGCCTGGCACGACAGCCTGATGATGGCAGGCGGGGGCGATTACCTGATGGGGCCTGCTTTACTGGGGCAACTGGGGGTCAATCTTCTGCACAGGCTTTCCCGAATGGAAGATGCCACCGAGGTATTTCTGCACGCTGTCCAGCTTTATCCTGAATCTCCAGAGGCACATCTGAACCTGGCTGAGGCCCTCCTTACTTCGGGTCTCCTGGCCGAGGCAAAAACACACTTTGAAGAGGCCATGAAACTGAGGCCGTCCATGAATTCTCCCTATGTAAGCTTTCTGCGAGAGCAGCTCGCAGTGGCTCAGGAGAATCAGGCTTCATCCTAAAGAAATTTTCCAACCACGATTCTTTGACAGGATCATTTATTTATTTCTAACCAATTAAAAACGATTACCATGATCAACAATCAACACCAATTGAAGGCCCTGAGCCTGTGTGCTATTCTGGGCTTTGGCCTGCTCTTTACGGGCTGCCAGGAGGACGTCACGGAGCCCTCGGCCATCATCGATGCAGATGCAGCCACTGAGGCTCGGGCGATCTACTCCAGCCGTGAGGTTTATTTCACCCGCTCCAATGGGCAGGTTTCATCCTCCACCGCTTCTTCCGATTTCGGGAATGTTTCCGGCTGGGATGCAGGGGCTACCTACATTTCTTCTAATACCCTTCGAATCACCCTGGCAGCGAATGTAGTGGGAACCTCCGGGGGTATGGAGTCCAGAATTGATGTTTCGGACGGTACAGAGTACTGGCTGGAGTATAAAGTGAGATTCCACAGCCAGTTTGACTGGAGCCGTGGTGGCAAAGTAGGTTGGGGCTTTCAGGTAGGCGATGGAGTGACAGGCTGCAGAGCCAGTGATGCCCAGGCCGGAAACGGAGGCAGCATGCGCGCCATGTGGTATTCGCCAAACTCTAGTGACAGCCGGGTGTATTTCCAGCCCTATCTATATCATCAGGGCATGACCAGCAACTGCGGTGAGTCATTTGGTGCTACATATCCGAGCTCCGGAGCATTGTCCAGAGGTACCTGGTACACCATTGGGTTTTATATGAAATCTAATACAGGAAGTTCCTACAATGGCACCGCCGAGATGAAAGTGAATGGAAGCACTGTTTTGAGAAGAGACAACATCAAATGGGCTTCTTCTGACTCTAAGCGAAAAGTAAAGGGACTGTACTACTCTGTGTTCAGAGGTGGAAGCCAGAGTTACTGGGGTTCCAGTAGCACAGGTTACATCTATTTTGATGACTTGAAATGGGCAAGAATCAGTAGCTAAACCCAGAGCACTGTCCCGGGGAGGAGGAGAGCAGATCACAGGAGCTTGTCGGATGGAACTCTCCAAGGCACTGGGACAGTGCTTGTTTTTATGAAAATAAGACTCATCATATTCTTCAATTTGTTCGTTGCGGAACTTATTGCTCACGGACAGACCCAACTGACCGCAGGGATGAGCTATACCCGGCAAAGCCTCACCTGGTCCATAGCAGGCAACCTCAATGGCACCTCGCCCAATATTTTTTCAGAACTGAAATGGCAACGTGTGATGGGAGTAGGAGCCCTGGTAGCCTACCAACATCCCATCACAGACAGGATAGTAGCTTTCGCTGAGCACCAGCATCAATTATTGGTGCAAGGGAGCGTCACCGATAGTGACTATGAGGGGGATGATCGTACCGGACGTGTGTTTTTTGCCAAAGAGGATGCCGGGAAGGGATATACCCTGGCCAGTCAGGGCGGCTTATTGTATCAGGTGTGCAAAAGGAAAAGCATGACCTTCACCCTTGGTGGGGGCTACGGACTTATGAGCCAGCGCTTTTTTCTGCTCAATGAAAAGATGGGATTGCGTAGCTCTTATACCAATCAATGGTATGGACCGCTACTCACAGGTAGGTTGCAATTGCTGGCCGAAAGCGCCTTTGGGATCACCCTCAAAACCACTTATCATCAGGTGCGATACCATGCCACCGGCAACTGGAACCTGATCGAGCGTTTCCAGCATCCGGTGAGTTTCAGGCATCGAGCCAAAGGTTTCGGACTTGAAAATCAATTGGTCATGTCTTACAAAATGTCTGGGGGATTGTGTGTGGAGGTACGACCTTCCTACGGTTATTGGACCACAGGCATGGGGATCGATACCGTCTACAAAAAAGACCAGTCCACACCCAAAACACGACTGAATGATGTCACCACTGAGGTGCTGGGGGTAGAAGTGGGAGTGGTTTGGAGACTTACGAATTAGCCATCCATTCCATCACCTGGTTGGTACGTGCTCCGCTTACACCTGTGCTCACACACATGCCATTGCCCAATAGGTCGTCCACCACCTGCTGAATGAGTGGCTGCTGTATGTGTTTGGGTAAGTCGAAGGAAAAGACCTTGTCTTCAGAAGCATCTCTCCTCAGCGTCACTTCGGCCTTGCCAAAGGACACATAAGAAATCTCCCCTTTGGAGCCTACAATGGTAGTAATGTCTTTGTCACTCACTTCTCCTGAAGCGAAGCACCAACTGCCGGTACCGAGCACCCCTTTGGTAAACTCAAAGCTGGCGGTTACGATATCCTCGGCTTTGTATTGTCCGCCCTGATTGGCTGAATATCCGCTGGCCTTTCGGATGGGACCAAAAAGGAAATCCAGAAAATCCAGCTGATGGCTGGCCAAATCATAAAAGTATCCTCCGCCGGAAACCTCCGGATTTACCCGCCAATGATTGGTTTGATGGGTGATAATGTCTGGCACCAATGGCTTACACATCCTCACTTCTACAAACCGAACGTCTCCGATAGCACCCGATTCGATCAGTTCTTTGATTTTCAGAAAATGGGGGAGGGCCCGGCGGTAGTAGGCTACGTAGAGTGGTACACCCGCTTTTTCACAAACGGAGATCATTTCCTGACACTCGGCATGGGTTCGGGCCATGGGTTTTTCCACGTACACAGGCTTGCCAGCGTTGGCCGCTTTGATGGTGTATTCCAGGTGTGCATCTGGGGGAGTGGCGATGTAGATGGCATTAACTTTGGGATCATTGATCAGCGCATCGGCATCACTATACCATTTTTCGATCTGGTGGCGCTTGGCATAGTCCTGCGCTTTGTCGGCATTTCTTCGCATGACCGCCTCTATCCTCGAGTTGGCGACCAGGTTCATGGCTGGTGCACTTTTGACTTCACATACATCACCTACCCCTACGATGCCCCAATTCACCTGGTTTTCCTTGATTTTCTTGTTCATTCTCTGTTTTGTGTTCCTACATGCAAATTACAATCATTTATCGTTTAAACACTCCTTTGAGCTGTTTTGAACGATTGTACCCCCAGTTTCGGACGCTGACTACCCGGGCTCTTAATAGGTTTAGGGTCTGAAATTTTTTGGCAACCAACTTCATATGATGAACAACTACCTGAGACTCGGGAAGCAATACTTATTGATTTTAGCAGGTGTATTTCTTTACTATCCATCCATCGCACAAGACACCACGGTCACTACCATATCGGCCGATGGTCCAGGAGATACCTATAGTTTGCTGGAGAGTGCTTTGGGCGGCTCGCCCCTGGAGGTGCCGGATTGTGACCATACGGAAGTTTTCAAACACATAGAAGAGTTGTATGATGACGAGCTCGAACGGAACGTGTTCAAGTTTTACATTCACAAAGACATAGATACTGACCGATGCGAAACGAATGTGGATCGTCAAAGGAATGAAATCAAAGCGTATGACCCTTCTCCCGATTACCTGAAAGCCATTCAGCGTGAGGTGGTCACTTATGAGTGGTTTTTTAAGATTGATGAATTTTTTCAGCCTTCGACCAACTTCACGCATCTCTTTCAGCTGAAAGCTGTGGGTGGTAACGATGCTGCGAATCCGCTGCTGACCATCACACCACGAAAGGGTGATCCTGAGCAGCTTCAGCTCATTCATGGCAGAGGGAGCAACAGCTACACGACGGTCACATACACCGATCTGTCGCTCATCAAAGGCCAATGGGTACAGGCTTACTGCAAAGTGGAGTATGCTGACAATACAGGCACCCTGGATGTCAGTCTGAAACTGCTGGATGGTACCGAAGTGCTGAGCTACACCAGCAACGAAATAGACATGTGGAGAACAGGGTCTTCGTTTGTGCGGCCCAAGTGGGGCATCTACCGCAGTTTGAATGACATTAATTCTCTCCGCGATGAGGAGGTGCTTTTTGCGGATTTTAAGGTATCAGAAATGGGCGCTTGCCCTGCATGGTATGAAGATGCCGATGGGGATGGTATGGGTGACCCCAATTCCTTTGTTTACGCCTGTGAGCGACCTGATGGGTATGTGCAGAACAATGTAGATACCTGCGTGGACTGGTTTGAGGATGCGGACGGCGATGGCCTGGGTAATCCTGAGGTGAGTCAATATGGATGTGCGCAGCCAGCAGGGTATGTAGACAATGCGGATGATCCTGATGATACTAAAAATGCACTGGTCCTGAATGCGACTATTGCACCGAAACCGGAGGTGTACCCCAATCCTGCTACCAACACGATAAAACTTCTGCATATGGAAGGAGCAGAAAACTACCGTGTTTTGGACATGGGAGGCCGTGTGGTTCGGACCGGTAGCGGCTCCGAAATTTCCATTGAGTCATTGATGCCGGGTGTTTACTTTCTGCATACAGAGGGACATGTTTTCAGATTTATCAAAAAGTAAGAGGGATGGAGCTATTCAACAGGACTTACACACTGATTTTAGGCATTTGGGCATGCTCAACCCTGACAGGACAGGCGCAGGATTTACCCGACTTGTTATCCAATAGAGCCATTGCCCAAGCGAATTATCTTCCGGATTTTTCCTATGCCGGGTATCATTTTGGAGAAGATCCACTCCCGGGTTTGACTGAAGGTGAAGTGCTCTACGCCACTGATTTTGGAGTGATTCCCAATGACGGACGGGACGATAGTAAAGCGCTTCAGCAAGCTTTCAGCGCAGCCCATGAGGTACCGGAGCCGGTGACCTTGCAGCTTCCTCCCGGACAAATCATCCTGAGCGAGGTGCTGTATATTGAGCGGAGCCACATGGTATTGAGAGGAAGTGGAAGTGGTGCCAATGGTACCACTATTTACTGCCCCAGGCCCATGAGCTATTTTGCCGATCCTCCAGCGTTATCAGAGCTCCGGGAATATTTGGTGGAGTTGGATAAGCGCCAGCGAGAACCAGAAAATAATCTTGACTTACCTTTTTCACAATATGCCTGGGCGGGTGGGGTGATCTGGACGCGCCAGCCGGGAGTACGCACCAAGGCTTACCTGGACAAGTATGATGCAGAGCCTGTAGTGCTTTGCAAAGTCCTGACAGGTAAGCGTGGCACCCATGAGCTAACCGTATCATCCACCAAGGATCTAAAAGTGGGGCAGGTGGTTCAGATAGAGTGGTACAACACCGAGGGGCAGGAGGGCTCATTGATCAAGGCCTTGTATGGCGAAAGCCCATTGAAAATAGGTACTCATCACTGGAACTATCCCACCCATCCACTGGTGCAGCAGCGTGCGCTCATTACAAGGGTCGCGGGGAATAAAGTGATCATCAAGGATCCACTGCTCATGGATATCAGAGAAGCCTGGGCTCCGACTATGGTGGAGTGGCTCCACCTGGAAGAAGTGGGGATCGAGCACATCCGAATCGCCTTCCCGATGGCACCCAATATCGCCCATCATGTAGAGGAGGGATATAACGCCATTTACCTCACCAGCCTATTCAATGGATGGGTGACAGACGTGAAGATTGAGAATGCAGATAGTGGGATATTGACAGAAGAAATTGCCAATGTGACGGTCAGTGACATAGAAACCTCCGGGGAGAAAATAGCCCACTACTCAGTGGCGATGAGTGGGGTGCACAACGTGCTCGTGCAGCGGTTGCGGGTTCGCAATGTGGTCAGACATCCGTTGAGCTTCAATACCTTTTCTACTAAGAGTGTCTATGCCGACTGCCAGGTGGAGGTGGCTCCCATTCTCGATCAGCATGCCGGGGCTAACCACCAAAATTTGTTTGACAACATCAGGGTGAATGTATCTTTAAACGGAGCAGATGAATACCCCCTGTTTGCAGGAGGAGGTGCTGGCTATTGGAAGCCTGCACATGGCGCTTACACCACTTTTTGGAACATTGGTGTGACCTTCGGAGATGGGTTTGAAACCACCAGAGTGGTGACTTTAAATGGCATGACAGACGGACCCATGGCCCGTTTGCTGGGAATATATGCGAACAGAAAAATAGCGGTAGTTTATGGGCCTGATGCCTATATTGAGCGGGTAAACTCGCGGATCAGTGACATCCCTTCGCTTTATCAGTATCAGCTGGACATGAGGACCAGGTGATGGCAATAGTATGGAGAATATTCCGTAATTTTTACATGTAGGCGTATCCCGAAATGATGAACATAAAGTTGAAAAATACTTTAATTGAGTACAGGAGAGTCTTTTTTGTGATCTCTTTGCTGCTGGTCGGAGGGCTGGGTTTTGGTCAGGAAAATCACAGATTTCGACACCTTTCCACAGCTGATGGGCTTTCGCAGGGCTCAGTGATTGCTATTGCTCAGGATCAAAAAGGATTGTTATGGTTTGCTACACGAGATGGGCTCAACACCTATGATGGCAATCAGTTCACGGTTTTCAGGAATGATCCCAAAGACTCTACGACCATCAGCAACAATGATGTACTGGAAATCCTCACCGATCAGTATGGGGACCTATGGGTGGGCACGTACAATGGACTGAACCGATACAGCTATAGTCAGGGCAGGTTTTACCGGTTTTATAATGACAAGAATGATCCCACCTCCCTGGCCAATAACAGTGTATGGGCCATTCATGAGATGGATAATGGGGAGATCTGGGTCGGCACGGGTGGTGGACTCACCATTTATAAAGATGGGAAGTCGTTCAGAGTGCAGCATGACCCGGCAGATGATAAGAGCTTATCCGGCAATTATGTGGTGGAGATTTTTCAGGATAGCCGTGATGATATCTGGATAGGTACTTCAAAAGGCCTTAACCGGGTATCGGCTCGTGAGGGAAACAAGATATACTTTGATCGCTACCTTTCGGATCCCGGCCAGCAGGGTACTCTTAGCGATAACTTTGTGCAGAGCATTGCGGAAGGTCTGGATGGTACACTTTGGTTTGGTACCAGAGGTGGCCTGCATAGACTGGAGGAGCAAGATCGATTTGTTGCTTTTCACCACGATCCGGCGGACCCCGCGTCCATTAGCAATGACGATGTGAGGTCATTGACCTTTGATGAGGAGGGAAATCTTTGGATAGGTACTTACCGCGGGCTCAATAAAATGAGTACTCCGGGCATTTTCTTGCCAATCCTCAACGATCCCAATGACGCTCAAAGCCTAAGCAAGAACACCATCAAATCCACCTTTATTGATAAGAAAGGCTCCCTATGGGTGGGGGTGTATTATGGCGGGATCAATATGCTGGATGAAACCAATAGTAACTTCAGAAACTACCAGCAGCTGCCAGCTGGCAATGGACTGAGCTATGATGTAGTGAGCTCCATCGTGGAGGATCAGTTCGGGAAGATATTCATCGGTACGGAGGGTGGAGGAATTAATTTTCTCAACCCTAAAAACGGGAAGATCAGCCATCTGAAAGCCACGGGAAAACCTGCAGCTTTGTCCAGCAACAACATCAAGGCGCTGTATCTGGAGTCTGGGAAAAATTTATGGATAGGGACCCTGAATACCGGGATCGATGTTTTTGATACAGAATCGGGTACGTTCAAAGCCCATTTTGATAAAGACCTTGGGCTTAGTCATAATAGCGTATATGCTATTTTGAAGGAAAATGACTCACTCTTTTGGGTGGGTACTTTTGGGGGCGGCCTTCATCTGCTAAATACCCACTCCAAGACCTCAGAAAACATCCTGTATGACCCGGCAGATGCCGGAAGTCTGAGCGATAATCAGGTACGGCTCCTTTGTAAGGATGCCGATGGCAATCTATGGGTAGGCACCCAATACGGACTGAATAAATTGCCGGCTCGAAATATCGCCGACCACAACTACACCTTCGAGCGGTTTTTCTACAACGAACAAAAGAAGTCTGGTGAAGATGTTCTGGTGATTTTTGAAGATCACCTCCGACGCATTTGGGTGGGTACCTATGAATCCGGGCTGAGCCGGTATGACTCACAGCGCAATGAATTCATTTCATTCCCCATTTTTGATTCTTCAGATGGCAACAGCAATGTGATTCACGGCATTTTGGAGGACAGCGAGCATTACCTTTGGGTGAGTTCCAATCAGGGTATTAGCAAAGTGAATCCCGAGAATGGTAACACGCTCACCTTTGATGAGTCCGACGGTCTGGTTTCTAACGAATTCAATAACAACGCCTGTTTCAAAAGCCAGTCCGGTATGATGTATTTTGGCGGGCCTCAGGGACTTTCGGCTTTTTTTCCTGACAAAATCAGAACGAATAGATACGCTCCTTCCACGGTGATCACCGATCTCAAGCTTTTCAACCAGTCGGTGAAAGTGGGCGCGACAGATGGTATTTTGAAAACCTCCATCATGGAGACGCATCAGATTACACTGGATCACGATCAGGCCATTTTCTCACTCGATTTTGCCATACCCAACTTCATCAACCCGGATAAAAACCTCTATGCCTATCGACTGGCCGGGCTGGAAGAAAACTGGAACATCACGCATAAGAATACGGCTACTTATACCATTCAGCGTCCGGGGACGTATGTTTTCAAGGTGAAAGGGGCCAATAATGATGGTATCTGGAGCGAGGACATTACTTCTATGAAGATTGTGGTGAACCCAGCGCCATGGCGTACCTGGTGGGCATTTTCGATCTATTTCATCATCGTGGTGGTGGCCTTGTATGCACTGAACAACATCATGCTGTCACGCTCCAGGCTCCGGCATCAGCTGGAGCTGGAGCACTTTGAAAATGAGCGGCAGAAGTCCGTAAACCAGATGAAACTCCGGTTTTTTACCAACATTTCTCATGAGTTTAGAACACCACTCACCCTCATTCTGGGGCCATTGGAGCAGATTCTGCAAGATTATAAAGGCAGTAATAAGGTGTACAAGCAGCTCAAGGTGATGGAGAAGAACTCTGTCCGATTGCTCAAGCTGGTTAATCAGTTGCTGGATTTCAGAAAGTTTGAAAACAAGCACGAGAAACTCCATGCCGCAGAGGGGAATATGGTGAAGTTTATCGAGGAGATCGTGCTGTCCTTCAGGCAGTATGCCAAGATCCATCAGATCAATTATGAGTTTGACAAAAGCTCGGAGGAAATCAAGGCCTGGTACGATCGGGACAAAATGGAGCGGGTTTTTTATAACCTGATCTCCAATGCCTTTAAGTACACCAACGAAGAAGGGAGTATCCATATCAAGGTCTGGCAGGAGGACAAGCAGTTCTTTTTCAGGATTACTGATACAGGCATTGGGATGGAGCGTGAACACCTCGAGCGCATTTTTGATCGCTTTTATGAGGTGGAGCATACAGAAGCCAGCCCAAAACATCAGCATCAAAAGGGCACAGGTATCGGATTGGCCATCGCCAAAGGAGTGGTAGAAATGCACGGTGGCGTCATCGCAGTAGAAAGTGAAAAAGGAAAGGGCACGGCATTCACGGTAAGTATGCCACTGGGAAAAGATCACCTTCAGGAAGACCAGATCATCAAAGACTTTAAGGACAGTGAGGATGTTTCCACCTATGTGAAGATCAACATGGTGGAAGCCGAGCTGATGGAGTCAGAGGATTCCATCGAGGAGGTGACCCATACAGTGGATGAGGATAAAATGCCTTGCATACTCGTCGTGGAGGACAATCCATCGGTGCGCCGGTTCATTGTGGACGTTTTCAGGGGAGAGTATCGGACAGAGGAGGCTGAAAATGGAATGGAAGGGTTCAAAAAAGCCGTTCAAATCGTGCCGGACCTCATTATCAGTGATGTGATGATGCCCAAAATGGATGGAATTGAATTTTGCTTTCAGGCCAAATCAAACCTCAAAACAAGCCACATTCCCTTCATGTTGCTGACCGCCCGTACTTCGCTGATTTTTAAGTTTGAAGGGTTGGAGTCTGGAGCCGATGAGTACCTCAATAAGCCCTTCAATGTGAAGGAACTCAAGCTGAAGACCAGAAACCTGATCAATACCTACAACAGGCTGCGTGAGAAGTTTGCCAGTGAATCCATCGTGAAACCCAGCGAGATTACCGTTTCTTCGCTGGATGAAAAGCTGCTGAAGCGTGCGCTGGAGATCGTGGATGAAAACATTTCTAACGAGTTTTTTAATATCCAGCTGTTCAGCACCGAACTGGGTGTGAGCCGTACCATGCTCTTCACCAAAGTGAAAGCGTGGACCAATCTCACACCGAACGAATTCATTCATTCGATGCGCATGAAGCGGGCTGCTCAGATCCTCGAGCAAAACAAAGTCTCCGTGGCAGAGGTGAGTTATCATGTGGGATTCTCCAATCCCAAGTATTTCAGCAAGTGCTTTCAGAAATACCACTCGGCTACTCCTACCGAATATGCAGGAAAATTCTCCGTGGCAGAGGTGGATGAGGGCTAAATCTTCGTTTTTAGAAGCTGAAATCGCTTTTTAGGACTCCTTTATACCTACTTCTGGATTTTTGTGACCTCCCAAAGTCCTAAGATTGACCTTGAATTAACAAACGAAAAATTTGTGAAACATCGAATCAGTTTTCTTGAGGTGGCGCTAAGTCTTTTGATCGCTTTTATGGTGCTCCTGATGATATACCTAATCTAAACCAAAAAATGTATGAGAATGATTTTTACTTTGAACAAATACTATAAGACCCTGCTGTCTGTAGTATTAATGAGTGTGACATCCTGGGCGATCGCTCAGGAGCGGACAGTGAATGGTACGGTGACTTCTGCCGAAGATGGTACCGGTTTGCCCGGTGTGTCTGTGCTGATAGATGGCACCCAGAGTGGTACCATTACAGACATAGAAGGTAACTATAGTCTGACCGTACCGAACGATAATTCGTCACTGATTTTTAGCTTCATAGGATTTGAGCAGCAAAAGATCAACGTAGCCGGACGTAGTACTGTGAGTGTGGAGTTGGCCGTGGACCTGATGTCCTTGGATGAGGTGGTCGTAGTTGGATATGGTGCTGTGAGGAAGAGTGATCTTACGGGTTCGGTCTCTTCTGTCAAGGCAGCGGAGATCAATGCTTTCCCGGCATTATCTGCTGTGCAGACGCTGCAGGGGCGTGCTGCCGGAGTGCAGATATCTTCCAACAACGGAGGTCAGCCAGGGACCAACTATAGCATCAGGGTGCGGGGAGTGAGTTCTATCAACTCTTCCAGTGAGCCTATTCGCGTGGTAGATGGTTTCGTGGGCGCGGAGATGCCTCCGCCACAGGACATTGAGTCTATTGAAATACTGAAAGATGCTTCGGCTACCGCCATTTATGGTTCCAGAGGATCCAATGGGGTAATACTCATCACTACCAAAAAAGGAAGCAGCGGCCAGATCAAGGTTGATTTCAATAGTTCTTATTCTTTTCAGAATACGACCAACAAACTCGAGCTTTTGGACGGACCGGAATTTGCTTCTTACATTCAGAATTTCTCACCCAATTATGAGTATTTGGGCTCAAACACTGACTGGCAGGACGAAATCTATCGTCAGGGAATGATTGCAAACAATCAGCTGTCGGTGAGTGGTGGCACAGATAACGTGCGATACTACCTGTCAGGTACCTACTTCGATCAGGATGGTGTGGTCATTGGGTCTGAGTACAACAGATACTCTCTCAATGCCAACATGGATGTGAAGGCCAATGAATACCTAAAGTTTGGTTTGAACCTCTACGGTCGCCGTAGCAAAGACATGGGGATTCGTACTCAGGAAGGCAGTGGCGGATCGGGCCAGGCCGGTGTAGTGGGTGCAGCGATGCGTTTCAACCCCGATCTGGGTATTTACAATGAAGATGGCTCCTATACGGTAGCTCAGGTGGGTGATCAGATAGACAACCCATATGCCATGGCCACAGAATATGATCGTGAGCGCATTACAGACAGATTTCAGTCTAACACTTTTGCAGAGCTGGATATCACAGAGTGGTTATCATTCAAAACCACCCTCGGTATAGGCGTGACCAACTGGCGTGATGGGGAGTTTTGGCCTACCACACTTATTCGTGGAGCAGGCTCGGATGGTCTGGCATCCATCAGTGCACAGAAACAAACTTCCCTTTTGAGTGAAAACTACTTCACCATTCACAAGGATTTTGGACAGCATCGCATCCTTTGGGTCAATGGTTATTCTTATCAGAAAAACAGCACCGAGTCATGGGGCGCTTCTTCTTCTGGCTTTATCAATAATGCCGGGCGCTTCTGGGCTTTGAATCAGGGGTCTACTCCAAGTACTCCTTCATCTGGTTATTCTCAGTCGTCCATTAAGTCCTTCTATACCCGACTGAACTATACCATCATGGATCGCTACACCTTCACCTTCACAGGCAGAAGAGACGGGGCGTCCAATTTTGCAGCCAACAAAAAATGGGGATTTTTCCCTTCAGCGGCCTTCGCCTGGGATGTCAAGGGAGAGTCTTTCCTGAAATCTGTGGATGTGATCGATCAGCTGAAAATGCGCGTGAGCTATGGTTCTGTAGGAAACCAGGCCATCGGACCTTACCAGTCGTTGGCCACCTTGTCTGTACGCAACCCACACATCGCTGGCACCAATGCCCTCGGAGTAGGGTCACTTGCCAACAATGTGTTGAGCTGGGAAACCACCGATCAGTTTGATGTCGGTGCGGATATTGGACTGGTCAAGGGCCGTGTGAATCTTACAGTGGACTACTACAACAAGCAGACTAAAGACCTTTTGTTCAACAGGCCGCTGCCTAGCTACATAGGCGTGGGCTCGCAGTGGCAAAACATTGGAGTACTGGAAAACAAAGGATTTGAATTCTCTGTGAATACTAAAAACCTGGTGGGAAAAATACAGTGGGAATCCAACTTCAATATTTCGGCTAATAGAAATAAGATAGTGGAGCTGGCAGACTCAGTGCAGATCTACGGTGCCTCACCCGGCCATATGTTGTTGGGTAGCTCACAGCTCCTGCTGGAGGGAGAGTCCATTGGTGTTTTCTACGGGTACGAGTACCAGGGAATCTATCAGAATGGTGACACCTTTTTGCCGGGTTCTGGTTTTGAGCAAGAGGCTGGTGGTGAGAAGTTTGCAGACGTGAGCGAAGATGGCGAGCTGAGCAACGATGACCGTAAAATCATAGGTAATCCTCATCCTGATTTTATCTGGGCTTTTGGCAACACCGTGAGTTACAAAAACTTTGACCTGAATGTTTTCTTTCAGGGTTCACATGGCAATGACATGCTCAGCTATACGCAAATGGAGTTGGAGACCCTTTCGGGAAAAGCCAATGCATCTAAGATTGCATTGCGAGCCTGGACACCTGAAAATCCCAACACTGACATTCCCAAAGCTTCAAGCGGCAGGACCTACAAAGTATCTTCCCGATGGGTGTATGATGCCAGCTATGTCAGGTTGAAGAACATCGCATTGGGCTATACTTTCCCTACAGCATTGCTGAACGGCTTGCACATCAGGTCATTGCGGATTTATGCCAGTGCTCAGAACCTCCTGACCATTACGGACTATCCTGGACTGGATCCTGAAGTGAACTATCAGAATAGCAGCAGAAATATTGGGCTGGATTACGCCAGTTATCCCAATGTTCGCACCTATACTTTCGGCATCAATCTGGGACTATAATGAAGGCTTTAAAACATAGAATCATGAAAAGATCATATATATTATCAGCATTTTTTGCACTGGGTATGTTGTTCGCATTTTCCTGCGACGACCTGGAGGAAGAGCCTGTGGGGCTGTTGTCTCCTGAGGGCTTTTTCAAGACACCGGCAGACGTACAGATAGGCCTCAACGGCGGCTATTCAGCCATAGAGCACGAGGCATTCTGGGGTCGCAAGCTTTTCCTCACGCTTATCCTCAGAGGGGATATGGTTAGCATTGGCGATCAGACTACTGCAGCTCGTAGAATCGAAGTGGACAAAATGAACATGAGTTCAAATAATGGAATGGTGAGTGAGTTTTGGCCGAAAGGTTATGAAGCACTTGCAGCCATTAACTATGCCCTGGAGGGAGCCAAAAGTGTGGATGCGCCCGAGGAGGAACTCAATGCTGTGGTGGCAGAGGGTCGCTTTTTGAGGGCCTTCATCCATTATCACTTTGTGCGCCTGTTTGGAGAGATTCCTTATATAGATGTGGCTTTTTCAGATCCGGCTTTGGCGTATACACTGCCTCAAAACCCTGTGGCAGATACCTATGCTGGCATTATTGCGGATCTGGAGTTTGCCAAAGAGTGGCTGCCAGATGCACCGGCATTGCGCTCCAGACCTGGCAAGGGTACGGCAGCAGGTTTGCTGGCCTCAGTACACCTTACGTTGGAAAACTGGAACGATGCGTATGACGAAGCAAAATGGGTGATAGACAATAGCGGTTCATTTCAGTACGCACTGGAGGGTGAGTTCGCAGATTTGTTTGATCCATCTATAGGTGCGCCATCTAATGAACTTTTGTTTGAGATCGATTTTTCGGGTAACGATGCTGCCGGAGCCATTGGTGGATCCAATCCTTCCACGGATTATCTGGCGTCTGTCACAGGGCCACGTAAAGACGAGCGCTTTGGCATGGGCGAAGGCTGGAGTGTAGCAGTGCCTACCTTGGCAGTGTATGATACCTGGGATTCCAGAGACTACAGAAAAGCGGTAAGCTTTGACACCCTGATGACTTACCTTGGAGAGGATACTCCATACACCGAGTGGGGAAGTATCCCATTGAATGTGGCACGTCCTCACATTGCCAAGTATTACAGATCCCTTGGAGTATCAGGCGCACCTTCGGGCCTCAATGGCCGCGATTCGGAAATTGATCAGCCTGTAATGAGGTATGCTGAAGTCTTATTGATCGCTGCAGAGGCCTTAAATGAGAAAAATTCGGGCCCCAATGCAGAAGCTGAAGGCTACGTGAATCAGGTGAGGTCCAGAGCCCGAAGGGAGTTGGATGGAGATCCGAGCAATGATCGGGCATTTCCGGCCAATATCGCCTCAGGGATGAGTCAGGCGGATTTCCGCACCGCAGTACTGGAAGAGCGTCGCCTGGAGCTTGCTTTTGAAGGAGGCAGATGGTACGACATTCAGAGAAGAAAAATGGCCGAGACGGCATTTGGTGCAGGAGGACTGGAGCAGCAGGCATTTAACCCTGCGCGTGACTACTACCTGCCGAAGTATCAGAACGACGTAGATAAGAACGAAAATCTTACTCAGAACCTCAATTACTAAACGCGGAATGAATAGGATATTGTTAATGTGCGGATTGGTAGGGATGTGGATGAGTGCGTGTAATCAAGGGGGTGCG
Organism: Marinoscillum sp. 108; assembly: GCF_902506655.1. Classification (NCBI taxonomy): domain Bacteria; kingdom Pseudomonadati; phylum Bacteroidota; class Cytophagia; order Cytophagales; family Reichenbachiellaceae; genus Marinoscillum; species Marinoscillum sp. 108. Next base: position 2,091,145 of record NZ_LR734808.1, on the reverse strand, counting down.
CAGCCAGAGGATACAGACGTGGAGAACACCCCAACAACAGTTAGCGATTCGGGCCTGAGTGCCCGAATCGCTAACCTGCTTGATTATCCGGCAACAGCCGGTAGTTTTCCAAGAAGCCTGGAGCCCAATGGTCAAATACGTGGGGTAGCCTCACGCGACTGGACCAGTGGGTTTTACCCGGGCGTGCTTTGGTATGCCTATGAGTACACTGGTAATGAGGCTTATAAAAAGCTGGCTCAGGAATGGACGGCTCTGGTAGAAGATCAGAAAACCAATGCAGGTACCCATGATATGGGTTTCAAAATCAATTGCAGCTTTGGCAATGGCTATCGGATCACGAATGACCCAAAGTATAGGGAGATCATGGTCGAAAGTGCAAAGACCCTCAGCACCCGATTCAATCCGGTGGTGGGCTGTACCCGATCATGGGATTTCAATAAAGATGTCTGGACTTTTCCGGTCATCATCGACAACATGATGAATTTGGAACTGCTCTTTTTGGCCACAGAATTTACTGGAGACTCCAGCTATTATCGAATGGCACGCGAGCATGCCATCACCACCATGGAGAATCACTTCAGAGAGGATAACAGCTCATGGCATGTGGTGGATTATGATCCACAGACCGGCGCAGTTCGGGGTAAGCAGACCCATCAGGGGTATTCCGATGAATCCTCGTGGGCTCGTGGGCAAGCCTGGGGATTGTATGGCTATACCATGGTCTACCGTTTCACTGGGGAGGCTCAGTTTTTGGATCAGGCCCGAAAGATTTATACCTACATGATGGATCATCCCAGTCTGCCGGAAGACCTCATTCCCTACTGGGATTATAACGACCCTTCCACGGGCAAGCCCAGAGATGTTTCTGCAGCCAGTGTGACGGCTTCAGCACTTTATGAGCTGAGTACTTATGTGTCTGATCCGAAAATGATCGAACAGGCCGATGCCATTCTGGAAGTCTTGCAATCAGAGGCTTACCTGGAAGACGGAACCAATAATATGTTTATTCTGACACACAGTACAGGAAATATGCCCAAGGATGACGAGGTGGATGTGCCTCTGATCTATGCGGATTACTATTTTATGGAGGCGTTGCTCAGACAAAAAGAATTGAAATAGATGAAAAGACAGTTAGCAAGGCCGATAATAGGCGGGGTGTTATATTTCCTGTTGATTGGATCAGTTCTCAGCCAATCATTTTCGGATCGTAAAACCAATATCAACCAGGGCTGGTCCTACCTGGAGAATCCGGAAATCAACGTGGAAAAGGCACGTAACATGGATGGGTGGGTCTTAGTAGACCTGCCACACACCTGGAATAATCTGGATGCCACGGATCTGGAACCCGGCTACAGACGCAGTGCGAGCTGGTATCGCAAAGTCCTCAGCTTCGCTCCAGAGAAGGGGAGCAGGTACTTTCTCTACTTCGAAGGGGCCAATAATGTCACGAAGGTATACGTCAATGGCACCAAATCTGGTGAGCATATCGGCGGATATGTGGGTTTCGAAATCGAGATCACAGGACAGCTGATCGCTGGAAAAAATGAGATACTCGTGCGGGTAGACAATGGCTATCACCCTCAGTTGATCCCGTCTCACCAATCAGACTTCTTCATTTTTGGGGGTATTACACGAGATGTTTGGCTCAAGAAAACAGCCGAATCTTATCTTCAGGATGTCACCATCCAAACACCGGAGGTGAGCGCTAAATCAGGCAGCACACGGATCGTTGTGGAGACTCAATCCACAGGAAGCACCAAAGGGTTGGAGGTAAAGGTGGAGGTGAAAAATCCGGCAGGAGAGATTGTATTTAGCAAACAAGCGGATGTGCAGGCCGGACAGGCGGAGATGAGTTTCACATTGAAGGACCCTGAGCTGTGGGGGGTGAAAAACCCTGTGTTGTATACCGCTGAAATACAGCTGCTGCGGGGCAAGAGGGTCGTTGATACCGTGGAGGAGACCTATGGTTATCGCTGGTATGAGTTTAAGGAGCACGGCCCCTTTTTCCTCAACGGCGAGCGGTTGATTCTGAGAGGGACACACCGCCACGAGGAGTATGCCGGATATGGAGCGGCCATGCCCAATGCACTGCATCGCCAGGACATAGAAGACATTAAAGCCATGGGTGCCAATTTTGTGCGGCTGGGTCACTATCCACAGGATCCCGAGGTTTACAAAGCTTGTGATGAGCTGGGTATTTTAGTCTGGGATGAGCTGCCATGGTGCCGGGGAGGCGTGGGTGATGAGGTTTGGAAGGAGAATACCAAAAGGCTTTTGACAGAAATGATTGATCAGAATTACAATCATCCAAGTGTGATCCTATGGTCATTGGGGAATGAGATCTACTGGCTGCCTGAGTTTGAAGATGGAGATAATCCCGAAAAGATCAATGCCTTTTTGCGGGAGCTCAATGACCTGGCCCATGCTCTTGATCCTTATCGGAAAACCGCGGTGCGCAAGTACTATGAAGGCGCCGATATTGTGGATGTTTTTAGTCCCTCCATCTGGTCGGGGTGGTACTCTGGTACCTATAAAAACTATCAGCACGCCATTGATAACTCACTGAAAAAGTATCCGCATTTTGTACACATGGAATACGGCGGATCCAGCCACCTGGGCAGGCATACCGAAAGTCCGGTGACCGGGGATGGGCTGATCAATGCCAATGAATGGGAGGAGCCCATCAATCAGGTGCAGATTGCTAACATCGCTCAAAATGGCGACTGGAGTGAAAACTACATTGTAGACTTGTTTGATTGGCACCTGAGGGTATCTGAGACGCACCCTGATTTTGCAGGTAATGCACAATGGGCCTTTCGAGATTTTGGTACCCCCTTGCGCCCGGAAAATGACATCCCCTATATCAATCAAAAAGGCTTGGTGGATCGGGCAGGCAATCCCAAGGATGCCTACTATGTCTTTAAGAGCTACTGGTCGGAGGAGCCTTTTGCCTACATAGAATCTCACACCTGGACAGAGCGATCCGGCCCGGCGGGAGTGGCGCGCAATATCAGTGTTTTTAGCAACGCCGATAGCGTGGAACTCTTCATCAGTGGGCAGAGCCTGGGAATGAAAACGCGTGATATCACGCAGTTTCCCGCTTGTGGACTCAACTGGGACGTGTTGTTCCCTGCGGGTGATAGCGAGTTCAGAGCAGTGGCTTACATTGGCGGCAAATCAGTTGCCGAAGATACCCTCACAGTAAATTATACTTATGAGAAGTCAGGCATCCCGGAGGCTCTGGAGTTGTCATATAAGCTTTTGGAAAATGGGAATTACCTGATCACAGCCACGGCGGTAGACAGTAAGCAGGGCAGGTGCCTGGATTACGAAGAAAGGGTCTATTTTCAATGCCTGACCGGAGGCACGTTGGTAGAACATATGGGCACACCCACCGGTAGTTCTTCTATCAAAATGGCGAATGGAAAAGCGGCCATTGAAGTGATGCCAGAGAAGGACACCAGGGAGTTTATTATGACCGTGCTCAATCAAAATTTTAAAGGCACCTTTCTCAAGGTACCCATTAATGTGACCCCTTAATCTTTGAGTTTTTCATCCTCTTCATAGTTGGTGCCCCGGTTGTTACAACCGGGGCATTTTTTTGAGAAGTAGTGGGGTGATTTTGGGATTACTTCACTTCGTAAAAAATCTTCACCGGACGTACCCCCCAGATAAGGGCCTTTTGGATGTCCTCCCCCATGTAGATGTCAATTTTTTGGGTCCATCGGGGATGCATTTTGTCTTTGACCAGAAAGACCCCTTCCATTCCCTCAATTTTCACCCGGGTATTGTGGGTGAGCCCCAGCGCAATCAAATCCCTGGAAACGGCGATCGCCTTCATTCCCGGCACCAGCTGATCTCCCCAGGCCGCTGTGGTGGCATCGTTGGGCTTTGTCTGCGCCGTTACAGAATTATAGGCTGATGCCCTCACCTCCAGCGTGTCCCACCTGGGTGGCTGTGCCATCACATGGGCCGATGACAATAGTCCGAAGCTCAGGAATAACCAGAGATGAAATCTGCGGAATGCTGCAATTAAAGTCATAGAAGTGCAAACGTACTTCGTCCTTCGGAATTATCTCATGACTCCAAAATAATGAGTGCTCAAAAGTCTTAGTCGCAGTCTTAAAGGCATTGAATCTTTGCAGTGCCTTTTTTTTTGGCCCCTCACTAAGCCAAGTCACCTCATATTGATACGCTATGTTTGATGCATTCAGGGAGTTCTGGCTGTCCGGTTACTACACCTCGATTCCTGAAAATTTACCAGACGCCAACCCTTGATAGTTCTTGCCAATACATTAGATTTAGTCCGCTATGGACACAATGCCTTTGGAGTATAAGTTGGTCATTATTTTTATTGTGGCTGGTATTCTCAACCTCCTGCTTAAGCGCAACAGAAACTGGGTGCTGGGCTACAGGTCTACAAGGTGCCTCAAGAGTCACGATCGCTTCGCCTACGCCAACCGTATATTTGGATGGGGACTCATTATTCTGGGCCTGATGTATTTAGGAACACTGGTGTACCTGGCTCAGGGTGGAGATGAACTCACCGGGTGGGAGAGTGCCTTCATCATTGTTGGTTACCTGGCACTTCTTTTCATCCTCATAGAGTATAAACTATCCAAGGCTTTCAAAGAGTGAAAATGGTAGGTAGGACGACTTGTGTTAAAAGTCTTTATACCCCCCCTCCGTCTTTTTTTTTAAATATTGAGCACTTTCCGGTAACCCATTTCAGCAATCTCCGTTAACGATTGAGTGTCTTAACTATATATTCTTAATATATCGTATGAGTTACCCTCTTTCTTTCTCAAAATCCATTCTGGTAGTCATTTTTATTTCGGATAAAATCCGTCAGGGGCAGTTTGAGTTTTTGTCCACGCAGATGATTGCTGAAGTATTGGACATCCCCAAGCCCACACTAGTTAAAATTTTCCAGGGACTTTCTATGGCTGGAATTATCGAAACCAGGGAGGGCAAGCTAGGTGGGATCAGGCTGGTGAGGCAACCATCTGAAATAACCATTCTGGATATATTGAATGCTACGGAGAAGGGAAAGTCACTCTTTCAAACAACATTTCACATTATGGCGGAGGGTAAGCGGCCAGACAATGCGCAAAAGGTAGTGAGAAGCTTGCTCATGGATGCTGAGGATCAAATGAAGCAGGTGCTTGCCAGTCGGAACATCGAAGAGATTTTGATCGAAATGGGTAAGTAGTATTTTTTTTGATTTAACTAAATATAATAAATATATCGTATACTAATTTAAAATGAGAATTATGAAAAACCGAAAAATCATCGCATTACTTGTTCTGTGCTTGTCGGCAATTGTTTCTAAAGTGGATGCTCAAACTAAGAACCCGAAACATCTCCAATTTTCAGTGGAAATTGACCCGGCGACTTTTGCTTTCAAAGGGTACAGTTTGCATTTGCGCATGCAACCTGTTGGTAATGATCACCTGCTGCTGGGTGTAGGTACCTATGCTATGGACATGCCCGATGTGATGGTGAACCTTAATGAAATGAACAAAGAAGAGGGCTGGGAGGTCCGACTCAATCAAGGGTACAGTTTCTTCACGGAGCATCACTTCAGTGAGGTGAATCGCAAATGGTTCATTGGTGGGCAGGCCGGTATCCAGCAGTTCAAAATAAAAAACGACCAAGTGACAGGAAATAGCACTTTTACCAATGCGCTGCTTATGGGGTACTTCGGATATACCCTTAGGCCGTTTAGTCTGCCACTTTACATCAAACCATGGGCAGGAGTGGGGTATACTCATCAGCTATCGGGCAGCAGCCGGCTAGAGCAGGAGCAGTATGATGTAGCGCCAATGACCATGTTTGCCACATTACACGTAGGTTACAGTTTCTGATTTCCGGGTGATGTGAAGACATAAAAAAAGGCAGGAATTAATTCCTGCCTCTCATAGCTGGTTGGGATCAAATGTTATTCAGGGAAGCTGTAGGGTCCCCCCACTGAAATACTCACATTGTCAAAACTCTGTGAGTAAAAAATACCTCCATCCTCGGCGGTCACTTGCTGGCCCGCAGTGCCACCTGTACCGTAGTCTCTTCTCACAGCCACGGCTATTCGCTGCATGTCTGTAAACTGGAAGGTCCCCAGAGCTGCGTCATCATCAAATGCAGAAGCCGGAATAGATAGACTATACCAGCCTTCCTCGTTCGGAGCAAACCCCATGTCTGCCAGTTCGGCTGGTGTAGGCACAAATTCATAGTCGTCTCCATCAAATCTCATTCTTAGACCAAATAATGCTCCATCATAGTCAGCCGGAAGATCACCTACATGGATTTGCAGATTGAAGTAGATGGTTTGATCTGTAGCTCCTGAGAAAAATTCCGCATACGTACCTGCAGGAAGTGCTGAGCTGTTTTGCACAATGGTGGCATAGTTTCCTGAGATCGCGGTGCTGCTGAATCCTTCAAACTGGAAAAAGTTACCGTCGATGGCTGCTGGCAGACTCTGCGCAGAAGCTATCACAGCGGCATCATCTGAGGTACCATACACGGTGGATTCCTCTGGGTCTGGTGATCCGGTGAAAGTGCCTGTTTGCTCTCCGTCAAAAGTCATGGTGAGGTCTGTATGAAGCTTAATGACATAAAATTTGACAGCCTCTGTTGAGGTGGTGTTGGTACCCCCATCGTTTACTATGGTTAGGGAATTCAAACCTGTACTTACGCCTTCAGGAATGGTGATTTCCACAGAAGTGTCTGTGGTGCCCACTATCGTGGCTTCTTTATCTCCTACTTTCACGGAGGAGACGGTGGTCATTTCGGTGCCAGTGATCGTTACATTTCCTCCAACTTGCGCGGAGACAGGGCTGACACCAGATACAGTTACGGCTCCTATCACAATGACTGTAAAATCAGCGCTGCTCTGGCCCAATCCACCTTCGGTTCTCACGGAGATTTTACCTGTAGTCGCTCCTTCTGGTACCGTGGCCACAATCTCCGTGGCAGTATTCGATACGATCGCCGCATCTGCACCGCCTATGGTTACTGCCGTAGCGTTGTCCAGGTCAGTTCCGGTGATGGTTACATTGTCTCCGGGTTCACCACTGGCTGGTGAGAAAGAAAGTACCACTGGGATCTTGGGGTCACTTCCGCCCTCATCTTCTCCACATGATACAAGGTATAGCCCGGCAAGGGCCGTCAGGCAGATCAGCCCCAAAGTTCTAAAGCGTTGTAGTTTTTGCATAATCTTAAGTAGTTAGTTTTTTAAATCTTGACTAATGCATATTTAGAAGGAACGCTCAATCTGATCATCCGAAAAAGGGGGCATTAAAGTACAAAGCAGGCTCAGACGCTACTCAGCGCCATAATGCTGTGATGGCGTCACTTAGTTTTACCAGTGCATACTAATAGATGCTGATTATGTACGGAGTGAGTGGATTTGAATAAAATATGCCAAAATGGAGTTGAAACCTGGTCACATAATTGCGAAATTGTTAAACTGTGTATAAATTACACAGAAAGATCTGATTATGATTTACCGTACCCTCTTCTTATTGACCTGTGTGGTGTGCTTGGTGGCATGCCAAAAGACCACCACATTGAAATTGACCAGCGACTCGAGTGTTCTTGTCAGTGGTAAAAGACTTGTAATGAAAAAGACGGATTTCCCTGATTTGAAGGCTTCCTATTTCACTTTGAAAGACCCTAAAGGAGAGCTGATTCCTGTTCAGTTTGATGATATGGATGGAGATGGCATTTGGGATGAAGTAGCATTCGAATGTGATTTTGAACCTGATGGCGTTTTGAGTCTGGAGCTGACTGAGACGGATGATCTGCCTGATTTTCCCACGAATACCAACGTGTATCTGGGTTACAGTGCGGAACGGAACAATCAATTTACGTCCGTAGCCGCCAACTCACGACCTGCAGATCATGTGGCTTTGAGCACTCCATACCTTTATCAGTATGAGGGGCCTGGCTGGGAAAGCGAATTAGTGGGATTCAGAACCTACTTTGACAGTCGGAATGGGAAGGACATTTTTGGAAAAGCGAAACCTCAGCTTTGCGTAGAGCAGATTGGGTTGGGCGAAAATTATCACGAATTGCAGGATTGGGGGATGGATGTGCTCAAAGTAGGCTCATCCCTGGGAGCAGGCGCCCTGGCCATGTTTCGGGGTGATTCTATTTATCGTCTTGGAAACACTGAGACTGCTGATTTTCGAATCATTACTGAGGGGCCTGTGAGGGCTGTACTCCAACTGAAGTATGGCGGATGGAATGTGGGCGGAGCCACCTATGGCCTGACTGAAACCATCTCCATTTGGGCTGGTAAGCGCAGCTATGAGAGTCAGGTGCTTCTGGAAGGCCGTGAGGGAAATGAAAAACTGGTCACGGGGATTGTGGATCTGAAAAAGGTGGCTAAGCGAGAGTTGGAAGTAGGCGGTGTGCAGATCATGTACACCTATGGGAATCAGAGTGAAAACCACGACAACCTGGGAATGGGGATTTTGGTAAAGCAGGACGGATTGGCTGGCTTCAGCAAGGCTCCCGAGGAAGGTGAAGGAGTGATCAATACCTATACCGCATTACTGAATCCCGTGGATGATGTATACAGTTTTCACTTTTTCGCGGGCTGGGAAGTAGAGAATGAGGCTTTTGCCAATCAAAATGGGTTTGAAGAAGCCCTGATTGAGTCTGCCAACGAACTCAATGCGAATATTTCAGTGGAACTGGTTAAATAGGTTTTATAAGCAATCAAAGCGGTAGAGAAGCAGCTCTTTGCAGGCAATGCTCTTCTAACCATTTTTAATATCAACCAATAAGAAAATTTATGTATCCGAAATTTGAGGAACTGGCCGGAAAAGTGGCTGTAATCACCGGGGGTGGTGGTGTGCTCTGTAGTACCATGGCTGAGATGTTGGCCGCCCAAAAAGTGAAAGTGGCTATCTTGGATTTGAAGCTGGAAAATGCCCAGCAAGTGGCAGATAAAATTGTGCAGAATGGTGGGGAAGCCATAGGGGTAGAAGCCAATGTATTGACCCTGGAGAGCCTCAAAAGGGCACATCAGACAGTAGTGGATCAGCTGGGACCCTGCGACATCCTTATCAATGGAGCAGGAGGAAATCATCCTAAAGGGACCACCTCCAAAACACATTTGCACCTGGAGGATTTGGAAGCCAATGACGAGCTGAAGACCTTTTTTGACCTGGATCCGGATGGAGTCCAGTTTGTTTTCAATCTTAATTTTATTGGCACCCTGCTTCCGACGCAGGTATTTGCCAAAGATATGGTGGGCAAAAAGGGATGTTCGATCATTAATGTTTCTTCGATGAATGCCTTTACTCCACTGACCAAAATTCCGGCCTATAGTGGAGCAAAAGCCGCCGTGAGTAACTTCACTCAGTGGCTGGCAGTGCATTTTGCCAAAGTAAATATCCGGGTGAATGCCTTAGCGCCAGGTTTCTTTTTGACAGATCAGAACAGAGCACTACTGACCAATGCAGAAGGAAGCCTGACAGATCGGGGCAATACCATCATAGATCATACGCCTATGGGTCGTTTTGGCGAACCGGAAGATTTGCTGGGTACTTTACTGTGGCTTTGCAGTGATGGGTCAAAGTTTGTGACTGGCGTGGTGGTGCCTATAGATGGAGGTTTTAGTGCATTTAGCGGAGTTTAAACAATGGATATGAAAGGATTAGAACAAACCTGGAGATGGTATGGCCCGAAGGACACCATTCCGCTCTCACACATCAAAATGGCCGGGGCTACTGGTATTGTTACCGCACTTCACCACATTCCGAATGGAGAAATCTGGACCAAAGAGGAGATTCTGAAACGGAAAACGGAGATTGAGCAGGCCGGACTTACATGGTCAGTAGTGGAGAGTATTCCGGTACACGAGGACATTAAAAAACGAACTGGGAAATTTGAGCAGTACATTGAAAATTATAAAACGAGTATCCTGAATTTGGGTGCTTGTGGGATCGATACGGTCTGCTATAATTTCATGCCGGTGCTGGACTGGACCCGCACAGACCTTTCCTATGAGATGCCTGATGGTTCCAGAGCTTTGAGGTTTGATGCAGCTCAGTTTGCAGCATTTGAGCTTTACCTGCTGAAGCGCCCGGGGGCAGAGGAGTTTTATACGCCAGAGCAAAAACAGCGGGCAGCTGAGACCCTGAAAAAACTTTCAGATGCCGATCAGGAATTGTTGGTGAAAAACATCATTGCCGGCCTGCCGGGAGCAGAAGAGGGATATACTCTGGATCAGTTTCAGACGGTTTTGGATACCTATTCGTCCATTGGCGATCAGGAATTGCGAAACAATCTCTACGCATTTCTCAAAGCAATTATACCGATCGCTGAGCAAGCAGGGGTATTGATGGCCATTCATCCCGATGATCCGCCGTTTCCTATTTTGGGCTTGCCCCGGGTAGTGAGTACCGAGGCGGACGCCAAACAGCTTTTGGAAGCATGTGATAGTCCCAATAATGGCTTGTGCTTTTGCACAGGGTCTTACGGAGTACGTGAAGACAATGACCTGCCTGGAATGGTAGAAAGACTCGGGCATCGCATTAATTTCATTCACCTGCGCAGCACAAGGAGAGACGCAGCTGGCAATTTTCATGAAGCTGATCACCTGGATGGGGATGTGGACATGTATGCCGTGATGAGTGCTTTGGTAATAGAACAGGACAAAAGAAAAGCCGCGGGAAGAACGGACCTGCGCATGCCTATGCGACCAGATCACGGGCACCAGATGCTGGATGATTTGGGTAAGCAAACCAATCCTGGCTATTCGGCCATTGGTCGCTTGAGGGGGCTGGCGGAGCTGAGGGGACTGGAGTTGGGAATCAGAAGAAGTATTAAGTAGGCAATTGCTCAGATCAGTAGAATTTCGAGGTTTTGATGGCCAACGTTTTGGAGACAGCCACGGCACACCGTAAATTCCCTCTATGATCAGCAGTTTTTTGTATGTATTCCTATGGCTCCTGGCAGGCATAGCAGTGATTGTTTTGCTCACCACCCGGTTCAAAGTGCATCCGTTTTTTGCCTTGATCATTGCGGGATTTGTAGTGGGCATAGGTGTGGGTATGCCGGTGAGCGAGGTGCTCACCCATGTCAAAAATGGGTTTGGTAATATTTTAAAATCCCTCGGCCTGGTCATTGTGTTGGGGATTACCCTCGGAGTAATACTGGAGCATACGGGTAGCACGCGAGTGATGGCTGGTTTCATCCGAAAACTGGTCAATGAAAAAAGAGCAGCGCTCGCGATGAACCTCACCGGTTTTTCCGTGGGGACCCTGATTTTTTGCGATTCCGGATTCATAGTGTTGGATGGACTGAACAATTCGCTAGCTCGGAAAACCAAGGTGCCCATTGCGACCATGGCGGTTTCGCTGGCTGCCGGCCTATATGCGATTCATTGTATGATTCCGCCGCATCCCGGAGCGGCGGCCGCTGCAGAGATCATCGGAGTAGATTTTGGTCAGTTGATCATGGCTGGTATCATCGTGGCTATCCCCACTAGTCTGGTGGGTTTCTGGTGGGCTACGTATGCGGGTAAGAAAAACCCTGTGGTTCTGGCAGATGAGGAGGAGCAGGAGTCTGATTTGCCCGGTCATTCAGTGATCAGGGCATTTTTGCCCATTATAGTACCCATTCTTTTGATAGCCATCAGATCATTTATAGCCCTGGATGCCCCGGATCAGAACTGGGTCATTTCGGTGTTAGTAACCATAGGCGATCCCGTCATAGCACTTGCTATTGGCGTGTTGCTGGCTTTCAATACCAAACGCGGCTGGCAAAAGAACACGGTGTCTCATCTTATGCAAGACGCAGTGCAAAAGTCTGGGGGCATATTGGTAATCATTGGAGCTGGAGCGGCATTCGGAGCAGTGCTGGTGGCGATCAATATTGGGGAGTACGTCAATCAGGCTATCCCACTCGAAGGGCTGGGAATCTTGTTTCCATTCCTATTGGCGTTCATCTTGAAGACTGCCCAGGGGTCTTCTACCGTAGCGGTGATCACCTCTGCATCCATTGTTCAGCCACTTTTGCCAAACCTCGGCATCACTACCGAAATGGGCTATTTGCTCTGCGTTCTTTCCATGGGAGCAGGGTCCATCATGATCTCGCATGCCAACGATTCCTACTTTTGGGTCATCAGTAAATTTTCCGGTGTAGGCATGAAGGAGATGCTCCGGGTTTATTCAGTGGCCACAATTCTGATGTGGCTTACTTCGTTTATAATGGTGTATCTTTTGTCCCTAATTTTATTATAGAAAATGCACATTCTCATAGCTCCCAATGCCTTTAAAAACAGCCTGTCTGCCGGGGAGGTAGCCAGTGCCATTGAGACCGGCCTCATCACTAGTCAACTTAAATGCACCACCGAGTGCTTTCCCATAGCCGATGGGGGCGATGGCACAGGTGAGCTCATTGTACAGAAATGTGGTGGCGAAATGATGAATGTAATGGTCCATGATCCACTCGGAAGAAAAATCAACGTTTCCTTTGGTTTGATTGAAAATGGGCATACTGCCATCATTGAAATGGCTAACGCCTCAGGGATTCGGTTGCTAAAACCCGACGAACTTAATCCATTGGAGACGTCTTCATTGGGCACAGGTGAATTGATATTGGCAGCTCTGGATGCCGGAGCAAGGAAAATTATCCTGACACTCGGTGGCTCAGCGACTGTGGATGGAGGGATGGGTATTTTGAGCGCATTGGGCGTGCAGTTTTTAGATGAAGGTAACGATCCGCTGACTACAGCGGAAACGTTGGTGGATTTGGCCCATATTGAGATCAATCAGGTGGATCAGCGCATTACCGATTGTGAGTTTGTGCTGCTTTGTGATGTGGACAATCCGTTGTTGGGTGAAGAAGGTGCTGCTTCCGTTTTTGGACCCCAAAAGGGTGCTACACCCGACGAAGTGCTGATGTTGGAGGAGTCATTGACCAGGCTCAGAGCCGTAGCCTTACGGGAGCATGGTCTGGAAATGGACGTGCCTCATGGCGGAGCTGCGGGAGGTGTTTCGGCAGGCCTTCATGCCTTTTTGGGAGCCAGTCTGGTGAATGGGATCGATGAATTCATCAGGGTGACGTCTTTTGAAGCGGCAGCACAAAAAGCCAGCCTGATCATCACCGGCGAAGGAAGTCTGGATGAACAAACCCTTCGTGGCAAAGGGCCCATGGGAGTGGCTGTCAGAGCAAAGGCGTTAGGCATCCCTGTAATTGGGCTGGCCGGTAAGGTGCCATTGAATACTCCGGTAGAGATGAAGAAATATTTTCAGGTATTGCTGTCCATTGGTAATGGCCCCGGAGATGTAGAATCTGCTATGAAGCAGACCCGCGAGAACCTGATCCGGATAGGCGAGCAGATCGGCCATTTGTTGTCAATGGGCCAGGGGGAGCTAGGGTGAGGAGTCAGTTGTAACTGTTAAATAAAGAAGGATGGGAAAAGCTTCAGTTGCAAACTGAAGCCAGTGGAGTGATATTTTCGTTTACCGTCATTGCGAGGAGGACCACAGGTCAGACGAAGCAATCTACCCATGTGGATGCACTTATCACCAAAGTAGAAGAGCGCCGTATCCATTTTTTTCGGTTGCACCACCAATACCCTGACAATCTGTGTTGTAATTTATTCAGCTTCAGTTGTAAACCGAAACCGGAGGAAAAGAGCGTATCCTTTCCACTCGGGATTAAAACATAGTAATGGAAGATATCGTATATTTGTACCATTATGGTACGCTAAATAATATCGATATGTTAGTAATAAGCAGCAGAGAGTTTAGACAGAATCAAAAGATGTACTTTGAAAGAGCAGACCAGGGAGAGCAAATTATTGTTCAGAGAGGGAAGGATAAATCCTATGCTTTGACTCCTATTGGAGAAGAGGACATTTACTTCAATGCGGAAATGGTCAAGCGGATAAAGGAAAGCATGGATCAGGTGGAGTCAGGAAAAACTAAAAGGATTACCACTCCTGAACAGATTAATGATTTGCTTGGTCTATGAGTTATGTTCTGGAATTCTCAGATCATGCTTTAGAAGACATTGAAAAGCACAAAAGGGCTGGGGATCAATCCGTTTTAAAGAAGCTGAATCGATTATTTAATGAATTACGAGAACATCCCATGACAGGTACGGGGCAACCCGAGATGTTGAAACATGATCTGGCAGGTTTGTTTTCCAGACGAATAAATAGAAAGCATCGCTTGGTTTACGGTATCAAGGAGGAAGTTGTGGTGGTGTATGTAGTGAGTGCCAGGTCGCATTACGGAGATAAGTAATCCGCCGAAGTTGCTAATTAAACTGGCTTAAGTTTAGCGTAACTTAAGCCTAAAATGGATTGAAGCTTCAGTTGCAAACTGAAGCCAGTGGAGGGAAGATTTTATCATTCGAAGATTAAAAATATCGCAAACTTTAAGGATTCATAAATATTATAGATAATGTTTCTAATTACGTTTATCCTTTATGTGTTAAACACCAACCCTGTTACAAGTTATCAGATACATTCTATTGGTTATGCAAATTTAGTTGAGGGTTGTGTTTCTAAAGATAAATTCATGAATTCTAATTTCAAAACTCGATATATAAATGATAAAGATTCAGTTAAGTATATCGTAAAGTTCTTATCGCAAGTTAAATGCCAGAAAAAAAGAAACCCCGCTAAAAGAGACAATATAAGGATGGTGATTGTAGACAGTAACTATGATTCAATTTTTTATCACTGGGATACAACTTTTGAAATAAATGAAATTCATTACAAAGGAAGAAGAGGGACATTGGATTTTTTGGATTCTATTGATCCCAAATATCAATGAAAATCACCCTGTCCGTTCTTTTAAGTCTTCCAGGGGGAGACTTGAAAGTCATAATGAGTTCGAGTGTCTCCTGACACGGCATTGAAATAGGGGCATTATATTTACTGGCATGTCAGCTTATAAATTCGATAATCCGGACGGAGTATACTTTGTAACCTTTACGTGATAGAATGGGTGGATGTGTTTACCAGAGAGGATTATGTGTTTACCAGAGAGGATTATGTGTGGATTGTTCTGGATAGTTTGAAGTACTGTCAGGAGAAAAAGGGGTTGATCATACATGCCTGGGTTATCATGTCCAATCATCTGCACCTGATCATTTCCCGTGAGCTCGAGGGTTCGACATTTTCAGATATCGTTCGGGACTTTAAGAAATTTACTTCATCAAGCACAGTAGATAGCATTGAATCTAATATCCAGGAGAGCAGAAAAAACTGGATGATGTGGATATTTAGATCTGCCGGTCAACGTAACCGAAACAACACAAATCATCAGTTTTGGAAGTAGGACAATCATGCAGAAGAACTCGTATCGAATAAATTCATCGACCAGAAATTAGAATATATTCATATGAACCCTGTTAAGGCTGGGATAGTAGATGAGGCAGAACATTATCGCTATTCTAGTGCCAGGGATTATTGCGGCCAAAAGGGTTTATTGGATCTTATGTTGGTAGGGTAAATATTGGCCGTGTCGGAGACACTTGATTTCATATAGAAGTTTCAAGTGACCCGTCATTTGACGGAACACTTAAAACAACAGGGGGCACTTATTACCAAAGTAGGGCCCTTTCCTGGCTCCCCCGCTAGCGCGAGCTTGTAATTCGTACTTAAAAGTAGGGTCCTCTGACTACCCCAATTTTTGAGCGGATGGTTCCTAATTCAAAATAAGTGACATATTTGTGATGCATGAGTCACACTAGCCGCCTATTCAGCTTTTTCGTCTTTCACTTGTTTGTGCTCGCCAGCTCGGTCAGTACAGCAGCAGATACTCCTCCCACTACAGCGCGAATCGATAGCCTGATTTCCCTGATGGAAACCACGGCATGTGATCAGGATAGTCTGACCTTGCTGTATTATGGAGCAATAAAGGGATCGCTCAGTGGTTATCCCCGTGGAGCATTGAAGGCTTTGGAGCAGCTAGGCAAAATGAAATACTGCACCGGAGACCTGGACAGTGCCATTTACTACTATCGCCGGGCAGCTCAGATTGGGTTACAACACGACCTGAATGCCGAGTCCGTCAAATTACTGAATAGGCTGGGTTTTTATTTTCAAACGGCGGGTTTGCTGGACTCTTCCTCTTATTATCTCAACAAGGGGCTCCTGCTCGCCCAGGAAGTGGGCGATAGCCTCTATATTGGATCTTCCTATGTCGGGATTGGTATACTTTATCAACACAAGGGACAAATAGACAAAGCGCTGGATGCGTATTTTCAGGCTTTGAGAATAGCCGAGGCTATTGATGACAAACCATTGATCATCACTGCCAAACTGAATGTGGCCACCATCTACTATGATCATCAACCGAGTAAACTGAAATCGTCTGATTTTCTTGAATTATTGGATCTGACCCGGATCATTGGGGATCAACAGCGCGAAGTGAGTGTGCTCGAGTGGTTGGGTTACCTCAAGGCGGACAGCAGTGAGTTTGATGAGGCTGTCGCTTATTTCAATCTGGGACTGAAAGTGAATGAGTCCGTCCGCGACCAAAATAGTGAAATATTGTTGTTGCAAGGGATTTCCTATGCTTATAACCTGGCAGGAGACCACGAACAGTCCATCGCCACCAACAACCGAGTCATTGAACTGGCGCGTTCATCTGGCTATGAATTGTATCTCCCTTCCATGTATGTCAATAACGTCTCGAATTACCTGGCACTGGGCAGGTACAGAGAAGCTATCCAGGATGGCCTTTTGGCTGTGGAGGCCGGAAAAAAATCAGGTCAGGTGGAACTTTACTACAAGGTATTGCAGGACATGGCGATGGCATACAATTACCTGAATATGCCTGATAAGGCCTTTGAAACACAGCTGGAATATACGAAACTCAGTAAAGCCATTCTGGATGCCGAAAAATCCAGACAATTGGCTGAAATGCAGACCAAGTACGAAACGGAAGGTAAACAGGCTGAGATAGAGTTGCTCTCCAGAGAGGCCGCCATTCAGAAGCTACAGCTATCCAAACAGGGCTACTTTCTGGCAGGGCTGATTGTTTTGATCGTAGTGATTATCGGTGGTGGGGTATTGATCTATCGTCAGCGCCAATTGAAGCAGCAGCAGGCCATCACCGACCTGGAGCTGGCAGAAACGAAAAAGCGTCTGGTGGTTGAGCAGCAGTACCGTGCTTCGGAGTTAAAAGCGCTGCGTTCTCAAATGAACCCCCATTTCGTCTTCAATGCACTCAACTCCATTCAGGAGTACATCATGTTCAATGAAAAAAAGCTGGCCGGAAAGTACCTGGGAAAGTTCGCCGATCTGATGCGCATCTACCTTAATCACAGCCAAGCCAGGGCTATTTCGGTACCGGAGGAGGTGGAGGCGCTGAGCCTGTATCTTGAGCTGGAAAAGCTAAGGTTTGAGGATGCGCTGACCTATGAAGTAATCATGGAGGAGGGCGCTGATGATGATGAGATCAAGCTTCCGGCTTTGCTGATACAGCCCTATGTGGAGAATGCCCTCAAACATGGACTTTTGCATAAGAAAACCGATCGCAAGCTTACGGTCAGATTCAGTTATCTAGAGGCTGAAGACATGCTGAGGTGTGAGGTGATCGATAATGGCATTGGCCGGGTGAAATCTGCTGAGCTTAATCAAAGCCGTAACGAAAGGCACAAACCCTTTGCGACTGATGCCATCAAGAGCAGGATAGAGCTGATCAACTTCAATAGTGAAAAACCCGTGGAGGAGCGAATAGAAGATTTGTACGATGATGCCGGAAAGGCCGCTGGCACCCACGTGGTGATCAGTGTTCCGAAGGGAGCCATAGTTGATTTGGAAGTTTAGAGCTGTATTTTGGAAGTTGACACTAAAAGCCCATGTCCACAAGGTTATATTTGAGAAATGAAGGCTGTAATAATAGATGATGAGCAAAAAGCCAGACGCCTCCTGAGGCTCCTGCTGGAGGAAAACTGTCCTCAGATTACAGCCATAGAGACCGCTGAAGACCTACCCAAAGGTGTTGCTCTGATCAATAAATTCCAGCCGGACATAGTGTTTCTGGACATTGAAATGCCAGCGTATTCCGGCATCCAATTGCTGGAGTTTTTCACACCTGAGCAAATCAACTTTGAGGTCATTTTCACTACAGCCTACGCTGAATACGCCATCAAAGCTTTCGAACTCAATGCCATTGACTACCTCCTAAAGCCCCTTCGACATGACCAGTTGGAGACGGCCGTACAAAAGGCCATACAGCAGATCGGTCAGTCAAAAGTGAGTGAAAGATTAGAAGAATTACGAAATACCCTCAAGGTGAGCAATATCCGAAAAATCGGGCTTCCGGTCTCCAATGGGGTGCTTTTTGTAGAGCTGGATGATGTGATCATGATGGAGGCAGACCGAATGTACACCAAGGTGTTTACCACAGGAGATGGAGAGCTTTTAGTGAGCAAACCCATGAAGTTTTTTACCGATATCCTTGAAGACGTCAGGGAGTTTTATCGCCCGCACCGATCTTTCGTCATCAACCTCAAGCACATCAAACAGTACGTCAACCAAGATGGAGGATATATCATCATGGACAATCAGAAGCTTGTGGGAATTTCCAAAGACAAGAAAGACGAGTTCTTTCAGGTCATGCAGGGATAAAACCTTTCGGAAACTCATAAGCGCCATTCGGAAACTGACGTAAAAATCCCATTTAGCTAACAGGCATATTTGTTTTAGTCACCCAACAAAACAAAATGCTATGAAAAAATTACTGCTGCCTCTTATTGTCCTGTTCATCTCCACATTAGAAGGATTTGCTCAGTGTACCGACTCCACTCCTGTGTGGGTAGTCAATGAAAATTTTGCAAACTTGAGTGGTACCACACCACCAGATTGCTGGACGCCGGTTGGCAATCCCAATAGTTTTAATTTCGATGCTGGACGTGCAAGCTTTGCCTATCAGGGCGAAATGCTCGTTCTTCCGAATACCGTCAATGCCACTGGAGTACTTACCTTCAAGGCCCGAAATGGCACCTCCCGAACCTACGGTGGGTTAACCATGGACCTGGGAATCTATGATGGGGCCACTTTCACCAAGGTGTTTGCCATTGATTATGGTCAGCCTTCTTTTCAGAGTTTCACTTTTGACTTTAGTAGCAATCAGCTCAATGGGAATATTGCTTTCCGGGGAAATAACTCCAGCAATATCAGCTTCTTGCTCGATGATGTGCATTACCAAAGTACCTGCACCAGTAGCAGCTCTGCCACCGCAATGGCCAAAGACATTACTGTGAAACTGGATGCTTCGGGTAATGTGATCGTCAATGCAAGTCAGGTGGACAATGGATCGATCAATAGCTGTGAAGCACCTATTACAAATTTGTCTCTTGACAAAACACTCTTCACCTGTGATGACCTGGGGGCAAATACAGTCACCCTCACGGCTGATGATGGTTTTGGGAATACGGCCACTGCTACCGCTGTAATCACCGTGGAGCCGGCTTTGGCCATCGGTTTTGGTACCATCTCTTTGAGTGAGTCTGGCCAGTTTACTTTGACAACAGAGAATGGATTAAGCTCGGGTACCACACAGTGCGAAGGGATCACCTATACCTTTGATAAAACAGATTTTAGTTGCGAGGATGTAGGGGGTCTGGTAGTGACGGTTACAGCCACTTATGAAGGGGGCACGGCCTCAGCTACCCGCTACATGGAGATCATAGATGAGTACGGACCTGCGGCCCTTGCCAATGATATCAATGTTACCATCGATGAAAATACAGGTATGGCCGTCATTACTGCGGATATGGTGGACAATGGATCCTCAGATAATTGCGGCATTACTTCTATGCAATTGTCTAAAACCATCTTTACCTGCTCCGATCAGGGATTGAATACGGTAGTGCTGGATGTTTTTGATGGGGGCGGACGAACCGATCAGGCGACCTTTACGGTCATGGTAAATTCTTATATTCCTGAGGTTGAAGTTTCTGCTACCAGTACCACAGTTTGCTTTGATGGATCGAACGAAAACGCCGGAACTACCATCAATACGGATGGATCAATGGTTGGAGTGAAATATTCCTTGCGCAATAGTGCGGATAGCAGCGTGATTGACGGGCCACTGGACGGAACCGGAAGTGGTCTTTCTTTTAGTACCGGAGCAGTGAGTGAAAACACCACTTTCCAGGTCTATGCTGAAGTGCCTTCCTCTGGAAAAGCATTGTCTTTGCCTTCATCAGCTGACTACCTGGCGGTAGCCACTCCCGGTTCTTTCGACTATTCTGCCGGTTACACTTTTTCAGCCTGGGTCAAAGAAAGCCTCGGTGGTATTTCCAATTCTTATAATACCATTTTCTATGCTGGTGGAACCACCGGCAGTGACATAGAGGTTTATCAAAGCACTCAGAGCGGTGTGTTTACGGTTGTTCATAATCGAGGTAATGGGGGCACACTCTCCACATTTGGAACCAGTACAAACCCCTTGCCTTCTGGCGAATACGCTCATCTGTCAGTGACCTTTGATGGAACTACGGTGAGGTTATTGGTCAACGGTGTAGAAGCTGGAAGTGGCACTATTTTACCTCCGGTAAAAAGTGCCGGCAGTGAGTTAACTTTTGGGTACCTGAATAACTCTGGTTTTCCAGGCTACCAGTCGTTTGATGGGTTGATGGATGATATCCGGGTGTATGACACAGCACGTACTGCCAGATCCATTTCCGATGATATGGGCCGATGTATCTCAGGCTCAGAGGATAATTTGGTGTTGTATTATGATTTGGAGTCTGTCAGTGGCACCATCTTCACCGATCTGGTGAGCAGTACGCCAGCACAGCTCAAAAACGGAGGCACGCAGACGGATGACGCGGCTGTGTCATGTGCCTTTGATTGTTATAAAATCATGAGTACCCAGATCACCGTGGGTGACGATGTAGCACCGACCGTGCAGGTTCAGGATATCGAAGCACAGGTGGGTAGTACAGGAATCCTATCTATCTCAGCTGACCTCATCGACAATGGATCTTCGGACAATTGCTCCGCGACTTCTACCCTCATCTACAGCCTTGATAAGACGAGTTTTTCATGTGCTGATCTGGGCCCAAATACGGTTACGCTTACTGTCACTGACGAAGCAGGAAACAGTGCAAGTGCAGAGGCCACCGTCACCATTACCTCCCTGATTGCCGATGAAACAGTAACCAGTTCGGTTTCAGGACTTTGTCCGGGCGATACAGAAGGGACGACCATTGGTATTGGTAGCTCGGTAGAGGGAGTTGAATACTACCTTAGGAACAGTGCCGACAACAGCATCGTGGATGGCCCGGTGGCTGGATCTGGCGAAGCTTTAAATTTTGCTACCGGAGTACTTAGTCAAACGACTACTTTCAATGTGATCGGAATGAATGCCGGAGATGCGGGCTCGGGGTTGGATTTTGATGGAATGGGTGGCTACATAAATGCAGGCACGAATGCCAGAGATATGATCACAGCCATGACCATTGGCATGTGGGTGAAGACTGATCATTCCGGATCTACCAACTACCTGGTGGGTAAGTATGATGGGTATAGAGGCTTTCTGATGTATATCAATGCCAATGGAAATGTGGTTTTGGATGGTCGAGATGCGTCCGGTGGGTATAAGAGCACGGGAGCTTCCACCACAGCCGTGAATGACGATGCGTGGCACTATGTGACGGGCACCATTGATCTAACCACTGGGGCGTGGAAAATTTATGTGGATGGTGCGCTTGAGAGTTCTGCGCTGAATGGTGTGGGCTCCAGTCTGTTCAATTCCCAGTACCTGACCATTGGCGCACTGAATAGTGAATATTTCAGAGGACAGATCGATGAAGTGGCTTTCTGGAACACGGCGTTGGATGAAGATACCATTGCCTTGCAAAGTGATGTTTGTGGATTGAAAAATCCGGAGACTTCAGTCGGCTTTTTTGACCTAAACGAAGGAGAGGGAACTGTGGTAACCGACTTATCTCCTTCGGCGATTAATGGAGCACTCATGAATATGGATGCCACTACAGATTGGATATCCGAAGTGGCTGGTTTGGAATGCACAACCTGTGAGTTACAAATGACCACTGAAGTGACAATCACAGTTGAAGACATCACTCCACCGGAGGTGGTGGTGAAGGATATTTCGGTCAGACTTGGAGAAGATAATACGGCATCCATTACCGCAGCAGACATTGATAATGGCTCTTCAGATGAGTGTTCGGAGATTACGTTGACGTTGGACATCAGCACTTTTGATGCATCACATTTGGGTGAGAACACAGTAACACTGACTGCAGTGGATGGAAATGGCAATAGTGCTTCGGCGACCGCCATTGTGACGGTCAACCCGTACAAACAAGCACAAACCATCACAGTCACCGCTGTGGATGATAGAGTCTATGGTGAGGCCGACTTTGCACTCAGTGCATCGGCTTCATCAGGGCTTGATGTTTCTTATGCCGTCATTAGTGGGCCGGTGACAGTTTCAGGTGCTACTGTGAGTATCATAGGAGTGGGAGATGCGGTGATTGAGGTGACGCAGGCCGGTAATGATGATTTCTTGAATGCTTCGGCAGAAATTACCTTCAGTATCAGCCCAGCAGCGCTTACTGCTACTGCCGATAACCAATCAGTGGCTTACGGGACAGCATTGCCTGACCTTACGATTTCCTACGCTGGGTTTGTGAATGGGGAAGATGCTTCAGTGTTGACTACTGAGCCGGTGGCCAGTACCACGGCTACCAATTCTTCGGACGTGGGCACCTATCCCATCTCATTAACTGCAGGAGCTGCTGCCAATTATACCATCACTCATGTGGAAGGTACACTCACCATCCTCAAGGCTCAGGCTACGGTAGAGATTTCAGATTTGGCACATCTGGTGGATGGCACTGCGAAGGAGCCCACCATTACTACAGACCCTGCCGGGCTCAATTATGTGGTGACATATGATGGAGCTTCTGCCGCACCATCAGCGATCGGTGAGTATGAAGTGTCGGTCGTGATTGACGAAGTGAATTACGAAGGGAGCGCCACGGCGACATTGGTTATAGGTCAGGTACTTGGACTAACAAACACTGAGGTGCGCATTTTCCCCAACCCGACACAGCAGTCTTTTGAAGTACGCAGTAGTGAGAAACAGGTGGTAGAGGTTTATGACCTGGCTGGTCAGCTGCAAATGCGGACTTCTACTAATTTGGTGACGGATGTTTCTCAGCTTAGTGATGGTACCTATTTTATCAGGATTTTGGGAGATGATCACACAGTCTATCGATTGATTAAGAAAAACTAAGGCAGCTAATTCGGATGATCAGATCATCCACTAATTAGCAACCGGCTTCCAAAGGGAGCCGGTTTTTTTTGGTTTATCTGACAAAGGAATTGATAACTTTAAGGCACAACATCAAGGATCAGAATGGATATTCAATCGATAAAAGTTGCTCTTATACAAGGGCTGACAGAACTACAGGATCGTTGAGTATAAGGTTAAACTTCTTCCGGAAGCTCGACTGTGAATGGCTTATGTCGAGAAAAACCCATTGCACTACCAGACCGGTTATTAGAATGTTCGGAATGCATTAGTGAACAAGTTTTCATATCAGGTTCACTATCAAATTGAAGAGACCCACAGCAGAAAGCTATCTAGAAAAGGAGATGGAAGGCCTGAAAGAGGGATTCAAGAAATATCATCCACTTTAAAGAATCAAATCATGCGAATAAATCGTTATTTTGTGAAAAAGAGGTGAATCATGGATTTACAAGCTGAGAAATTAAGTTTACTGGAATGGTTAGCGGGACTGAATGACCCCAAAACCCTCAAGGAGTTCATTTCTTTAAAGAAATCTAAAGAAGTTGATTGGTGGGATGAGATGAGCGAAGATGAACGAGCCGCGATTGATGAAGGTCTGGCTCAACTTGATCGTGGGGAAGGTATCCCACATGAGCAGGTAATGAAGGAGGTTCGAGAGAAGTACAACCTATGAGTAAACCAATCGAATGGTCACCTCGATCTAAAAAAGACTTTCTAAACTTACTGGATTACCTGCAAGACAAATGGGGAGAAAAGACAGTCAGAAAGTTTAATGACCGTTTGCAATCAATTATTGAACTCATCGCCGAAAGACCAGAAATCTACCCTGCATCAGGTAAGAAGAAACAAGTGAGAAGGTGTGTAATTGGTAAACAAACCAGCCTTTATTATCAAATTAAGAAAGACAAAATAGAACTGATTACCTTGTTTGATAATCGACAAAACCCTACAAGAAAACCGATTTAAGGTCTCTTCGCAAGTCCGAAACCCCTCCGGCATAAGTTAGCGATGTGCGATTATGCCTAAAGTAAGTCGCTAGGTTGTAACCCCATACACCACCGCCCGCTCCACACCTCTCAGCTCTGCCAGACCTTTCAGGCGGCCGATGGCTGAGTAGCCAGGATAAGTGGTTTTCTTCAGGTCATCCAGCATCTGATGCCCGTGATCGGGCCTCATAGGCAGACTAATCTGTCGGCGGTTCATCAGGTGAACCACCTCTTTCACCACGGCCACCATATCCGTATCACCGTCCAGGTGGTTGGCCTCTTCAAAGTTGCCCTCAGCATCCCTTTTGGTATTTCTCAAATGCAAAAAATGGACATGCTCACCCAGACGTTGAAGCATCCCTACCAGGTCATTATCCGCTCGTGCACCGAAAGATCCGGTACAAAAGCACAGTCCATTGGCCGGTGAGGGTGCACTATTGATCAGCTCCCTGACATCCTGCTCTGTACTGACTATTCGGGGTAGCCCCAATACGGAATACGGCGGATCATCCGGATGAATGGCCATTTTCAGGCCTACTTCTTCAGCTACCGGCACCACCTCCCTTAGGAAATGAAACAGGTGCTCTTTGAGCTTAGGGGTATCTATGTGTGCATAGGTTTCGAGCGCTGAGAGCACTGCCTTCGGTGTGAATGCTTCTTCACTGCCCGGCAGACTCAGGAGTAGATTTTTATAGAGTGCTTGTTTTTCTGCTTCGTCCATCGACTTGAGTCGCAGTTCGGCCGATCGTATTTCATCTTCGTTATAGTCTTTTTCGGCGTTTGGTCTTTTCAGTAAAAATAAGTCAAAGGCTATGAAAGCAGCTTTTTCAAATCGAAGGGCACTGGAGCCATTGGGGAGGATATGAAATGGGTTGGTGCGCACCCAATCGAGTATGGGCATGAAATTGTAGGTGACCACCTTCAGTCCGCAGGTGGCAACATTTCGAAGACTGACTTTGTAATTTTCAATGTATCGCTTGTAGTCCCCACTTTGCTTTTTGATGTCTTCATGCACTGGCAGGCTTTCTATCACTGTCCAGGTCATGCCGGCGGCCTCAATCTCCCTTTTTCTGATCTCTATCTCCTCCACGGGCCATATATCCCCGACCGGAATTTGATGCAAGGCGGTGACCACCCCGGTACATCCTGCCTGTCTGATGTTCGCCAGACTTACCGGATCTTTGGGGCCGAACCATCGCATGGTTTGTTCCATTAAATGCATAGTTGTCTCAGTTTAGCTTTTACCAGCTCGGACGTATACCCGGCGCAAAAGGGAATTTCAAAGATTGATAATACTCCAGCGATCTTTTGGGAGGCTCTACCTTATCAGGAATGGGTCTCTTGGAGAAAGTCTGGAAGTAGCTCAGTGAGGCGTCCTTCCACCAAACGGCCTCCTTTTCTTGTATGGTGAGTAACATTTGAACGCTTTTGAAGCGCTCATCGTCAATTTTGGGTTGTACGGATTGCCACTGTTCCTGCATTTTTCTGACGGTGTTCACCCCATCCTGATAGCGGAAGGCCAACTCGTTCCAAAGGGTCCTACCAGAGTTCATTTCAAAATCCCAACCCACATGATGAAACCATAGGAGGAATTTCTCCGGGATTTCGTCTTTAGAATTAAAGATTTTGGCCACTTCCGGTGCGTATTGGCTCACCGCATTGCTACCATTCTCCGATCGGTCAAACCCGATCCCAAAGGCATCAGCCTTGTGATAATACACTGGTGTCCAGTCAGCTCTGGACAGGTTACTGACCCAGGGTGCCGGACCGTAGTGATGTCCCGTACCCATCAGGTGATGCAGCCCCAGTGGCGTCATGTAATTCACGGAGGCTTCCCAGGAGTTCATCATCATATCGCTTAGCGCAGCTATCGTTTTTGGATGATTATTAAACGTCATTCGAATCCAATCTTCTGCGATCTGCTGGGCAGTCTGATCCGGATTCCACGCCAGGCGTCCGAAGGCATACCAGTTGGCTTGCGCAAAAGGGTGACCGGTCCAGTTGATGTCAGTCCCAGTGTTGGCAACCCCGGCAATTCCGGTGATACTATAATCATGTAGCGAACCATCAACCACTTTAGAAACCGTTGACCCCTGACCGTTGACATAGGTGTCAGCATCGAGGCATTCCTTCCACATAGGGGCCAGATAGACCAGTTGGGTAGCCTGACCCAGGTACTCCTGGGTGATTTGAAACTCCATCATCACGGGGGTTTTGGGCATGGCGCCAAAAAGGGGGTGAAAAGGTTCTCGTGGTTGGAAATCAATCGCTCCATTTTTCACCTGTACCAAAACATTGGGTCGGAAAGAGCCATCCAAAGGATTGAATTCTGAATAGGCTTGTTTGGCCCGGTCATCAGGCTCTTCACTGCTGTACACAAAAGCACGCCACATCACCACGCCACCAAAAGGCTTCAATGCATCTGCCATCATATTGGCACCTTCCGCATGCGAGCGACCGTAGTTTTGAGGGCCCGGTTGGCCCTCAGAGTTGGCTTTCACCAGAAAGCCCCCAAAATCGGGAATATGCTCATAGATTTCTTTGACCTTTTCCTCCCACCAATTGGTCACGTCTGAGTTGAGTGGATCTGCTGTGTCCAGCCCACCAATCTCTATGGGGGCACTGAAGCGAGCAGTCAGGTAGACTTTGATTCCATACGGCCTGAAAAGATCGGCCAATGCCTTCACCTTCTCCAGATAAGCAGGTGTGAGTACCAATGCATTGGCATTCACATTGGTGAGCACCGTGGCATTGAGCCCAATGGAGGCATTCGCCCGCGCATAGTCAATGTATCGTTGATCCAGAAAGTCAGGAAGTTTGTGCCAGTCCCAGATAGAAAATCCTGCATACCCACGCTCCGAAGTTCTGTCCAGATTGTCCCAGTGGTTGAGGATTCTGATGTCCACTTTGGGGTTTTCAAGAATATTAATGGAAGCCAGGTTTTGGTTGGTTTGGAGGAGCTTCAGAAAATGAAAGGTGCCATAGAGCAGGCCCACCGGGTCTTTGGCGGTGATGAGAAATCGCGATGACTCCTTTTGTGAGATGGCCTTGACCAGATAACCTTCTTTACCCAGCTGTGTCAACTCTGACTCAGATAAGTATTGGGCGATAGTCGGCTCATCGGATAGACCAGCTAGCAAGGAAGCCTTGCTGCTGGTGGATGGCTCGAATGGCTGACCCAGCAGACCACTCAAGCCAGCACTCAACTCATTTCGGATCACATCATGAGTTGCCGAACTACCCACTACGCTAAACGACTTGATTTGGCCGAGATAGCCATTGAGGAGCTCGGTATTTTGGATCTTATGGTACCTGAGCCAGAGTTCATATCCTGTTTCCGCTGATGCTGGAAGGATGAAAAGTGCGAATAACAAAAAAGTGCTAAATAGATATTTCACGTGGGGTCTGGTTTGAGTTGAATCAATCGCGTATCTGACAATTGCAAACACGGCTATTTGGCTAAAGTAGTGAGATGTGTGGTAAAACTGAAATTTTTACGCAATCGATTGTTTAAAATTTAGGAATCTGTGCTACTTTGCCACAATGAATGTCTAAAGCTTCTCTGAAATCAGGGCTGATGTTGCTTCATTTTTAAATCACATGAGGCTTGAAATGAGAGTGAATGAGCGTGCATTTCTTGTTGATGTAGGCACCGTTTGTTAATGAATACCCTACGGATTGTTAAGCCTTTCCCGCAATGAGTTGAGGGAGGGATATATTTAGTAAAAAATATCCGGGTGGTCATATAAAATTTAAATCCCTTAATGATGAAAAAATTAGCATCCTTTTTATTGATTGTGCTGGCAGCCATTAGTCACAATGCAGAAAGCCAGGATTATCTGGAAACTTCTCTTACCAATGCGGCCCGGGCTAAGGATTTGGTGAGCAGACTTACTCTTGAGGAGAAGGTTCAGCAAATGATGATGAACAGCCCCGCGATCGAACGGTTGAACATCCCGCCTTATGAATGGTGGAATGAGGCCTTGCACGGAGTAGGGCGGTCTGGTGTGGCTACGGTATTTCCGCAAGCCATTGGACTTGGAGCCACCTTTGATGAGGAGCTGGCTTACCGGGTGTCTTCAGCCATCTCTGATGAGGCTCGGGCCATGTATAATGCATCACTGAAAAAGGGTTATTACAACCGATACAATGGACTCACCTTTTGGACACCGAACATCAATATTTTCCGTGACCCCAGGTGGGGGCGCGGCCAGGAAACTTACGGTGAAGATCCATTTTTGACTACCAGATTGGGGGTATCCTTTGTGAAAGGACTTCAGGGAGAAGATTCCCGATACTTGAAAACCGCGGCTTGTGCCAAGCATTTTGCGGTGCACAGTGGTCCGGAGCGTTTGCGCCATGAGTTCAATGCTGTTGTTTCTAAAAAGGATCTTTATGAAACATACCTTCCAGCTTTTAAAGCATTGGTGGAGGCGGATGTGGAGGCCGTAATGTGTGCTTACAACCGCACCAACGATGAGCCCTGCTGTGCCAACAATTATTTGCTTCAGGAGGTACTTCGGGGTGAATGGGACTTTGATGGGCACATCGTGAGTGACTGCTGGGCCATTGTGGATTTCTATTCAGAGAATGGACATGGCACTGTAGAAAATCAGGTAGATGCTTCAGCTTTGGCACTCGAAAGTGGGGTAAACCTCAACTGCGGGAGTACCTTCCCGGCACTGGTGGAGGCGGTGAATCAGGGGTTGATCGAGGAAAAGACGATTGATGTGGCCCTTACC
This sequence comes from Marinoscillum sp. 108, assembly GCF_902506655.1. NCBI lineage: Bacteria > Pseudomonadati > Bacteroidota > Cytophagia > Cytophagales > Reichenbachiellaceae > Marinoscillum > Marinoscillum sp. 108. The sequence continues at coordinate 2,062,147 of NZ_LR734808.1, read as the reverse complement.
AAGTTGCTGGAGACGAGGTTCAAGCTGGGCATGTTTGATGATAGCAATGCCAATCCATATAATGCCATTTCGCTGGATGTGGTGAACAGTCCTGCCCACAGGGCGTTGGCACGGGAAGCTGCCGTCAAGTCTATTGTTTTGCTCAAAAATAATGGAGTGTTGCCTTTGGCCAATGACCTGTCGCGCTACTATGTCACAGGTCCCAATGCGGCTGGTATCGATCCACTCATTGGAAATTATTACGGGGTAAACCCTGATATGGTCACGGTTTTAGAAGGCATCACCGCTGCGGTAGCTTCTGGTAGTCAGGTGCATTATAGAGCTGGCACGTTGCTCGATCGGCCGAATGTAAATCCCGTGGACTGGTCGTCTGGGGTGGCACATACTTCAGATGCGACTTTGATGGTAATGGGAATCACGGGATTTATTGAAGGAGAGGAAGGGGAGTCCATTGCCTCCGCGCATTATGGTGACCGCCTGGATTATGATATACCTGCCAATCAGATTGATTACCTGAAAAAACTTAAAGCCGACAATGACAAGCCTGTGATAGCCATTGTCACTGGTGGAAGTCCCATGAATCTTTCTGAAGTTCACGAAATAGCTGACGCAGTGTTATTGGTGTGGTACCCCGGTGAAGAAGGTGGTAATGCCATCGCTGATATTGTTTTCGGTAAAGCCTCACCTTCCGGGCGATTGCCGATTACTTTTCCAAAGAGCCTGGATCAATTGCCAGCATATGAGGATTATAGTATGATGGGCAGAACTTACAAATACATGACAGCCGAGCCGATGTATCCCTTTGGTTTTGGACTACACTACTCCAAAATCAAGTATGGGACCCCTGCCGTCACCCGGTCGGTAATAAAGTCAGGAGAGTCTGCTGAGGTTTCGGTTCTAGTGACCAACGAAGGGGATTTTGATGTAGAGGAAGTGGTGCAGCTGTACGTGACGGATGTAGAAGCCAGTGTGAGTACTCCGCTTTTTTCTTTACAGTCCATTCGCAGGGTGAAACTTGCGGCAGGTGAGTCACAGCGCATTTCCTTCACCATAAACCCTGAAATGCTTCAGGTGGTTAATGAGAAGGGTGAAACCATTCTGGAGAAGGGTGATTTCAAAATACACGTTGGCGGGTCTCTGCCCACCAGCAGAAGTCTAGAACTGGGTGCGTCTGTTCCTGTTTCTGTGAATTTGAAGGTGAAATAACGATAGGAAATTTGAGGTGATTATAACAGATTATATTTTATGAAGATGAGTAAAAGTATATTGTTGCTGATTGGGTTGGTGGTCATGGGGCAGATGGCGGTGAGTCAGGAAAAGCCCATAGCCGATGGGATGGAGAAGTTTCTTGGAAATGTATACAGTAGCTCTCAGCTAAGCGGATATGAGACTTACTGGAATCAGGTAACGCCCGAAAATGCCGGAAAATGGGGAAGCGTGGAAAGGACGCGGGATAATTATGACTGGGCCACATTGGATGCGGCTTACAATTTTGCCAAGGAAAACGATTTTGTGTTTAGGTTTCATGTGTTGATCTGGGGAAATCAGCAACCCTCCTGGATCGAAGATTTGCCGGTGGAGGAGCAGCTGGAGGAAATCACCGAATGGATGGATGCTGTGGCAGAGCGATACCCCGATGTGGATTACTTGGAAGTGGTCAACGAGCCTATCAATGATCCTCCGAGTGGTGCCGGCAATGGCAATTACATAGATGCGTTGGGGGGTAGAGGAGCTTCCGGGTACGATTGGATCGTCACCGCCTTCACCATGGCTAGAGAGCGTTTCCCAAATGCCAAACTGGTGATCAATGAGTACAACATTGTGAGCAGTAGCAGTAATGCCAATAAATACAAGAGAATCATAGAGCTGTTGCAGGCAGAGAATCTGATAGATGTAATCGGCGTACAGGCACATGCCTTTTCTACCACTGGAAGCTCCACCACCATTACCGATCAACTCGATAAACTGGGTGATACAGGCCTGCCGATCATGGTGACTGAGATGGATATAGATGGATCCACAGATCAGATTCAGCTGGATGAGTACAAGCGAGTTTTCCCACTGTTTTGGGAGCACGAATCGGTGATAGGAGTCACACTCTGGGGGTGGCGTAGTGGGATGTGGCGTACCGCACAGAAGGCTTATTTGATCAATACCGATGGAACGGAGCGACCGGCATTGACCTGGCTTAGAGAGTATGCTTCCACACCCATAGACCGTACGGTTTTGGGATGGAAAAATCATTCGAATCTGGAGCTGTTCCCTAACCCGGTGGTTGACGGCCAATTAACGGTCAGGTCGAAAGAGCCTGTGCATCAGGTGACACTGTATGACTTGAGTGGTCACCTGGTGGCTGATTTTACCCCAATGGAGGGGCAGGAGGTGAGCCTTTCACTGAACTTAACCAGCGGAATCTATTTACTCAAAGTACAAGGGACTTCCAAAAGCGAACTGAGAAAGATCGTCATTAAGTAGGGGAGTCCCCCGAACCTAAACCATTAGTCCAATGAAAAGAAGACATTTCTTATCCAATACCGCCAAGTCGACAGGGAGCATCATGGTGGCCAGCAGTTTGACCACTCTTGGGCTTCTTTCAGGTCCTTCGGGTAGGGCAGGTGAGAAAAGAGGACTCGGTGTGGCACTGGTGGGGTTAGGCGGTTATGCTACGGGTCAACTGGCACCGGCTTTGGAAAGGACAGAAAACTGCTACCTGGCGGGAATTGTCACAGGCACCCCCTCGAAAGCAGATTCGTGGGTGGACCAGTATCTTATCCCATCTAAGAATGTCTATAACTATGACAACTTTGATGAGATCTCGAACAATGATGAAATAGACATTGTGTACGTGGTCCTCCCCAATTCCATGCACGCGGAGTTCGTGATTCGGGCTGCTCAGGCAGGCAAGCATGTGATTTGTGAAAAGCCGATGGCCACCAAATACGAAGATTGTCAAAGGATGATTGATGCATGCCGCAAGGCTGAAAAGAAACTTTCCATCGGCTATCGATTGCATTTCGAACCTCACAACCTGGAGGTCATGAGACTGGGGCAGCGGCAGGTATTTGGGAAGGTACTCGAATCAGACGCTGGTTTTGCTTTTCCTCTGAGAGACAAAAGTCGCTGGCGCCTGGACAAAGAAATGGCAGGCGGGGGCCCACTTATGGACGTGGGTATCTATGCCATACAAAGCACCATCTATACCCTCGGTCAGTTGCCCATCGCACTACAAGCTACGGATACCACTGTCGATAAAGCGTTTTATGGCGCTGTAGAGGGTACACTGGATGTCAAATTTGATTTCCCTACGGGAATCAATGCCAAAATGAGGACGAGCTACGAAGAGAGTTCTAATTATTTGAAAGTACAGGCTCAGGAGGGGAACTGGGAGTTGGCGCCTGCTTATTCATATGGTGGCCTGAAAGGCAGGACCCATTTAGGCGCTATGAACTTCCCGGCTGTCAATCAGCAGGCACTCCAGATGGATGATTTTGCTACATGTATTTTAAAGGACAAGCAGAGCACGGTTCGTGGTGAAATGGGCCAGCGGGATATGTTCATCATTGATAAGATTTATGAGTCTGCAGCGGCAGGCAAGCCAGTTTCACTGAAAGGAATCCCCAATATTTTGCATTTGGTATGACTTATTTTTTCAACCCGAAACAGATGAGCGCTTATGAGCGATAAAAAGGAAAAACTACGAAGTGAGGAGTGGTTTGGCAAGGATGATAAAATGGGGTTTGTCCACCGCAGCTGGTTGAGAAATCAGGGTCATCCTGATCATATGTTTCGGGGGAAGCCTGTCATTGGCATTTGCAATACTTGGTCTGACCTTACCCCATGTAATGCCCACCTCAGGGAGTTTGCAGAAATCGTAAAGCGGGGAATTTATGAAGCCGGAGGTTTTCCGCTAGAGTTCCCAGTCATGTCCTTGGGCGAGACCATTATGAAGCCTACCACCATGCTTTGGAGAAATCTGGTGAGTATGGATGTCGAAGAGACCATCAGGGCCAACCCACTAGATGGTATCGTACTCTTGACTGGATGCGATAAGACTACCCCCTCTACCCTTATGGGTGCAGCCAGCGTTGATTTACCAACCATTGTGGTGCCGGGAGGGCCTATGCTCAACGGTAAGTGGCGTGGTAAGGATGTGGGATCAGGTACACTTACATGGCAGCTTTCGGAGGGGCTAAAGGAAGGCACCATCACAGAAAAGGATATGGTAGAAGCTGAGTCCTGCATGTCCAGAAGTGCGGGTCATTGTATGACCATGGGCACAGCCTCCACTATGGGGGTGATGGTAGAGGCATTGGGGCTCACTCTTCCCGGAGCATCAGCCATTCCGGCTGTAGACTCGCGCAAAAAGGTAATGGCTCATCTGGCGGGAAATAGGATTGTTGAAATGGTCCGTGAAGACTTAAAACTATCTAAAATCCTTACCAGAGAGGCTTTCGAAAATGCCATCAAAGTCAATTCTGCAGTAGGAGGCTCCACTAATATGCCCATCCATCTGACGGCCATCGCCGGACGAATCGGCGTGGATCTGGATATTGAAGACTTTGATCGGTTGGGTAGCCAGATGCCTATGTTAGTTAATCTCATGCCTTCCGGAAAGTACCTGATGGAAGACTTTTTCTATGCAGGAGGTCTTCCGGTAGTAATTGATGAGATCAGAGAACGGATTCATATTGGAGCCATCACAGCCAATGGAAAAACAATCGGAGATAATTGTCGCAATGCACCATGCTATGATCGGGAAGTCATTGGCACTGTCGACGCTCCAATCAAGGAGAACGCGGGAATCGTGGTACTGAAAGGGAACCTTTGCGAAAATGGAGCCATGATCAAACCCTCGGCAGCTACTCCGGCACTTATGCAGCATAAAGGGAAAGCAGTTGTTTTTGAGACGATCGAGGATTATCACCAAAGGATCGATGACCCGGCGCTTGAAATAGATGAGACTTCCGTGATGATCCTCAAAGGTGTGGGGCCGGTGGGTTATCCGGGTATGCCGGAGGTAGGTAATATGGACCTGCCGGAGAAATTGCTCAGAAAAGGCGTGAAGGATATGGTAAGAATCTCCGATGGGCGTATGAGCGGTACAGCCTATGGTACCGTGGTTTTACACGTGTCACCAGAGGCTGCCATTGGTGGCAATCTGGCCCTTGTGAGGAATGGTGACTTGATAGAACTTGATGTGAAAGGTAAGCGTCTCACCCTGCATGTGTCGGATGAAGAGTTGGCAGAGCGGAGAAAGCATTGGGTGAAACCTAAACCCGTGGCTGAAAGGGGCTATACAAAAATGTTCATTCAGCATGTGGAGCAAGCCGATAAGGGTTGCGATTTTGATTTCCTCAAAGGCTCATCAGGGTCGGAAGTAACCAGAGACTTGCATTAATAATCACCCTAAAACCTCTCCATAATGCTGACTATTGTACTGATTATTCTGAGTATTTTACTTATAGTCATTTCGACTAGTAGATTTTCTTTGCATCCTTTTCTGGCCTTACTGGTTGCTTGTTTGTTTTTTGGTTTTTGCTCAGGGATGGCACCAGAGACCATTATTCAGACAATTAATATCGGCTTTGGGGAAACCATCGGAAAAATCGGGATCATCATTATTTCAGGTGTTATTATAGGTGCTTTTTTAGAGCAATCAGGAGGTGCTTATGCCCTGGCCAGTCAGGTGCTGAGGGTGGTTGGCCAAAAGCGCGTACACCTCGCCATGGGGGTGATCGGGTATATCGTATCCATTCCTGTATTTGCCGATAGTGGGTTCATCATTCTTTCATCTCTGAACCGAGCTTTGGCAAAGGAAGCTGGAGTGTCTTTGGCCGGGACGGCTATTGCGCTTTCACTTGGTCTTACAGCCGCCCACACTATGGTGCCACCTACACCGGGCCCTATCACTGCAGCTGGTTTGGTGGGAGCAGATTTGGGGATTGTGATTCTGATTGGCCTTTATACAAGTATCGGGGCGCTGGTGGTGGCTATTTTCTTTTCGAAAGCGTATGCCGGAAAGGTCTATATAGACCCACAGCCAGAGCAGACCAGAGAGAAAATCCAACAAAAAATCTCGGAAGCACCATCTTCCATAAAATCTTTTTTGCCCATACTGGTACCCATATTGCTCATTGTGCTCAGGTCTATCGCAGATTACCCGACAGAGCCATTTGGAACCGGTATTTTGGTTGATTTTATCTTCTTTTTGGGCAATCCGGTTACGGCACTATTTATAGGTGTTTTACTAGCCCTTTTGCTACCGAAAAAGCTGGACAAAGACATGCTGAGTACTGGCGGATGGGTAGGCGACGCGTTGAAAACCGGCTCTGTGATCATTCTCATCACAGGGGCAGGCGGAGCATTTGGTAAAATGCTTCAGACATCAGATATCGGTGAAATTCTTGGGAGCTTCGCATCCGATTACAGAATAGGACTTTGGCTGCCATTTATGGTGGCTGCCGGGATCAAGACGGCTCAGGGATCATCCACTGTTGCTTTGACCACTACAGCTTCTATTATAGCTCCGTTGATGTTGGTTTTGGGTATGGACACAGAAATAGAAAAGGCCATGGTGGTGATCTCTATTGGGGCAGGTTCTGCAGTAGTGTCTCATGCCAATGATAGTTTTTTTTGGGTAGTGACTCAAATGAGCGGAATGAATGTGAGTCAGGGCTATCGTCTGCAAAGTGTCGGTACGGCGGTTCTTGGTCTTTCTGCTATGATTTTGCTCACGCTGTTAAGTTTTTTTGTATAGACATGCGAAAGTTCGAGTAGAACCTTTTGAGGTAATGAGTATTCTTTGGTGCATTTGTTTAACCTAACTAATGAGAAAGTTTTGAAAATTTATAAAACAAGAACTTGCATCCTTGTGGAAAAGGATGAGCAGTGTTATTCCTTTCATGAAGATTGGGATCAGTTTATCAACAGAGATGATCTCTTTGCTTACGCAAATGAGAGGATTTCGGTCAAAAGGCCGATAAACGATGCTGAAGTATTAAAGGGTGAATTGCTTGCTCCTATAGGACGTCAGGAAATATGGGCATCGGGAGTTACCTATTACAAAAGCCGGGAAGCCAGGATGGATGAGTCCAAAGATTCCGGGGGTGGCGATTTTTATGATAGGGTATATAGTGCTGACCGACCAGAGCTTTTTATGAAGGCCATGCCCTACCGTACGGCAGGTCCTGGGGGGAAAGTTAATATCCGAAAGGATTCCAAATGGAATGTACCCGAGCCTGAGCTTACCCTTTTGGTCAGTTCAGGAGGGAAGATCATAGGCTATACAGCGGGCAATGACATGAGTTCTCGTGATATAGAAGGTGAGAATCCCCTCTACCTGCCACAGGCTAAATGTTATGACCAGTCTGCTGCTGTAGGCCCATGTATTTACGTTTCTGAAGATCCTATGGCCGAGGATTCAGAGATCCACCTGGAGATATTGAGAGGAGATAAGCAGATGTTTCACGGGCAGATAGAAATTAGCCAGATCAAAAGAAAATTTGAAGACCTTGTTCATTATCTAATACTCGAAACCTCCTTTCCAAGTGGTTGCTACCTTATGACAGGAACGGGGATAGTACCACCTAACGAATTTACATTGCAGCAGGGCGATGAGATCAGGATTACGATCGATCATATCGGCACCCTCATCAATTTTGTAGCATAATCAACCGAAAAGACATGATACTAACGGGGCAAAATTTTATAGGATCAGAGCGAACAGGGATGGGTAGGAACACTTTTCGGGCCGTTAATCCGGCTACCGGAGACCTGTTACCCATCAGCTTTTATGAAGCTACAGAAGCTGAAGTAGGTAGTGCAGTATTGAAAGCTGAAGCCGCCTTTCAGGAATATAAAGAGCAGTCTTCAGAGGATCGGGCGCTTTTCCTTGAGGCCATTGGGGATGAGCTTTGGGCTTTGGGCGATGAGCTGATCGAACGCTGTATGTCAGAGACTGCTCTTCCCGCCGCACGCCTGAACGGAGAGCGGATGCGTACCATCAACCAGCTCAAAATGTTTGCCAGCCTTGTCCGTGAGGGCTCCTGGGTGGATGCGCGCATTGATACGGCAATCCCCGATAGACAACCTCTTCCCCGGCCAGATATCAGGCAGATGCTGGTTCCTTTGGGACCGGTGGGCATTTTTGGAGCGAGTAACTTCCCGTTGGCCTTTTCTGTAGCCGGAGGGGATACGGCCTCTGCCCTGGCAGCGGGCTGTCCCGTGGTAGTGAAGGCACATCCGTTGCACCCGGGTACCTCTGAGATGGTAGCTCAAGCCATTGTGAGTGCAGCCAATAAAACAGGTATGCCTGACGGTGTTTTCTCTCTGGTACAAGGGACCTCAGTGGAGGTCGGAATGGCTATTGTGTTGCACCCCAGGATTACGGCTGTTGGATTTACTGGCTCCTTTCGGGGAGGAAAAGCGCTCTTCGATGCAGCGAATCAGCGTAATACTCCAATTCCCGTCTTTGCTGAAATGGGAAGCTCTAATCCGATATTCCTATTACCAGGAGCCGTGAGCGCTCGTGGTGAAGGTCTGGCTTCAGGTCTGGTTGGCTCATTGAATATGGGGGTAGGCCAGTTTTGTACCAATCCTGGGTTGGTGATCGCTAGTGAATCGACAGAAACAAGTCAGCTTTTGGAAGCAATGGGAGACCTGGTTTCTAAAACTGCCTCAGGTACTATGCTATCTGAAGGAATCAAGGATAACTATGAGGCCGGGGTGAACAGGTTGACATCTTTTCCAGGGGTGGAGATAGTTTCCGAAGGAATTTCCGGACAGGGTAAAAACCAGGTACCGTCCAAAATTTTCAAAACAAAAGCAACTGATTTCTTAGGGCAGTCGGGTCTTGAGGAAGAGGTGTTTGGCCCGTCCACTTTGAGTGTCATAGCTGAGGGAAAAGACCAAATGCTGGAGGTAGCAAGAAAAATGCAGGGACATTTGACCGCCACCATCCATGGTACCGATGCAGACCTGGAGGAATACAAAGACCTGATTCATATTTTGGAACGAAAGGTGGGACGACTACTATTCAACGGTTACCCAACAGGGGTTGAGGTGGGGCAAGCTATGGTCCATGGAGGTCCTTACCCGGCTACCACAGCACCTCAGTCCACCTCCGTAGGGACAGGGGCCATCAAAAGATTTGTGAGGCCGGTATGTTACCAGGATTTCCCACAGGCCTCCTTGCCCTTAGCGTTGAGGGATCATAACCCGCTCAATATCTGGAGGTTGATAAATGGTGAATTAAAGAAAAAATAATGAGAATGAAGGATTTAAAATTTTTGATTATTTCCGGGGTGTTTTTTACCCTGACGATGTCCTGTGCTCAGACTGAGAAAAAGGTGGGACCGACTTTGCGTACCGCCTATGCGGACGATTTTTATATCGGAGCAGCCCTGGGCTGGGGACAAATCCTGGAGAAAGATTCTGCCGAATCTACACTTATCAGGAATGAGTTTAGTAGCCTCACTCCAGAGAATGCTATGAAGTGGATGTATGTGCACCCGAAGCCTGATACTTTCAACTTCGAGTATACGGATAAGTTAGTGGCGATGGCAGATAGAAATGATCAGTTCATGGTTGGGCATACGCTTATTTGGCACAATCAAACACCGGAATGGGTTTTTCGGGACGAAGACAATGATCTTATCGACAGCACGGCACTCTTTGGTCGGATGAAAGATCACATCAATGCCATTATGGGCCGCTATCAGGGCAAGATTGGAGGCTATGATGTGGTGAATGAGGCGCTCAATGATGATGGTACTTTTCGAGAGTCCTTGTTTTACCAAATCGGAGGAGTGGATTTCATATACAAGGCCTTTGAGTATGCAGCCATGGCTGATCCTGAGGCCGAACTTTATTACAATGATTATAGCATGAACAGGACAGAGAAGTGTGATGGTGCCGTGCAACTAGCTAAAGCGATTAAAGCTAAGGGCTTGCGGATAGATGGTATAGGGATGCAGGGTCATTGGGGATTAGACAGGCCAACTTTAGAGGAAATCGAGACCAGTATTTTGAAAATTGGGAATGCAGGACTAAAGGTGATGATCACCGAACTCGACATAACAGTGTTACCCAACCCACGAAATGTAGAAGGCGCCGATCTATCAGCCAGCTTTGAAAATAATGCAGAGGCAAACCCATACAAAAATGGCTTGCCTGATTCTGTGCAGATGGCTTTGGCTCAGAGATATGCGGACCTTTTCGAGCTGTTTCATAAGCATCAAGACATCATCACGAGGGTTACTTTGTGGGGAGTGCACGATGGGCAATCCTGGAAAAACAACTGGCCTGCGCGTGGTAGAACAGACTATCCGCTGTTGTTCGATAGATCTTTGGCTCCCAAACCAGCCCATCAAGCGGTGCTCGGAGTGGTCGGGAAGTAACTTCCTGAATTCTTTCCCCTGCTGAGATATATCGCAGCTACGCAGCTCATTCGGCTGGGAATAATATCTAAGAACATTCCGCTCCTATGGAGCTGATTGATCTGGATTCAAAGGTGTTTTCTGCCCACATCAGACACCAGCGGTGTCTGATGTGGGCAGCGCGAATCCAAGAACACATGGTAGCTCCGTAGGAGCGACACCTTCCCTTCTTGTGCGGCAGGAAACTGAACAATGCCAGCAAGGTGGGATCGTGGGAATATTTCCTGCCCTTGGAGGAGACATGTCAGGAGCATATCGCAGCTACGCAGCTCATTCGGCTAGGAATAATATCTAAGAACATACCGCTCCTATGGAGCTGATTGATCTGGATTCACAAGGTATTTTCTGTGGATTAGACACCAGCGGTGTCTGATGTGAATAGCGCGAACCCAAAAGTACATTGTTAGCTCCGTAGGAGCGACACCCCTTATTGCACAACCTGCGGGGTGGGTTGTGAATGAAGAGTGTGCCTTTATGTTTAGATTTGATGTAAATAGATGGTGTACAAAGTCTCTTCATTCATGAAAAATACAATCGTCATTTCAATGCTCACCCTAATAGTGGGATTTATTTCCTGTGATCAGTCATCTAAGGAAAGTGCTGCGCAGCAGCAAGCATCCGTTCCTGTTGAGGAGGTTGTTCTCAAGGATTCTGTAACCTTCTATTCTGAGGATCAACAGGATGCCTTCCTTCAGGCCAAACTAGTTTTGGCCCTTAAAGAAAATGACTCGGTCATGGTGGCTTCTGAGGTGTTGTCCAGAAGCAATGAAGGAGCTCCGTCTCTGGTCATTCTCAGGACAGGCCCGGGAGATGTAGAGCTTCATGAGCAGTGGGATGATGTGGCCATTATTCGCTCAGGTAGTGGTGTGTTGATCACCGGAGACTCCATCGTTGGCGATCAGCGGGTACGTGGAGCTGCACCCATCAGAGACTGGCTTGGCGGGGTGATCCAAAATCCTTCGAAGCGCAGCCTGCTGCCAGGAGATTTTGTGATGATACCAGCCATGGTGCCACATCAGTATATTCCTACTCCAGGCGATTCACTTACCTATTGGACCATCAAGGTAAGGAGAGAGGAGTAGTGAAGGTATTTTATCGAATTATAGAAATGCCTGCCTGAAGATCATTTGCTGGCGATTTAACTTTTCTGTTGAATCCCGTGTCTTATTTACACGCCATTAAAAAAACTATGAGCGATGACCAGATTACTCTTACATTTCATGATTTTGCTTGTGGCCATGGGGTCATGTGAAGAGGACCAGGACGAACAGCAAGCCTATTTTGAATACTTTGGTGTCAACCACGCCTGGGGCTTTCAGTACAGCCACTGGATCATAGACGGTGCCGGCAATGTACGGGTGAGTTCCTATGCCGATTCTGTAGTATGGCTGTCTGGAGGGTTGGATCCTCACATCTCCAAGTTTGATAGTGTGATCTTTCAGGTTTCGAAAACCGAGCTGGACAGTCAGATTGCCAAAATATGGCCTGCGTCTAAAGGTCCCGTGGAGACCATTGAGCAACACCGCAATGATTTTGGGGCTTACGGATTTAATGCCTTTTACCAGGACAAAATCATCCCTTTGTCATTGCGAAGCGATACCGAGGATAAAACCAATAACAGCACGGAAGCAGCTCAGCTGATCCTTTGGTTGCAGGACTTGCAGGAGAAGCTCCCCAAGGGTAATTAGTATCAACTAAAGGATGTCAATAGCGACTTGTCTTTTAGGTCCGAATGCCGTTAATTCGCTCTCAAAGTATTAGATATGATAATTGATCAATTAGCAAACTGCGAGCGCTATTACGCATTGGGTGAGCGATTCCAAAAGGGGTTTGAGCACCTTCTTTCGACAGACTTTAGTCAGGTGGCTCCAGGCAAGTATGAGCTGGATGGCGATCGCCTGAAAGTAGCTGTGCAGGAATATGAAAGCAAGCAGGAAGCCGACTGTAAGATAGAAGCGCATCAGCGCTACGCAGATATACAGTTTATTTATGCGGGTGAAGAAATGATGGGGATTGACACCCTGCGCGACCAGCAGCCGACTGTGCCGTACAATAGCGAAAAGGATGTCTATTTTTTTGGCAAGTATGACTACAAAATAAAGGTGACTGCCGGTATGTTCACGGTCTTTTTTCCACAAGACATTCACATGCCAGGTCTCAGCTTGGGCGTGGCGTCCAATGTGAAAAAAGTGGTGGTGAAGGTTCTTCTTTAAACAAGTACCCCTGTTCTGCCCGCGTTTTACTGCAGATTGATGGTTTTTGATAAGATATTGGAGGTTTGCAGGGTTACTCCCGGCTGCCCGCCACCCACGGAGAGTTGATACTCCCCGGGCAACACCACCTTTTGATTTTGATCATCGATCACCCGAAAGGCTGCTGGCGGAAGGACGAATCGGATAAACTTAGACTCTCCCGGCTCCAGACTCACCCGCTCGAAACCCTGCAGTGAATGCGCCGGAGTAGGTAATTGGGTGCTCAAATTTGACAGATAAACCTGAACCACTTCTTCTCCCGCAACTTTACCTGTGTTAGTTACTTTCACCAGCACGCTGACGGCCTGGTCGGTGGTATTTCCTTCACTCACGGTAAGGTCTCCATATTCAAAAGAAGTATAGCTCAGTCCATACCCAAACGGGTAAAGGGGATCTCCTTGGAAATATCTGTAGGTATGGCCGGCCATATTGTAATCTTCAAAGGGAGGCAGATCATCAGCTGATTTGTAAAAGGTGACAGGGAGTCTTCCTGCCGGGTTGTAGTCTCCGAATAGAATATCAGCGATCGCAGTACCCGCTGATTGGCCCGGATACCAGGCTTCCAGAATGGCGGGTATGTTTTCATTTTCCCAGTTGATGGCCAGTGCACTGCCGTTTAAAAGAATCAGAACCGTGGGCTTGCCCAGTTTCTCAATGGACCTGATCAAATCCTTCTGAGTCTGTGGAAGCTCAAGCGTGGTACGGTCACCACCCCTGAATCCTTCGATTTGGATGTCCATTTCTTCGCCCTCCATTCTGGGGGTTAGTCCCATACACAAAATCACCACTTCGGCATATTGTGCTGCTTTCAGGGCTTCCGCTTTCAGGTTGGGTTTTGGTGCGGCCCATACAAGTTGGACAGTGGCATCTGCATAAGAGTCTCCGGCTTCCAGCTTCAAATCATAGGATTGTTCGGCCTCCAGCCAAATCTGGTCTGATTTTCTCAAACGGGGGTCACCGTATTCATCACGAAAGTGGTAAGAGGTTTTTGCCACCAGGCTGTCGTTGAGGTAAAGCTGAGTATTCATAGTGCCTATGAATCCAAGCTGGTAGAACCCTGAAACGGACGGAGAAAGCTGCCCTTCCCAACGTACTCCGAAGTTGTCATCATCCATGTCTTCACGTGGGGCGCGATCATTCCAGTTGGCATCCAGCATGTCCCATGACTCACTGTAGAGGGGATCCCCTTGCAGGGTGCGGTTGTTATAAAAAGAAGCCTTAAGGCTATTTAAGTTTTCTCCGGGAATGGTGTAGAACATCGGCATGCCCTCTGCAAGTTCACAGCCCTGAGCGAACGTGACACTTGCATTGGGTAGTTTTTGTTGAATTCCAGCCCACGGGGTGACGGGTGCTGACGGTACACCATTATAGTTGCCCAGGAGCATAAGCCATTGATTGGCATTCGGGCCTATGACGGCTACTTTTTTCAAATCCTTGCTGAGGGGGAGGGTTTGCTGTTCATTTTTCAGCAGCACCATAGACTTTCTGGCAGTTTCATCGGCCAGTGCCTGATGTACTTTGCTATCCACCACGGAGTAGGGGATCTGGGCGAAGGGCACATTCTCCTCAGGATCAAACATCCCCAATTTGAAACGGGCCATAAACAGTCGCTTCACTGAAGTGTCAATCGTATTTTCATCAATCAGTCCTTTCTCCACCGCTTGCACCAGGTAAGGAAATATTGCTTCGCCAAGGCCGCAATTGAGATCACAACCGGTTTTGACAGCCAGAGCGGCAGCTTCCTCAGGCGTGGCCACCAGCTGATGATGCTTAAAGATGTCTTCAATAGCCCCGCAGTCTGAAACAATGTAGCCATCAAAACCTATTTCATTTCTTAGAATATCGGTCATGAGTGTGCTGCTACCGCAGCATGCTTCGTCATTGTAGCGGTTGTAGGCGCACATGGCAGAGTAGGCTTTGCCCTGACGAATGGCCATCTCGAATTGAGGTAGATAGGTCTCCCATAGGTCACGATAGTTGGACTGAGCATTGAAGACATGGCGCTCAGGTTCGGGCCCATTGTGTACTGCAAAATGCTTGACGGTTGCCACCGTTTTGAGATAAGTGGGATCGTCGCCCTGCAGCCCACGGACGAATTGTACCGCCATTTTGCCTGTGAGGTAGGGGTCTTCTCCATAGGTTTCCTGCCCGCGGCCCCATCTGGGATCTCTGAAAATGTTGATGTTTGGCGACCAGAGGGTTAGCCCTTGATAGAGGTTTCTCTTACCGCGGCTGACAAAGTTGTGGTGCTTGGCACGTGCCTCATCGGAGATGGCCGTAGCTACTTTCAGCATGTGCCTTTCGTCCCAGGTGGCTCCCAGGCCTATGGCTTGAGGAAATACCGTGGCCAGGCCCGCTCTGGCCACCCCATGCAGTCCTTCGTTCCACCAGTTGTATTCAGGAATCCCAAGGTGCTCAATGGCCGGTGCTTCGTTTACCATTTGGCTTACTTTTTCTTCCAGTGTCATCCTGCTGACCAGATCATCCACTCTGGTTTCCAGGGTTAGCTCGGGATTTTGAAATGGAAATTCGTATGAGGCATGCGGTTGACAGCCCATGCCAATGAGAAGGAGAGAAAGTAAGTACAGTGTATTCGTTGGGCGATTAAAGAACATGTCTATTCAGGTTTTTGTGATAAAAGGGATTATTCCTCCCATTGGTCAGTACGGAAAGGAGAAGCTGGCAGGCCCTCCTGATTGTATAAGTTGGCCTGATCTGGATTGTCTGCCCACGCATAGCGTACGGCCACCGGTTCTTTTATATCAGCACTCCAGACGGTGATTTGATTACCTTTTATTTTGGCTTTTGCCCAAACGAATTTTTGATTCTTCCCCGCAATAGCAAAGCCCTTGAGTTCTTCTCCTTTGATTTTGAGCCCGCTGCCAGTATGTTCAAAAGTGAGAATCATCTTATTTCCTTTGATCTGAAAATCTTTATACACTGGGCCGGAATGGACCAGATCATCTCCATAAGCGAGTTTCGCTGCGGCCAGGGCCAGCCGGTTACCCACATCTTTCTTATTGAGCGGGTGAATATCGTTCCACTCCCCAATGTCGGTAATGACTGCCATGGCAGTATTGGGAACCGATAGAGCCTGTAGCTGGGCTTCGCGCAGCATGGCCCAGTCGCTGGGGCCTGGGGTGGCTTTGGTTTCCATGTAGTTGGCTAGCTGCACAAAAAGGAAAGGAAAATCACCCTGATCCCATTGCGTGCGCCAATCGGCAATCATGGCAGGAAAGAGGGTTCTGTATTCTTTGGCCCGGCTGGCATTGGACTCACCCTGATACCAGATAGCCCCTTTGATGGTGTAATTAAAAAGCGGCGCGAGCATGCCATTGTACAGGCCACCCGGCTTCCACCGAATGAAAGTAGGAGGGCCGAGCAGTTCCATTTCGGCCCCCAATTGGTATTTCCAATCGCCGGTCAGGTCAATGGTCTTATGACCAACAGTGAGGGTGTAGGGCTTATCTGGTACAAATCCACCTTTCCCGCTGCTGTTGATCACCCGCACAGTGAGGATGTTTTTACCAGCCCTGAGTACTCCGGCGGGCACTTCATATCTGCGAGGTGGGTACTGGTAGCTGGTAGTTCCTACGAATACTCCATTGACGAATACCGAATCAGCATCTATGATTCTGCCCATCAGCAGTTTTGCCGGTTGATCCTTCATAGAGGGTGGGAGGTTGATTTCTTTTCTGAACCAGACCACCCCGTTGACAGGGCCTATTGGCTGATCCGCCCAGTATCCTGGTATGGGCATCGATGGCCAGGCATCGGTGTTCAGGTCAGGAGTGTTCCAGGGGGTATTCTTATTGCCGGCATCTTTTTGCAAGAGGGTGCGATACCATGCGCCGATACGCTCATTGTCACTGTTTTGGATTTCATTGATCAGGTCATCGTCTTTGAAGCGCTGAAGCTCATCAAAGTGCTTTGGAAACTCCATGAGCGTTTTTTCACTCATCCATGCTTCCGCCGGAGATCCGCCCAGGCTGGTATTGATGAGGCCTATCGGTACCTGGTACTTCTCAAAAAGGGCACGACCAAAGAAGTAGGCGACAGCAGAAAAACTCATGACGGTTTCAGGGGTGGCTTTCACCCACTCACCCTTCTCAAAGTCGGATTGAGGTTTTTTGAAATCATACCTTGTGGATACATTAAACTGTCGGATCAAAGGATTCTCGGCAGTAGCAATCTCCTTAGCATAGATGGGACTGGCTCTTTGCATGGTGAGTTCCATATTGGACTGGCCCGAGCATATCCACACATCACCAATGAGGATGTCTTCCAGGGTGATTACCTCTGAGCCTGAAATCGTCATTTGGTAGGGGCCTCCCGCTTCCAGTGAGGGGAGCTTTATCTCCCAGGTTCCTTCAGGAGTGGTTTTAGCCAGGTAAGTAACGTCTCTGAAATCAATATTGATGGCTTGATTGGGAGTATCCCATCCCCATATTTTCACATCAGCTCCTCTTTGTAGGATCATCCCATCACTGACTAACCGGGGTAGCCGAAGCTGTCCGGTAGTGCAGAGTGAAAGGAGTAAAAGAAGAGGTAGGAGAAGAGACTTTAATACTTTGCGCATGATCAATGACTTATTGTTTCACGATTTTGAATTGACTGATACTAGAATGATCGTTTACCCGAACCAGATAAGTGCCTGAAGGTAGGCTTTTGCCTACGAAAATGGAATTATTCCCCTCACCGGAGCTGAGTTGCTGGCCGGTTAGGGAATAAATAGAATATTTGAAGGAACCACCAGACTTGATTTGTATGGTGTCGCTGAATGGGTTGGGGTGAAATGCAACCGGAGAGATGTCATTGGGTGTGGCCAGTGCTATTGCCGGCCCACCAGCACTTCCTATTGTGATCACTCCTTGATCTGGTACGGCATCAAATACCACATATGAAATGCCATTTTCCGATTGCACGTCTGATTCAATAGCAGCACCGTCTATATATACGCTGGCGGTGCTCCAATTGACAGGGAGCTTTCGTCTGATAGAAACGGCCTGATTATATAGGGCATCTT
This sequence comes from Marinoscillum sp. 108, assembly GCF_902506655.1. Lineage (NCBI taxonomy): Bacteria > Pseudomonadati > Bacteroidota > Cytophagia > Cytophagales > Reichenbachiellaceae > Marinoscillum > Marinoscillum sp. 108. Next base: position 2,044,433 of record NZ_LR734808.1, on the reverse strand, counting down.
CCAGACCATCAGAAATGATGACCTTCAGCGAGTCAGCCGTAATGGCAGACTCTGAAATACTTATTGATTCGCGCTCTTTGATGTATTTGACTACTTCAGCAAATGTACCTATCCAGTAATCATCACTGTTGGCATTCATAAAATCTACATGCTCGCTAAGTACAGAAGAAGCCACTGGTGAGTACCCACCATCATTGTCAACGCCATGGATGAGAAAGACCGCCCATCCCCCTGAGGATTTAGCCAATTCTACTTTTGTTTGAAATGCCGACGTACTGTTGACTTCACCCTGTGAGCCAACGATCATTGAGCTCAATCTATAGTAATCACCAGGCTTCGCAGAGATGATTTGCCCACTGCAAACCCTGCCTGCGATGTAGTATTTCTCAATGGTGGCCAAATCTCCAATGTTACAATTGGGGTAAGCAAGGGTGAGCACTTCCGCACCCTGCACATTGGATCTTATGGTACTTTGTGATTGTTGTAGTTGTGCCTCTTGCTCCTCTGCGCTAATACTCGGGAGGCTGGGATGAGAAATGGTGTGGCTGGCCACTTCGTGACCATTATTCGAAGCTTTCTGCAGGGCAGTCCAATCAGGACCCCAGTTAGTCACCGTATACAGGGTAACCTTGAAACCATATTGGTCAAATAGTGGCAGAGCCACAGGCAACTGATTACTAGTGTTGTCATCAAATGTGTAGCTCACTGCGGAGGTTTTAAAACCATGCCATGTGGCCACCTCATAACTTTCATCAATCTGAGCTCCCACTGATAAGCTCATTAATAGTGCTGCAGTCAGTGCTGTGTATTTACTTTTCATTCTTAGTATCGATTCTATTTGTTTAACAAATGGTCGGCAGCATTTGCCAGGTAGAGATATGCGGAAGCCACAGAAACGACGTACTCATTTTCTCCCCAGAGAAAGGGCCAATCTTCCTTGTTTTCAGGAAAATCAGGAGGTAAGATCAGCACTCCGGGGACTACACCCCCGGCTATAAAAGAGTAATCTGCACGGTTGTTTCCATAAGCTACTTTCTTGGATTTGGTGCCTACCCCCGATACCAACGAGATGTCTGAACCGGGGTGATTTCCATAAAGATAGTTGAGGGACTTAAATACATATTCAGACCCGATGATATCAGGGAAGGCCTGATGTAAATCATAAGCGGTGATACCAAAACCCACTACTGCACCCGAACCAGCCCAACCTCCCGTGGTTACCGGAACACCGTATGGATTCTGAGTTTCGATAGAGTCCATCCATATTTTGTACTGAGCTACCCGTTGTGGTATTTTGTTTTTAAGGTCATCATCCAGTAGGTGAAGTACTGCAGCTATTCTGGAGGCATGCTGTCCAAAATTCCTATCGATGGTAGGCCATAGTTCCGAAATCCGTTTGGCATACTGTGGGTCTCGTGTAGTGAGAAGTAATTGGGTGGCTGCTTTAAGCTCTTCATCATCTAATGCTCCACCCGTAGTATTTCCATGGTGAAAAAGATCCGGCTCCTTGGCATGCTCCTCCTTCCAGACACTGATAGCCGTGGTGAGGCACTCATCTGCCAGCGCATCATTATATCCTTTCAGTGCCCTACTGGCGGCAGCCAGGGCGGCTATTGAGCGGTAGTTGAGCGGAGTGGTGCGGCTGGTAAATGCCCATCTGTCATCAAATGTGCCACTTCTGAAACCGTCAGTCTTAAAACTGTCCAGCTGGGGTGTATAGATAAGGTTGTCTGTTTTGGTCACGCCATCACCCAGGTGTGTATATTGAGAAAGATGGGCGGCCACTATCCCGTGAATGGCATGTCCTACAGCCCGGTGTTGCGCAATTAATGCCAGGGTTCCATGCTCTATTTGCTGCAGTAAATCTGCTTTCCCGTCAGGTTTGTGAATGTCTACGTACTGTAGGGTTTGATCTATAGAGGTCTGGTCACGATCCAAACCGAATGCCTCCCAGGTATTGACAAGGTTTTGTACAACATAGCACTGGGTCTGAGTACGAATGTCAAAATCCCCGGCATCATACCATCCGCCAATGTCCAACCCCGGAATGTGCTCACTTGGTTGGTATGGAGTGTCTGTAGTAGGCCCCTGGGCATAGAGGTCAAAGTGCACCCAGTCCACAGGTGCTTGAAGAGCATCATCCATGTGTGATTTTCCATGCCATACTCTGTAGGCTTCGTTCACAAACATGTGATCCATCTGTACTGGAAAGAAAATATCCAGGGTAGGTTGCCAGGCAGTGCCATATACATCGGCAGAGATTTTGAATGCTTCCGTTCGGGTGTTTCCAGCTTCGATGACATACAGGCCGTTCTCTTTTATTTCGGTGAAGTCAAAAGTTCCGTAATTGTAACGGAGGTAGGCGCCCCACTGAGTGAGTGCTTTTCCGATGACGATTTCTTCACTGCCATCTCCTGCTATTTTGATGAGCTTGGCTGATGAGGTGGACTGGTCATTTCTATCCAGTTCGACTACTGCCTTTTTTGGCTGATCGGGGTGATACCCTTGTTGTGAATGACCAATTACCGGAGATCTGGTCCACCCTGGAATGGTGTTGGCTTCCAATGTCCATTCTAATACTTTCCCTGTTTTAGCTGCTGGTAGGAGCGACCTTACTACAAACCACCCATTCTGCGCTTTATCGCGTCCATCGTAAAGGGCCAGATCGCCCATTCTTGAAGTAATGGCTACCCTGGTTTTTGGATCTTCGGGCGAAAGTACCAGGCTGCTGCCCGTTGCCAGTGGCAAAGGATCGACCACTCCATTTTTGATTTCCATGCTGCTACTCGGGTAGAGAGGGAAGGTGCCACTCTTTTCATCCATGAGGTATCCTTTTTCAAAATAGGCGGGAGGGATAAACTCCAGGTTGAATCCGGCTTTGCCAATCAGTTCCTCGGGAACTGGATTTTCAAGGTTGACGCTAATGTTTACAGAAGGGCCTTCCTGACTTACTTTTACACTGTATTCGAAGTTGAACGCCGGATAGTGCAGAAATGCTTCAATTGTCCCATTTTCATGATCTACTTTGCGTTCCCTGAACGTTGGGATCGGGTCCCATTGCTCTGGGGTAGGCCCCAGGCGAACATCGCCGTTGGTGGCTGTTCGCACTTCATGGTGAATCAGTTCGATACCACTTTTTTTCTCATCACTGAAGAGCCCATTGTACCAGCTGGTGTAGACAAGTACATTAAGCCCACGACTTTGGAAGTACTCTTGATCGTTCAGTTTGAGGTGGTTGTTTTGCTTTTTGTCACAAGACAGGATCAAAGTGGCAAAGGCCAGAAAGATTGTGATGTGCAACTTTATATTGCTATTTTTTTTCATATCAATTAGGTTGGTACTTGTAGCTTGGATTACTGTTGTTGGCAAGGGCTATCAGGATGGGGCATGGAAAGACAGACCAATGCTGCCAGAGAATATGTGCATTGAAAGGACCTTGTTTCAAAGGTAATTGTTGGTTTCCTGCCATTCGTAAGTGTGAATTTCTTTGTGGCATAAGGGAAGATTCATGCTGGCCCTCACGCTAGTCAATCGATTGATTTTTTAAATATATAAAATAAGTTGATAAAGGTTTGTATGTGTAGGTGAAACATAAATATCATCAAGCAACCGATTGATTTTTTTGCTTGATTTAAGGGAAGATCTCTGTGGAATTAAACGATTGGAGTGGGGTGATACTTTTTCCTTGAAGAAGACTCTCTGATTAAAAGTTCGGTCTCCAGTACGATGGTTTGGGACCTGACGATTTCTTTGTGTTCCTTATACCCGAGTACTTGCATGGCTGCTAATTTGCCCATTTCTATGGCTGGGTGGGTTACTGTGGAGAGCGGGGGGTCTATAATGGTTGTGACCGGATCATTGTTAAACCCGATAACGGCCAGCTCCTGTGGCACCTTGATCCCTGCTTTTCTTGCATATTGGATTACGCTTACAGCCGAGGTATCATTGGCGCAAAAAACGCCATCTGGTCTGTTGGGTAGATTCATCAGGTATTCACTTTCCCTATGACCTTCCTCCGAACTCAGTGCTGGGTTTTCTATGATGTAATCTTCATTGATTTCCATATTGTATTGTTTCAATGCTGCCAGGTAGCCTTCCCTTCGCTCACGGTATACATTTCTGTGCTGGGCACCTCCAATATGGGCAATTCTTTTGCATCCTTCCTGAATCAAGTGTTCCGTAGCTTTGAATCCGGCCAAAAAGTTGTCAATAATCACCTTGTCAGCGTTAAGTTCCTCCGTTACCCTGTCTACAAAAACCAGTGGGATATTCTTCTGCACAAACTGCTGAAAGTGGTCATAGTTGGTAGTTTCCATTGCCAAAGACACCACTAGTCCCTGTATACGGCTGGCAAAAAGCGCCTGAGCGTTGGCTACTTCATGCTCATAATTATCATGTGATTGTGAAATGATTACATTGTAGCCTGCTTTGTTGGCAGCTATTTCTACACCGCTGATCATTGAGGAGATAAAAGGCTTGTTGATCCAGGAGATGATGACTCCAATAGTGGTGGTTTTGTTGCTCCGGAGGCTCGCGGCAATGGTGTTGGGTTGGTAGCCCCGTTCTTGAGCGAGTTTGAGAACGGCTTTTTTAGTCTTTTTTCCGATGCTGTGGTGATCTTTGAGGGCCCGGGATACGGTGGACGGTGACACATTCAGTTCTTTGGCAATGTCATATATGGTTATCTCTTTGTTATTCTTCTTCATCGCGTGGAATTTCCATCCAAAAATATCATAATTTCAAACACCTAAAGATAGCAAAAAAACGGTTGTGGGGATTCATTGTGCTTAATTGTACGATTAAATTACACAACCGATTGCGTAATTCAAAAAAGTATTATACCTTTCGAAAATGATCTTGAAAACCAATATTGGGTCACTTAAAAGGCAATCAATTGTGTTACAGAAGGTGTATTGTTGAGTATTTTAAGTAGACAACTGTTGAGTTCCTATTTTTTTAGGTAAAAAGAGAGCATCTAAACTTTTGTTTATCGAATGAAATATGGAAAGGGTGATATCTTGCGTGTTTCTGCAGGTGTTGAATTTCCAATCTTAAAATATTGGTCTCATGAATAGAACACAATTCTTTAAAATCGTATCAACCAAATAATGAATTTATTTGACTTATCAGGGAAAGTAGTAATAATTACCGGAGGAGCCGGGGTGATCGGGAGTACGCTGGCGAGAAGTCTGGCTGAGGCCAAATGTAAGCTTGTTATTCTAAACCGGGACCAAACCAAAATAGACCAACGTGTAGCGGAACTTAAGAAAATCACCCCGGATGTGATGGGGCGGGTCTGTGATGTGTTGAATGTTAAGGAGTTGGAAGAAACCAATAAGCTCATTCTGGATGAGTTCGGCAGGATTGATATTCTGATCAATGCCGCCGGGGGTAATATTCCCGGAGCAACTCAGTCTCATGATCAGCAGATTTTTGATTTGAAAATTGAGGCCATTGACCAGGCCATGGATCTCAACCTGAAAGGGACTGTTTACCCTTCGTTGGTTTTTGGTAGGTCCATCGCTGAAAACGGGTCAGGAAGTATCATTAATATTTCCTCCATGGCCACCTATTCGGCTATTACCAGAGTGCTTGGATACTCTATTGCTAAGTCTGGAGTAAATACCTTCACAAGGTGGATGGCCTGTGAGCTAGCCAGAAAATATGGGGATAAAGTGCGTGTGAATGCGATAGCTCCCGGATTTTTTATAGGAGATCAGAATAGAGAGCTGTTGCTCAATCCTGATGGGTCATTGACGGACAGAAGCAAAAAGGTCATCAACAAAACGCCCATGGGTAGGTTTGGCGAGATCAGGGAGCTTGCTGGAGCCGTGCAGTTTTTGTGTTCGGATTCTGCCAGTTTTATCACAGGTGTGGTGTTGCCAGTGGATGGTGGGTTCAGTGCCTTTAGTGGTGTCTGAGGATATTCTGTCAAGAAAATTTTAAAGACCCTTCTTCATACTTCTCGAAAAGGGTGGATTAAAACTCCATCCTTTTCTTTTAGTGAGACGGACATGATTGTAAAAGATCTGAATAAGAACGATCAAAGGATTAATATGTCTCTAATATGGGGCTCATTGGTCATTTGGATATGCGCTTAATTGAATGATGGCAGCTTCTTTCCTATGAGCGAGCTATTTTAGAGGGTGTTGGGCATGTGCGCATGTGAGTAGGTGGAAGAAACCAGATCTATGCATTTTTTGATTCCCAGCGAAAGAGTAGAAACCTAACAGAATTTAATAATGACAGAAAGACCTAAAACAAATATCAAGTCGATAGCACTTGTGGCAACCCTCGGAGGGTTGCTCTTTGGCTATGACACAGCTGTGATCTCTGGTACCGTGGGTTCACTGCAGGCTTTTTTTGTGGATCCGCGGGGATTAGATGAGCTCTCGTCCAACTCTCTGCTTGGCTTTGCAGTCTCCAGCGCTTTGATAGGATGTATCATTGGCGGGGCCATAGGCGGACTCATTGCCCACAGACTAGGAAGGAGAGGCGGATTGATGCTGGCCGCCGGATTGTTTGCCATCTCGGCACTGGGCTCTGCCGTTCCTGAGTTAGGTTTCAGGGCTATAGGAGATGGTGACCATACTTTTCTAACCCATTTTGTGGTCTATAGGATCATCGGTGGGCTTGGTGTGGGTATTGCCTCTATGCTTTCACCTATGTACCTGGCCGAGGTGTCTCCGGCTGATAAGCGTGGATTTTTCGTTTCCTGGAATCAGTTTGCCATCATCTTCGGGATGCTGGTGGTTTATTTTGTCAACTACTACATCTCCCTTCAAGGGGACGATCAGTGGCTGGAAAGGATTGGTTGGAGATGGATGTTTGCTTCTGAACTGATTCCTGCTACCTTGTTTATCACCTTTCTTTTCACCATTCCTAAAAGTCCAAGATGGCTGGCCCTGAGGGGAAAGTATGAAGATTCGTTACAGATCCTGAAAAACATCAATGGAGAAAAGATTGCCAACGAGGTTTTTAAAGAAATCAAAGATGCTATAAACCTCAACAAGAGCAGTGCGCTTTGGTCGTTCGGTTTTGTGGTTATTTTCATTGGCTTGCTGTTGTCCATGTTTCAGCAGTTTGTCGGGATCAATGTCGTTCTTTATTATGCACCGGAAATTTTCAAGAATGCAGGCTCCGGCACCAATGCGGCATTGCTCCAGACCATCGTGGTGGGTGCCGTCAATTTGTTATTCACGGTCATTGCCATATTGTTGGTAGATAAGCTCGGCAGAAAGCCACTCCAGATCATAGGAGGTCTGGCGATGGGTGTCAGCATGGTGGGGCTTGGACTTACCTTCTCTATGGATGCCATGGGTGTGGGCTCTTTGGTGTTTATGATGCTTTATGTAGCTGCTTTTGCCATCTCCTGGGGGCCTGTTACTTGGGTATTACTTTCAGAGATTTTCCCCAATACCATCCGAGACAAGGCCATGGCTTTCGCGGTAGCCGCTCAGTGGATTTCCAACTTTGTGGTTTCACAGACTTTCCCGATGATGAATAACAATTCCTGGTTGGTGGAAAAATTCAATCATGGTTTTGCTTACTGGATTTATGGAATCATTGGCTTCATCGCTGCATGGTTTGTATGGAAGTTTGTCCCCGAAACCAAAGGCAAGAGCCTGGAAGAGATTGAGAATTTATGGCATAAGTAAGTCATTAACAGATATTTGAATGAGGGCATGGGTAACGGAGCATCAGCTCCGTTACCCATGCTTTTTTTATGGGCACACCCCAGTGTATCACACTGGGAGCATGTCATTTATCCACCTAAATCAGCTAGGTGTCAGGTGGGGTAATTTTCAAATCAGTGATAAATTTCTAATAATCTTTCTTATTTTTCCGATTGAATTCAAAACAAGTGGATCAAAATCCCGGAGTTTTGAGAGGTTCATAATCAACTCTTTTGACAAAGAAAACGAACATACGGAAGCTTTCTGATGACGATTCATTCAAGGGATGGTTCGAAGAGGTCTATGAAGCCAACTTCGAACGTCTCTTTAGGTATGCGTTTTCGATCACCAAGGGCAAGCAACTCGCCGAGGATGTTGTATCAGAAGTCTTTCTCAACATCTGGAACAAGCGTCCGGATTATTCCAATATACAGGAGTTAGGCTCTTATCTGCACGTCTCCGTAAAGCATTTGGCCATACGCATGGCTTCCAAAGATTTGCGACGTTTCTCTTATTCCAATTATGATGAAACTCTGCAGATCTCAGATGCCGTGGACCCTGAAAACCTCCTCTTAGGCAAGGAATTGGATGAGTTGGTGACTACCATTCTTTCCGATTTGTCGCTGCACAATCGGGTGGTGTATGACCTGGCCAAAAACAAGGGCTACACCAATCAACAGATTGCAGATGAGCTGGGGATCTCCAAACGCACAGTGGAGAGCCACTTGCATTTAGCGCTCCGAAAAATCAAAGAAGGACTACGGGAACACTTTAAGGAATCTGATAAAAACTACCACTTCTTCACAAGCATTGGTTCCTTATCAGCCCTCGTCATTAGCACCCTGTTGGCTCAGCTTTAGTAAAACCCTTTGTTTTAATATTTTTAACAGAATAAGCCTTTCATTATGAAATGTAATAGTGTATTGGGTTATGTGGTGTTTAGATTGTATTTGTTTGCAATCTCGTCAGTATTTCCACGGTGAATTGACTCTTCTAGGTGTAAGGATTAAAATACAATGGAGCACCTTATTTCAAAATATCTAATAAACGATCTCACCCGAGAGGAGGAGGTGAAGCTCAAGTCTTGGCTGGAGGAGGACGCTCTCAATCGCAAAGTGTTTGAGAACATTGTGGCAGATTGGAAATTGTCGGCTGACGAGATTCTCACTTCAAAATCAGCCGTGCTTGATCGCATTGTCAACAGTGCTACGCCCTCTCATGAGTTGCCAAAAGAAAGATCGCTTGGAGCTTTTGACTATCTGATCAGGGTGGCGGCAGTCATGGTTTTGGGAATTGGACTCTATCTTGTGTGGGATGCTACCAACTCGGCTGAAACCAGCCATGTAGCCACGCAGGAGGTTCAGATAGAGAAAGAAGCGGCCAATGGTCAGAAACTGACCTTTGAGCTATCGGATGGCACCATAGTAAAACTGAATTCTGGAAGTATGCTCTCTTATCCTAAGGTCTTCTCTGAGAGCAAACGGGAAGTTACTTTGGTAGGGGAGGCCTTTTTTGATGTGGCAAGGGATGAGTCACGGCCTTTCAAAATCAAATCCGGCGAAGTAAATGTGCAGGTGCTAGGAACTTCGTTCAATGTGCGCTCATATCCAGATGCTGAGCAGATAGAAGTAGCCGTGAAAACTGGTAGCGTCTCGGTAGAAAGTTCGTTTTCTGAATCAGATGTGGTGTTGGTGCCTGACGAAATGGTCGTGTACACCACGGGGAGCAATTTCTTTGACAAAAAGAGGATAGAGGACAGCCAACAGGTTTTCGGCTGGATGGATCAGGCGCTGATTTTTGAAGATCGGGGTATTAAGGATATTATCAAGGAACTTTCCAGGTGGTATGATGTGAAGTTTGAGATTAAGCGCGAACTGGATTACAAAAAGGCTTTTACTGCTCGATATAAAAATCCGACACTGAAAGCCGTTTTGGAGAGCTTATCCTATGCTTATGATTTTGAATATGAAATAGATGGAAAAAAAGTAATTATCAAGTAAACCTAATATATAAAAAAAGAAAGCTGAGAGGACTTTGGGGAAAGGTTCTCAGCTCTCGGAAAAGTTTCTGACTTAAACAAAAACTCTATGCATGCAAAATTACAAAAATTAATCATTCGCATGTCCAAAATTGCGATTTATGCGATTATCATGTGCTATTCGCTCACCATGGCGTTCGCATATGAGACCTCCGCTCAGCGTAAATACCTGAGCGAGATCAGCTTCGAATTGAATTACGAAGGGAAGAGACTCATTGATCTTTTGGAAGAGATCGAAGGTTCCAGTGAGTTTTCCTTTGCGTACTCCAAAAGGGAGTTAAAGGACAAAAGTATTTACCTAACAACAGGTAAGTGGAATATGGATGATCTGCTGAAAGAAATCTCCGTGCAGGCACGGGTTTCACTCAGGCGGATCAATGAGACCATTACCATCAAGAAGGTAAATGAGGCAGAGAAGCTGCCGGTAGTGTCAGAAGTGGTGTATGTCAAACGAGAGATTTCCGGACGGGTTATTGACGAGAATGAAGAAGGATTGCCTGGTGCTACTATTGTAGAAAAAGGCACTACCAATGGTACCATCACTGACATTGACGGACAGTTTAAGATCGAAGTGTCAGAGGAAGCCAGCTTGCTTATCTCATTTGTAGGCTATCATACCCAGGAGGTTACGGTGGGTGATCGTACTAATTTTGACATCACGCTGGAGCCTGATTACACAAGTTTGCAGGAGGTAGTGGTGATCGGTTACGGAGAGCAAAAGAAAGCAGATTTAACAGGGGCAGTGTCCGTAGTTGATACTGAAGAGTTGCAAAAGAGACAAGCTACCACTGTAGCGGAAGCTATGCAGGGACTTGCCACTGGCGTAAATATCAGAGGAGGAGGCCAGCCGGGTAGCGAAGCTCAAATTCAAATTCGTGGGCTGAGTAACTTCAGCAATCAGCCTCCACTGTACGTAATTGACGGGATGATCACCACGGCCAACCGTGACTTCAATCCCAACGATATCGAATCCATTCAGATTCTGAAGGATGCGTCTGCAGCGGCTATTTACGGATCCAGAGCGGCCAATGGTGTGATCATTATTACTACCAAAAAGGGGCGGGAAGGCCCACTTCAGGTCAAGTTTTCGGGAAAAACCGGGGTACAACAGATCCCGAGGTATGAGCTGGCAGATCGTGATGAGTATATCCAACTCAATAATATGGCTTATGACAATGCCGGCGTACCCAGACAGGATCATGATCTGACTAATGATACCGATTGGCAGGATGAAGCCTTTCAGTCAGGGAGAATTCAGGATTATAACTTGTCCTTTTCTGGTGGCGGCCCCAATGGCAACTACCTGATCTCAGGCAACTATTTCGAAAACAAAGGCACGGTTATCAGCACGGGCTTTGAACGAATGAGCTTCAGGGTGAATACGTCAGCGAAAAAAGGAATTTTTAGTGTTGGGGAAAACATCGCTATCACCAATGCTCAAGCAGATGAAATGTCAGGAAATCCAATCTTTGATGTGATCAGATTGATGCCTACTATTCCTGTGTATGATGAAAACAACCCTGGTGGCTATGGCTATGGGAATGAGGCACGTGCTCGTACATTTGGCACCAACCCAGTTGCTATTGCTGAGCTGGAAGACCGCACCAATGCTAATTTCAGGGTGCGCGGCAATGTTTGGTCTGAGTTGCAGTTTTTGCCCTCACTCAAATACCGGGTAAACATGGGTTATGAAAGGAGCAATGATCATTATCAGTTCCTGAGAAAGGAGGGTAATTGGACCCTGAATCAGCCTTATGATCCTTCCATAGCTATTGAGAATAGAGGTGAATCAAGTACGCTTTTGGTGGAAAACACCCTTAATTTCAACAAGGACTTTGGCAAACATCAGGTTGACGTTCTACTGGGGCAGACCTTTCAAAATGACAAATATGCCAGAATGGAAGGGGTAAAGCGCAACCTTCCTCAGAATCCGACCACAGGCCAGTACTATACCGTGTTGGATCAGGGAGATCAGGCAGTAGTTACAGGGTTTAGACAGGAGGCAGTATTGATTTCGTATCTGGGTAGGATCAACTATACCTATGACAATAAATACATTCTGAATGCTGTGTTTAGAAAGGATGGTACTTCCAGACTAAGCAAGGATAACAGATGGTCAAGCTTTCCATCCCTGGCAGCAGCATGGAGAATCAGCGACGAGGCATTTTTCAATAGCAGCCTGATCAGCAACCTGAAGCTAAGAGCAAACTATGGTACGCTGGGGAGTAGCAATATTGGCTACTGGGATTATCAGCAGACCATCAATACTTTTCCGACCATCGCCATGGGACGGGATCAGCACATAGAACCAGGTGGAACAAATATCCGATTGGCCAACAATAATTTGAGATGGGAAACACTGACCCAGAAGAACTTCGGCCTGGATCTTGGCTTGTTGAAAAACAAACTTACCGCTACAGCTGAATATTACATCTCCGAGACCAAGGATGTCCTCACAGAGGCACCAATCACGTTGACCACTGGTAACGATGGGGGCAACCCTGTTGTAAATGCAGCCTCGCTGAAAAATTCAGGATTTGAGCTATCACTGACTTACTCTGAAGCAGAGAAAGCATTCAAATACAACACCACGCTGAATGTTACTACTATCAAAAATGAGGTGCTCAGCCTGGGCTATGGTAGAAATGACATCTACGTAGGCAATACCGTGACAGAAGTGGGACAACCCATCGGGATGTGGTACGTGCTGGAGACAGATGGTCTATTTCAGACCACTCAGGATATAGAGGGACACACGACCGACGGTCAGATCATTCAGCCTGGAGCACAGCCGGGCGATATCCGCTTCGTAGATCACAATGGTGACGGCCAGATTACAAATGACGATAAAGTAGTAATGGGCAACCCATGGGCGGATATAGAGCTTGGTTTCAACTTTAATGCGTCGTACCAAAACTTTGAGTTTTCCATGACATGGTTCAGTTCATTAGGCGCTACCGTCTACAATGGTCCCATGTCTTTGATGGGGCGATTTGATGACAACTCCAACTACCCGGCCGGAATTAAACCCTGGACCCCTGAAAATCCCGATACGGACGTGCCCAGGGCCTATTACGGGACCACCCTCAATTCTAGAGGTGATGCGGATCGATGGTTGGAGAACGGAAATTTTGCGAGGATGAAGTTCATCAGCCTGGCTTATAACCTGCCCAGCGCCTGGGTAGAGCGCATTGGGTTCGAAACAGCGCAGGTATCAATCTCCGGTCAAAACTTGATCACCCTCACCAAGTACAGTGGCCTGGATCCTGAGTTTCGAGGCCCGGGTATCTATGAGCGAGGGTTTGATCTGGGGGCCTTTCCCAATGTGAAAACCTTTTCTATGGGTCTGAATTTTGGATTTTAAATAAAACATCAAAGCGAAATGAAAAATCTTAAATATATATTTCTAGTAGTGGTCGGATTGACACTTTATAGCTGTGATGAGGACCTGTTGGATGTCAAAAATCCAAATACGCTTACCGAGGATCAGTTTTGGGCCTCAGCCGAAGATGCCAGATTGGGTGTCAATGCCATCTACGCCATGCAGTACAAGCCAGGACTTTGGAGCAGGTGGATTTATTTCCGATATGACCTGACCTCAGATATTGGCTATAGCAAGAGTCCCTGGATAGAGCTGGCGGATTGGACACGCTTTCAGTATATCAACTATAACTTCTGGGAAGGACAGGTGCAGACCTGGAGAGATCACTATAAGGCTATCTATCGTTGCAATCAGGTGTTGGCCAATGTGCCGGATATCGATATGGATGAGACCGAGAAGCAATTGATTTTGGCTCAGGCCAAGTTTTTTAGAGGGTTTTACTACTTCAATATTGCCAATTTGTGGGAGGACGCACCCATTGTTTTAGAGCCTTCTAGCCCTGAAGACCTGCCGGAAAAAAGAACTCAGGCGGAGATATGGGAGCAGGTAGTGACCGACATGACCGAAGCGTTGGCCGTGCTGCCGCCTTCCTGGGATGATGCCAATGTAGGGAGACCTACCAAAGGCGCGGCCCAGGCATTTATCGCCAAAACCTATATGCAGCAGCATATGTGGAATGACGCCAAAACTGCTCTTGATTACTTCTTTACAGGGGAGGGCAGCGGGCTGTACTCATTGGTACCAAACTTCAAAGACAACTTTACCCACCTCAATGAGAACAACTCCGAATCCGTATTCGAAATACAGTTTTCGGATGCCAATTTTGGTGGAGGTGATGGAGAAGTTCCCAATGCCAGTATGGGAAATAACCGAGCGCAATTTTTTGCACCCGGGGGCATTGGATGGTCAGATGGTCAGTTAAGACATTGGGTAGTGGATGAGTTTAAGAAAGAACTCGATCAGGATGGCAATTTGGATGAAAGACTGAGACACTCTGCGATATATTCAGAGCTGGAGGCTGATTTCGGAGACAAAACCTATGGTCGCGACTGGCAGTGGGGACCTGATGATGCTTACTTCAGGAAATATCAGCGGGATTATTACCGAGACAATGAGGATTACTTCTCACAGGTAAACCTGAGGCTGATCCGCTATGCAGACATCCTGCTCTTGTATGCTGAAGTACTCAATGAGTTGGGAAATACAGCGCAGGCCTATCAGTATGTAGATGAAGTACGTGCCAGAGCTAATATGCTTCCTTTGGCCACCGCTTATCCAGCCATTGGGGTGGACCAAGACCTTTTCCTTGAGCGGCTAAAAGTGGAGCGCGTACTGGAGCTTTGTGGAGAAAGTACCCGCTGGATGGATCTGAAGCGATGGGGTGATCTTAATACCCAGGCGAGAGTGGATGCTATTGCACTCAGAGATCCCGATTTTAACAATTTCGTAGTGGGTAAGTCTCACCGACTGCCCATTCCACAGGTGGATGTAGAAAACAACCCGAACCTGGATCAGCACGCAGAATATTAATTTTCACTGAATCCTCTCTCATAGAGTAGGGTAGCGCCGAAACGGATCGTTTGCCATGGTCTGTTTCGGTGGCTACCCTGTCTTTGATTTTTCCTTATGCACTATCAATTAAGTACGTTTTTTCTACTTCTACTGGCTTCAGTAGCCTGCAAAAATGATGCACCCATTCCCGAGCTATCGGTGGGTAGTAAGGAGCCTACTCATGGGATTAGATTGGCCTGGGACTATTCCACCCGTCAGCAGCTGTCTCCAGCTGGTTCAGGATACGGTGGTTATGCCCGCATGTCAGTATTGGAGGATAATTCATGGTTTGTCGTCTACGAAAGTGAAGGTCATATACATGGTCGCAAGAGTTGGGATGAGGGCGAAACCTGGAGTGAGGATGTGGTAATAGCTTCACCCGAGGGTGGAGTCCTGGCCACCGTTCCGGAAATCCTCCAGTTGCAAAATAGTACGGTGATGGTATCTTATAACATGCGGCCGGGAGCTCAGGCACCCACTGGGAGCCGGTTTGGAATACGCATCAAGATGAGCCAGGATTTTGGTGTTACCTGGTCGGTCTATACAGAAGTTTATCAGGCAGGCACGGCTTTCGAAAATGGATGCTGGGAACCCGCTCAGATCCAATTTCCAAATGGTGAAATACAGTTGTACATCGCCAATGAGGGGCCTTATACCAATAGTGCCGAGCAGGAAATAACTATGTTTAGCTCCATCGATGATGGGCTGACATGGTCTGACGGAAAGACTATCAGTTTCAGGAGTGGACACCGGGACGGCATGCCTGTACCACTGATCCTGAACGACGGTCGGGTGGTTATGTCTATAGAAGATAATGGTGTTTTGCCCCCTGAATTTAAGCCTGTGATCATCGAAAGTGAAGATGGCAGTTGGGCACAAGCACCTGTTGGCGGGTCGGCCTCAGCGCGAAAATCATTATTTGAGGGTGAAAACAGAATAGCAGGCACCAAATACGCCGGAGCGCCGTATGTCCAACAGCTACCAGGAGGTGAGGTGTTGTTGTCTTATCAAAGCGACGAGTTCAGAGCACGAAACCAATGGGATCAGTCAGACATGGTGGTTGCCATTGGAGATGCGAATACCTGGTCATTTGGCTGTAAGAGCAGGCCATTTTATTTCGAAAACCCGGAAAAAACCTGTCTTTGGAACTCCATTCGGGTGATCAATGATCATGAGGTGATTGCATTGGGCTCTACCAATGCTTTTGGTCCGAATATAGCGGTCTGGATGATCAAAGGAGTGGTGATACCAGCGGTGCTTAAGGTTCCTAAAGCAATTGTGTCATCTGATGAGGATTTCCCAGAAAATTTCCTAGCTGCAGATAGTGTATTCATAGGTGGGAGAGGAGCTACTCAGGCTCGTTTCAGATTCTCCTATGATGAGCAATATCTGTACCTCAGGACCATAGTCAAAGATCAGGAGGTACGTGGTACAGATGGTATTTCTCTGTATCTGGACCCTCAAAATCGATCCTATGAAGCACCGGCGGAGGGTGTTTATGCCTTTCGGTTTTATCACAATGGCGAATTGGAATGGAGTATAGGTGATCATGGGTTATGGAAAACTATCAACGACTCTGAGACAATCATATTTGCTCAAACCACCAGCGAAGGTTATGTCTTGGAAACCAAAATCCCATGGGGTGAACTGGGTGATCTGCCTATCATGGATCAGCGTATTGGCTACCATGTACAGTTGCACGAGCAATCAGCCACCGCCACATATACCGAAAATTTATCCAGTAACAAGCCAGATCAGCCATATACCTGGTCTGCATTGAAATTAACAGAATAAACAAATAGATATGATAAAGTCAAAACCATCCAACCTACTGTTTCTACTCACCATATTGGTGGTATTTGCCTGTAGCACGCCCAAAGAACAATCTAAAGAATCAATCGAAAAGCCCGTAGTGAGAGCTGTTTGGTCAAAAGAACAAGCCAATCAGTGGTATGAAAAGTGGGGCTGGCTCCGGGGAGCTAATTTCAACCCAAGTTCGGCCATCAATCAGTTGGAAACCTGGCAGGCTGAGTCTTTTGATCTGGAAACCATAGATCGTGAGCTCGGCTGGGCAGCGGATATTGGAATGAACTCTATGCGGGTCTACCTGCATCACCTGGCATGGGAGCAAGATCCGGAAGGTTTCAAAAACCGAATGGAACAGTACTTAAAGACAGCTGATGGCCATGGAATCGCCACCATGTTTGTCTTTTTTGACGACTGCTGGAATAATACCTATGCGGCTGGCCCGCAGCCCGAGCCAAAAACGGGCACACATAACTCCGGCTGGGTGCAGGATCCCGGGCAGCTGATCTATGACGAACCTCAATTGTCGGAGCAATTGGAAGCTTATGTGAAGGACGTGATGAAGCATTTCGCCGATGATGAACGCATTGTACTTTGGGATGTCTATAACGAACCCGGCAACTCTGGCTATGGCAATCGATCTATGCCACTTTTGACTAGTATTTTTCAGTGGGGGCGTGAGGTAAATCCCTCTCAGCCACTTTCTGCTGGCGTGTGGAATAGCTCGCTTACCGACCTCAATAAGTATCAGTTGGCCAATTCGGATGTGATCACCTATCACAATTACGAAGACAGTGCTCATCATGCCGCAATGATTGATACCCTGAAGCAGTATGGTAAACCAATGCTCTGTACCGAATACATGGCCAGGACTAGAAATAGCACTTTTGCCGACATCATGCCGATGCTCAAAGCACATAACATTGCTGCATATAACTGGGGATTGGTGGCCGGCAAGTCCAACACCATTTATGCCTGGGATACCCCGATAGCCAGTGGTGAGGAGCCGGAGGTTTGGTTTCACGATATTTTCCGAAAGGATGGCTCTGTATACAGTCAGGAAGAGGTTGACCTGATTAAAGAGCTTACTGTAAGCTCTAGTGGAGATTAATGGGGTGGTGTTGTGTGTCCGCCTGATTTATCTCACAAACCATCAAAAAAATGAGAAAATACCTGCTCAGTGTATGTCTTGGTCCTTTTGGTTTCACCAGTCTCGTCTCCTTCAGAAAGGTCCACGCTACATTGACATGGGCTCGAGTAATCAATAAAGAAATACCTGCTAATTAATCCCAAACTATGACACCAAGAAAGAACACCTGTTTGTTGGTGATGCTGCTCCAAAGCCTTTGGGCCCAAGGGCAGCTAACCCTCACTAATCTATCCAAAATGAAGTACCTGACAGTTGTCGCGCTGATCGGCATAAGTGCTTTTTCGCTTCTGGCACAACAGCCAGATCCACCAGGGCAAGTTGAGGTGGGAGAACAGCCCGTTAACGAAGCATATCTCTTTGCTCACATGACCCATGAGGATTATGGTCGGTTGTACTACTCCGTGAGTCTCGATGGTCTGCACTGGTACCGCTTGAACGATGGCAATTGTGTATTTGAAGACTACAAAGGGCACCCGGATATCACCAAAGGACATGACGGGCGCTATTATATTGCTGGAAACCGGAGCGATGCCTCTCCTGAGATTAATATCTGGGTTTCGGAGAATCTGATCGACTGGAAGACACATAGCGTTTATATACCTGAACTGAAGAAAACCCCCGGATACTCACAAGCACTGCAGCGGATAGGAGCTCCAAAGCTCTATTATGATGAGGCCTCCGGTGAGTATGTAATGACCTGGCATACTCCACATCAGGAAGGAACAAAGGAGGATCCTGAGCGGTACTGGGCAAGTCAGCGCACACTTTATGTCACCTCCAAAGACCTGAAAACCTTTTCGGCGTACCCTGAGAGACTATTGCCTTGGGATATGGGTACCATTGATGTATTCATAAGAAAGGCAGAAGGGAAATACTGGACGATTATTAAAGATGAGCGTTACCCAACTTTGGATTGGGTGACTGGCAAAACCATCCGCATAGCGAATTCTGAGTCGCCATTGGGCCCATATGATAATCTATCAGATCCCATTAGTCCTAATTTCAGAGAGGCACCCATGCTGATCCCATCGCCAAATGGAGCGGTATGGTACTTGTATTATGAACAGTACCCAGGTGTATCTTACGGCCTTTCCATAGCTGATAGTCTAAGTGGCCCCTGGTACCAGGCGTCGGGATATACCTTTTTCGCTGACTGGGACAAATACTCGCTTCCCGAAAAAGTGCGTCACGGATGTATGATAACCATTAGTAGGCTGGAGTATAATCAGCTGGTCGATGAATTTGGAATTGAGAAGGAAGATTAACCAATAGGAATTAAGCAGAGATATTATGAAATACATCATTTATTCCATCATGTTACTGGCAACAAGCCACTTGCTAGCTCAAAATAGACAAGAGATTTTTTTGGCGGACCCAACAATCTATCAGGAAAAAGATACCTACTATCTCGTGGGAACCAAGAATAGGCCACCCCTTGGTTTTTCGGTGTTGACCTCCAAAGACTTAAAAAACTGGGCGGTACCGGGCAATCAAGGGGACTCACTGTACATGATTTTGAATCAGGGAGATCAAACATTCGGAACCAAAGGATTTTGGGCTCCCCAGATACTGAAAGAGGGCACTACGTACTACCTGACTCATACAGCTAATGAGCAGACGGTATTAACAAAATCCCATTCTCTGATGGGGCCGTTTAGACAGGGAGAAGTAGGGCCAATCGATGGCTCGGAGAAAAATATTGATTCCTACATTTTCAAAGACGATGATGGTAAGTATTACTTGTATCATGTTCGATTCGACCATGGAAACTTCCTCTGGGTAGCGGAATTTGACCTAAAGAACGGGGAGATCAAGCTAGAGACACTTACCAAATGTTTTGATCAGACAGAGCCTTGGGAGGCAACACCCAATTACGAATCA
Source organism: Marinoscillum sp. 108 (assembly GCF_902506655.1). Classification (NCBI taxonomy): domain Bacteria; kingdom Pseudomonadati; phylum Bacteroidota; class Cytophagia; order Cytophagales; family Reichenbachiellaceae; genus Marinoscillum; species Marinoscillum sp. 108. Next base: position 2,024,949 of record NZ_LR734808.1, on the reverse strand, counting down.
GATCCAATCATGGAAGGTCCAACGGTGATTAAGCTAAAAGATAAATACTATCTGTTCTATTCGGCCAATCACTTCATGAACATTGACTATGCTATGGGTTATGCAGTGGCAGACTCACCGTACGGGCCATGGATCAAAAATGAGGGTAACCCGATTTTGCATAGGTCTATCGTAGGCGAAAATGGTTCTGGTCATGGAGATTTATTTAATGGGCCTGATGGCCAGTTGTATTATGTATATCACGTACACTACAGCGAGCATCAGGTGACTCCAAGAAGGACCCGCATTGTTCCTGTAATAAAAACCTGGAATGGAAAGATGAATCGCTATGATTTTAAAGTGGATGCTGATCAGATAATTGTGCCCAAACAGGTTTCAGAATAACAGGATAGCATTTACTATTCGGGTAGAAGATGCTTTGCTGGTGCCGATCTATCTTTTTAAGAATTTTCAGATGATAGGAAAAACCAATCCTTGGCTTCTTTCAGTATGCTTTTATCTTTTTTTTGGTGCCAGAGAAAGCAGAACAACTGGTCTATTTGTAATGAAAACCATCGAGCCAGTCAGCTCGATGGTTTTTTGTTTTGCCCTCAATAATTGACAGTGAAAGTTGAATCCAAAATTTCACATTCAGTTTTAAGGGATTTTGAAATTGAAAAAAAATGCCCCAGCTTAGAGGGTAAAACCCTAATCTTCTTAAAAGCTGGTGGCATTTTCTGTGAAATTTGGTAGTGATAGCGAATTGGTGACACGTCTTCGTGATGGTGACGAGTATGCCTATAGTAAGCTATATGAGAAGTATGCCAGCAAAATATACAACATCAGCCGTAAGATGGGGCTTCTTCATGAAGATGCAGAAGGGGTGGTGCAGGATGTTTTTATGAAAATATGGCGGAACAGAGAGAACCTTGATAGTTCACTTTCTTTCAATGCCTACATCATTTCTATCGTTCGGTCTATCGTATTTAAGCAATCCAGAAAGAGGGCCAGGTTTCTGGCTTTTCAGCACTATGCCATCACTTATTGGCCAGGTGAGAGCAATGAAACTGAGGAATATGTTATTTTTTCAGATCTGGACGAATTGTCCAGCAAGGCTATAGATGAGCTTCCTACTAAACAGAAGCAGGTTTTCATGATGAAGAACTTCGAGCATCTCACCAATGAAGAGATCGCCGAGCGGCTCAAACTCTCCACCCGCACCGTTGAAAATCAGATTTATCGGGCCACGAAATCGCTCAGAGAGAAGCTTATTGAGATGAAGGTGGTTGCCCCTGGAGTAGTGGGCTTGATCTTTATGTTGTAATAATTGCATCAAATTAGTGTGTTTATGTTTTTTAATTCAGCGTTTGATCTGTTTTGATGATTTTATTGTAAATATCAAAATACCAGTGAGTATCAGGAGTGAGTTGAGGCTATATAGTAGCGTAAACCAGAAACAATGGATCGACTCACACGAATCAGGAAATACTTTGATGGAGAGCTTTCGCAAAAGGAAGCCGAGAACTTTTTGGAATGGTATCTTTCTGAAAAAAGTGAAGAGGAGGTGTATGCAGAGATTGATAAACTCTGGCAGGCCAAAGGGAAAAGTGAGTTTGAGTGGAATGGGGATGAGTTGTACAAGAAATTAGCATCTAAGAAAGACAATGAACGAACCCTTGGGGTATCGCGTCACATTCAAGCTCCTAAGAGGGGCAATCAGCACAGGTGGTGGAAAGTAGCAGCAGCTGTGCTTATTTTGGCTGTTTCTTCTGTACTTCTGTACAATCAAGCCGGCCCTACTTCTACTCCAGAGCCAATGGCTCGAGTAGTAAAGACCAACCCTGCCGGACAAAAGTCTAAAGTGTATCTCCCGGATGGCACCATTGTCAGCCTCAATTCCGAAAGTAGCATTTCTTTCATTGATGAGTTTGCTGAGGGGCGTAAGGTGTACCTAGTGGGTGAGGCCTTCTTTGATGTGACAGAGGATGCCTCCCGACCATTTACTGTTTACAGCGGCTATCTGGCCACTACGGCTCTGGGTACTTCTTTCAATATACGATCGTATAACAACGAACAAACAGAAGTAACTCTGGTTACCGGAAAGGTCAAAGTAGAAAAAAACAATTCCAATGAGATCGTTTACCTCACTCCTGGAGAGAGAGCGGCACTGGGAACAGATCAATCTATTATCAAAGGGAAAGCAGATTTACTGGCTGTCACCTACTGGAAGGAAGGAGTCCTGTACTTTGACAAGACCGACCTGAACGAAGTAGTAGAAACGCTGGAGCGCTGGTATGGAGTAGATATATCGGCTTTCGGGGATTTACCTTCTATCAAATGCTCTGGTACTTTCCAGAAGAACGAATATTTGTCCAATGTCCTGGATATACTCAGCCATTCGGTTGGCTTCAGATATCAGCTGGAAGGCAAAAAAGTGAAACTTGAATTCAACGAAAAATGATGCGTATGAAGAAAAAATGACTCTCTAAAAAGTCCGGGGACTTGTGGTAAATCCCCGGTTGAAATCATCAAAATCAGCATGACAGAAAGTTGTCGCTTTCATGATTGCCAATCTGACCTAATGTTCAATTAACTCTTAACAAAAATATGAAATACATATTTCAAACCATCATTATGGTTACTAAATATTCTATGTACACTTTTATGGTCCTGGTGCTTACCATGTCCTCTATTCTGGCCGATTCGGTGACAGGACAGGTGAAGAGTGTCAAAGATGTGTTTATTAAGCTGAATGTTCCTGAGGGCTCACTAGATGAGGTGCTGAAGGACATTGAGAGACAGACCAACTTCAGGTTTTTCTATACAGATAAAAGTTTGGGTGAAAATGTGGACTTATCGCTTTCCCGAAAGCGTGCGGCAGTTGCTGACCTGCTGTTGGAAGTGTCCGGACAGACTGGAGTTCATTTCAGGCAGGTGAATCAAACGATTAGTATAAGCAAAGCAAAGGGGCAAATAACAGAGCCTATTGAGGTGATCATCAATAAGCAAACTGATGTTTCCGGAAAAATCACCGACGAATACGGCGATGCCTTGCCCGGAGCTACCATTTTGGAGAAGGGGACTACCAATGGTACCATCTCTGATGTGGAGGGCAATTACCAGCTGAATGTTTCCGAGGGGGGCATACTTATTGTGTCCTTTGTGGGTTTTCAGACCATAGAGGTACCCTTGGAGGGTCGATCAGTGATAGATGTTCGCATGCAGCCGGACTTTACCAGTCTGGAAGAAGTAGTGGTAGTGGGGTATGGCTCGGTGAAGAAAAGCGACCTTACAGGATCTGTCACTCAGGTAGACATGAAGGATGTTGAAGATATTCCTGCCAATTCTGTGGAAGGGATACTACAGGGTAGGGCAGCAGGGTTGCAAGTGATCAACTCATCTCAAGACCCGGGAGCTGGTGCTACTGTGAGAATTCGTGGAGGGAGTTCATTGCGCGGTTCTAATTCTCCTTTGGTAGTGGTCGATGGTTTTCCGTGGGGAGGTGCCGGTGGTTTGAGCCAAATTAATCCAGCAGATATTCAGTCGATCGAGATTTTAAAAGACGCATCCGCGGCGGCTATTTATGGATCAAGAGGTGCAAATGGTGTAATAATCATTACTACCCGTAAAGCCAAGACAGGGAAAACCACGGTGAATGTTCGGCAACAAGTCACGTTTTCTGAGTTTTCTTCACGTTTGAATTTGTGGAGAGATCCGGCTTTGATGGCCAGGTTGAGTAATGAGGCAGCAATTAACGGCGGGTTCAATCCACAATATATCGGTGCAGAAAACAACATCGGCATTTATTATCCATCCATAGCAGAGATAGAAAGTGGAGAATGGCCACACAATACACAATGGGATGAAATTGTATTCAGGGATAGACCCGTATCCAATAACACCACTTTTAGTGTTTCGAGCTCCAATCCCACAACTACCTTCAATTTGAGTGGTAATTATTACACGGATCAAGGAGTTTTTATAGACGATGACTATTCCAAAATCAATGTGAACCTAAATGTTGGTCACCAGGTTTTTGATGATTTGAAAGTCACTGTAGCAAGCATTGTAAATAGGGGCAATAGAAACAATAATGGCGGCCTTGCCTATTGGCGAAATCCACTGTTACCTGTGTATAATGAAGATGGTACTTATCATCGCTACAACAACAATGACTTTGATCATCCAATTGCCCTAACAGAGAACAGGCTGAATAAAACCAAGACTCTGGATGTGTTGTCATTTTTAGATGCAGAATGGGAGATTGCCCCATCAGTGAAGGTAACCTCAAGGTTAAACTACAAGTTTGGTAGTTCCTTGCAGGATCAGTATGACCCCCCAATTTACACCTTAAACGGCCAAAACAACAATGGAGCAGGGTACATCAGAAATTGGCAGGAGCAAACGCTCGTCTCTGAAACCTTTGTGAATTTCAACAAAACACTGGACATCCATACGTTTGGAATAACTACCGGATGGTCGTATCAAAATGATCGATACAGAGGGACAAATCTTGGTGCATTCGATTTTGTCAATTCAAACCTTCAAAATGAAAATATTGGATCAGGAAATCCGGAGCAGAATGAAGTAAGCAATAGCTTTCAGGAAAGTACGTTGATGTCAGGTATTTTCAGATTGAACTATACCTTAAAGAATAGGTACCTTCTGACATTTACTTCTCGTGCTGATGGGTCTTCCAAGTTTGGTTCGAATAACAAATGGGCTTTTTTCCCTTCAGGAGCCATAAGTTGGAAAGCGCATGAAGAGGCTTTTATAAGCCAACTAGGCGTGTTTGATCAGTTGAAGTTCAGGGGAAGCTATGGTATTTCGGGCAATCAGGGATTGAGTCCCTATGAGACTTTGAGTCGATTTGGGCTGTCTGAGTACTATAATAATGGCCAGTGGATCACGGCTATAGGACCGGGTAGAGAGGTGGGTCGCACTGGACAGGACGGAATTGAGGTGTTATGGGGAGGTATTCCTAATCCCGATTTAAGATGGGAAACCACCGCTCAGTATAACCTGGGAGCAGATATGGGTTTTGTGGGTAATAGAGTAAAGGTGATTTTTGACTACTATGTAAAGAATACCCATGATTTGATCCAATCAAGAATTCTCCCACTATCATCAGGATATGACAGAATGCTTGTCAATCAGGGATCAATTACCAATAAGGGTTTTGAAGTAACTATTGATGCAGGGGTTGTTCAAAAAGAAGATTTTAACATAAACACCACCCTAATTTACTCAAGAAATAGGAATGAAGTGACCGATTTGGGTACCGTTGAGCAATCTGGGTTGTCCATAGATCCAAATACGGGAATGCTGTATCAGTTTTATGGCAACAGTATTGAGATGTACCGTGACAATCCTAACCTATTGGCTGTGGGTTTGCCAGTCAATGTGTTTTATGGATATAAGACAGACGGCATAGTCCAAACCCTGGAGGAAGGTCTGGATGCAGGATTGGATGGTGATGATGCTGATCCGGGAGAGTATAAGTATGTGGACATCAATGACGATGGAGTAATAGACAACAATGATAAGACGGTTATTGGTGACCCAAATCCTGATTTCACAGCGAGTTTGAACCTAAGTGCTTCTTACAAGAATTTTGATTTTAGCATATTCTTAAATGGTGTTTTTGGTAATGATGTAATTAATACTCAAGCATTTAATCAGCCAAATAACAGACCATTTAGATGGACTCCTGATAATCCGACTAACGAATTTCCAAGCTTGCGAGATGGTCGGTTCAACCGGTTCTCAGACTGGTGGATCGAGGATGGATCCTTTGTCAGAATTCAGAACCTCAACTTAGGTTATACGATTGGTATGCCTGGAAATATTTCAGCAAGAATATTTATGAATGCATCCAATGTATTCACATTCACGAAGTTCGAGGGGTACGATCCTGAAGTTGGCCTTGACGGTCGCTACTGGGGTGGTATTCCAAGATTGAGAAAGTGGACATTGGGCTTAAATCTTTCATTCTAAAAAACACTGAATCATGAAATTATTCAAAATACAAATATTAGCGACTGCATTGCTTATTGTGAGTGCATGTAGTCTCGAGGAAGAGCCATACGGATTTTATTCGGAAGAAAACTTCCTGAATACTCCAGGCGATGCAGAGTCAGCGATCTCATATGCCTACGATGCGTTGACCTTCTTAGAATATTCAAGAACTGTCTTTTTGGTAGGAGATATGCCCACGGAAGAGGCTGGCCCAAAACAAGATGCATCTATAGACCGACATGAGCTGAACGAATGGACTGTACAGAACTTTTCAACGAATTCCAGTCTGGTAAATTTCTTTAAGTATGCGTATATAGCAATCAATCGAAGCAATTACATACTCGATCAATTACCAGCGGCTCAATTTGATGAAGACGTCAAAAACAGCTATTTGGGTGAGGCTTATTTCCTAAGAGCTTGGAATTACTTTAATCTGGTTAGAAACTTTGGTCGAGTGCCTATGCACACATCTTATGTGCAGACTTTAGATCAGACTGCAGCGCCTATCGCTGGTAGCATTGATGAGGTTTATGACCTCATAATTTCAGATTGTCTAAAAGCAATAGAGCTATTGGGTGTTCAGCAGCGTCTTGGACGTGCAGATAAAGTAGCTGCTCAGTCCCTTGCTGCGAAGGCTTACATATTCATAGCTTCAGCTAAGGAGCATGGCGTACCTCAGTATACAGATATGAGCCGAGATGTGTCAGCTATGTACGACAGTGCTGCCTACTTCTCAGGAGAAGTTCTCTTCAACCAATCTCAATATACTTTTGATGATAATCTGCTTGATATTTATGATGTAGATCAGGCTGACGGACCGGAGCATATCTTCATTATGTCGATGGATCGATCTGGTACTATTGAAGGAGACTACTCGAAAATCTCGAAGTTGTTCATTCCTTATGTGGCTGGTGGAGATATCTATATGGCAGATGGAGACGGCAGCTATACGGTTTCACATGATGGCTGGAGTGCGTTCATTACCAACGATGCTTTTTACAACTCCTTTCAGGATGATGATATAAGAGGCAACCTGCTTATGGTTGACGCTGTATATGACGCTAATGGTAATGAGGTCGCTAGTTATCCAGACAATGGGTTGTTGTATCCTTTTTCAAGAAAGTATATAGATCCTGAGTTCATTGGTGATAAAACCAGTACCAAGCCATTTTTGATCAGATATACAGATATCGCACTGACATATGCTGAGGCTGTAGGGCCTACTGCTGAAGGTTATAATCAGATCAATACTGTTCGCAACAGAGCTGGTTTGGGTGATTTAACTCCAGGGTTGTCAGTCATTGACTTTAGAGAAGCTATCTGGCAAGAGCGTGCGTGGGAACTGTCATTTGAGGGTAACAGACTCTATGACTTGAGACGCTTTAAAAGAGTGGCGAGCGTTGTGCCGAATGCGGCTGGTTTGTCAGATGAAGAGACAACTTTCTATCCACTGCCACAAGTTGAAACAAATCTTAATAAAGGATTAGGTGATTAAAAGAGGGTAAAGATGAAAAAGATAACATACATATTAGCAATAGTCATCGTATCCATGACCTCATGTGTTCAGGATCCATGGGATGATGTGGAAGAAAGCGGATGGAATAACGAGCGAAGTGTGCTTGATATTCAGTTTGAAAATCAGGTCGGTACAGCAAGTATTGAACGAGTGAATACTGAGACCGGAAATATTGAGTTTACCATCAATACATATGCTGTTGAGGATTTCAGTGCAATAAAAATCATGAAGCTTACATTGTCTTATGGAGGAGAGTCCTCTGTAGAGGCTGGCCAAACACTCAATTTTGATAATGCATCCAACAGTGCTACGTTGATGGTTTCGTCCCCTACTGGAAAGACCAGAGAATATACTATTACTGTAGATCCTTTTGAGGAAACTCTGGTGGGTACCTATGCGATTACAAACGTAGTGGTATACGGAGGGACAGGTCCCGAATATGGCGGAGCTTCGGTCATTCCTATGATGAACAAACCTTGGCTCTGGGATGAAACCAATGGACCGAGCGCAGAGCTTGACAATACGCTGACCTTTGAGTTTGGTGGATTCACCGAAGAAGGTAATACCTATGGTACAGTGATCAATAATGCCGGAGATGATGGACTCTATGCGGATTTTATTTTCACCAGGGATCCGGTGACTGATGTGAACAATTTCTATCGAAAAATACCCACAGGTGAAGGTCAGTGGGAGCGTAATTACACCACGGGAAATATCAACTTCACATTCTCTGATGGCTCCACTACTACAGGTACGCTGATTGGTGCTGGTACTGAGGATATGGGGTATGACAAAAGTAAGACTACAGAAAACCAGGCCTTTGTGTTTAGCTTGAGTGGAACAGACGATTGGGACAATATCTATTCTGATTATGACAAGTTTGTAAGACGGCCAAGAAGGTATTGGATCGATGTGACTAAACAATAATTGATTACTTCTTCATACAATAGGAATAAGGACATTTTCTGAGGATGGCTTGAATTTGTCAAACGAGGTTAATGTCCCTTATTCCTTTCATTTAACTAATTATTTTATGTTGAGAGCATTATTTGTCAGTATCATCTTGCTTAGCTCTTTTATTTTGAGTTGCGAGGATGTGGAAGAGCCGCACATTGAAGAGAAAAAAGACGAATTGGAAAAAGTGACCCTAACACTTGTAGATAACCAGGCCACCGAGGAGACCAGGGCCTTGTATGCCAACCTTTGGGCCATTCAGGAAGAAGGTTTTATGTTCGGACATCACGATGGTTTGATCTACGGCAGAGATTGGGTGTCGGAACCAGGCAGGTCAGATGTGAAAGAAGTTTGTGGAGATTATCCAGCAGTATTTAGCGTGGATTTTGCACAGATCATGGACGACAGAAAGGACAATGGTCAGCCACTCAATGCCGCTACCACCGTAGAGCGCAGACAGGCTATCCTGGATGCAAGACGAAGGGGTGAGGTCATCACAGCTTGCTTACACATTAACAACCCTCTCACAGGAGGTGACTCCTGGGACAATTCAGATCAGACAGTAGTCAGGCAGATTCTCGAAACTGGTAGTGAGGTCAATGTCAAGTACAAGGGCTGGCTGGATAACCTGGCCGATTTTGTCAATAATCTTAAGGATGATGATGGAAAGTTGATCCCGATTATTTTCCGACCATACCATGAGCATACGCAGACATGGTCCTGGTGGGGTAGGGCATGCACTACCGAAGATGAATTTATTAGTTTCTGGAAATTCACCATTGATTATTTGAAAGATGAGAAAGGAGTGCACAGCTTTATCTATGCGATATCACCACAGCTCGATGCTGCAGCCACTACAAGTAGCTTACTTTTCAGATGGCCTGGGGATGACTATGTGGATTTCATTGGGATGGATAGCTACAATGGCACAAATACCAACGCACTGGCAACAAACGCCGAAAATCTTGCCAAACTTTCACAGGAAAAGATGAAACCTTGTGGAATCACGGAGACTGGTATAGAAGGAGTGAGGAATGGCGGACAAGAGTACTCGGAGTATTGGACCAATGAGATACTGAAACCGTTGGCAGGTGAAGGAGTGGGAATGGTGGTGATGTGGAGAAATAAATATGACCCATTACGCACTGGTCACCACTTTTATGGACCATGGATCGATCACAGTTCTGCTGCAAATTTTCAGACTTTCTATGAGAGTTCTTACACGTTGTTCAGTGTGGACTTACCTGATATGTATGAAATGGTAGAAGACATAACCGTCGAGTGATGATCACGTAATCCCGATCATTTTTTTACAAACCTGATTGTTAACATAGATTAAGGAGAATATTCGTTTTTGAAATGTTCTCATGAGATATTCATGTCTAAATTTTAATTCTTAATACGTACAATGGACTATATTTTTAAAACAGAAAATAACACACGATATAATTTTCCCACCCATATCAATGACATTGTCATGGATCGATCAGAGGCCCGGTTTTCTGAAGTTTTCATGGTTGTATTGGAAACTGAGAAAGCTCCACCAATTCACAAGCATGATGATACCGAGCAGGTATTTTATGTGCTGAATGGTACGGGTACACTTCGGATTGGTCAGAATGTTGAAGAAGAATATGAAGTATCACCGGGAGATGTGGTGAGAATTCCGGTATCAACCTGGCACTCTATAGTCGCTGATCGAGGCGAAGAGGTGAAGTATCTGGCTATAGACTGCTTTGGAGGCATCCGCAATGAGGATGAACCCACCTGGGAATCACACGTCAAAGTGATTTGTAAAGAGCAAGGTTGGGACTTTAATCAGGTGAAAAAAGGATGAATATGAACTATAAATCAGCGAAGCAAAAAGCGAGTATTCTGATGCTATTGGTATGCCTCTTGCTCTGCTACCAGAACACTATGGCACAGGTGCAAATGCCTGAAACTATTGTCTATGGTACGGTTTACAACATCTTTCATGATGAATACGCTACCGATAAAGATTTCTTCAAGGCTGTAGATCAGGATATGACCAATATTAAGAAGGCCAACTTTAATCTGGTGATGCCTTTTCCTTTCGGACAGTGGGATGCAAAGACGAAGACTCAATCATGGAAAAGGACAGATTACCTTGTAGATCAGCTTGAGGAGAACCAGTTGAACTTGATGCCTATCATGCTCAAGTCTACACATAGAGCGTATTTACCAACCTGGAAATGGGTGGAAATGGATGATGCCATCAGGGAGTTCCCAGAAGTTGGCAGGTCTAGTGAGGAGGTCAAGTACATGCATCCCGAAGTGATGCACTCCATTGAGGATTACTTTGAAAGTATAGCTAACCGGTATGGAAACCGAAAGTCTCTGGTAGGTTACAACCTGTGGAATGAAGCTCATTATAACTCTATTGACGAGATCACCATTCCCAAGTTTCGTCAGTGGCTCCAATCAAAGTATGGAGACCTTCAAACTTTGAATCGGGTTTGGGCAGAAGATTATGGCGATTGGAATCAGATAACACCACTTATGAGCCGAAACTGGGAGTCGTCGATGGCGGCCATTGATTGGGACTTATTTAGATATGCCAATAATGGAGACATTGCTAAATGGGCTCGAAGTACCATTCGAAAATACGACAAGAAGCACTTTGTGACGATCAACACTGTAGGTACAGTTGAGAACAATACGGATTATAGCCAGTGGACCGTAGATGGCCGTCAGATATCCCCATACACGGATATTTGGGGGATTTCCTTCTATCCTGACAAGTATATGAATCGTACGCAGGAGCCGATGCCTTACTGGAAATATAGCTGTATGTATGATGTGACCAGAGCCGATGCTGGTGATAAACCATACTTCCTGGTGGAGGCTCAGACCAACCAGCAAAATGGAATGGGACTGTTCCAGTTTATGAGCTATGATGACATTCATCTGATGTCCTGGATTGCCCTGGCTGATAATTGCAAAGGGATTGTATTTTGGAAATGGGACCCTTTTTACAGAGGTCAGCAAGCTTTTGGTCGTGGCCTGACACTTGCTAACGGGGAGTTGGCACCACGTGGGGAAGCCGCGAAGGATGTGGGAGCCGTACTGAAAGAGCATGGAAAAATGCTGTATGAAGCAAGTTTAAATCAATCCGAAGCAGGTATTCTATATGATATAGTAGCACTACAGAAGTCTCAGGAAGCCGTGGGGAGACCTGGTAGTGCTGGCAAGATGAACTACTTTATGCAAGAAAGTTTTGAAGGCACATACAAAGCCTTGTTTGATGCCAACATTCAGGTTGATATCATTAGGACTGATATGCCTTTGAGTTGGGAAACACTAAAGAAATATAAGGTACTATATGCACCCTATCAGTTGGTGATCCGGAAAGAAGTATCAGAGTTGCTCAAGCGTTTTGTCAAAGAAGGCGGAGTGCTGGTAGCAGATGCACACTCCTTTGTAATGGATGAGTTCGATTTCGGTTTCCCCATCAATCCTGGTTATGGCTTGGATACTTTGTTTGGAGGCAGACGACTGGATATTTATTCAGCCAGTACAGCTTTTTCAATAAGCGGTTCCATTGCCGGTGATCAGCATGAGTATGAAGGATTGTATTATCAGGAGCTTCTCGAGCCGATTGCTAACGGGGAAGTGGTTGCCAGCTTTGATGATGTCCAGGCCCCGGCTTTGATTAAGAATAGATCAAATAAAGGAAGTGCTTATCTCAGTGCAACTTCTCTTGGAGGTAGCTACTACAATGGTCACGATGGAGCGGGCAAGGTACTCGTTTCTATTGCCCGTGAAGCTGGCGTAAAATCTGTGGCAACTGTAAACGGTCAAAATAAGACCCATCTCATGATTCGCGAACACACTCATAAAGAGGGTCGCCTCCTGTACGTAATGAATCTGTCAAATGAGACTTTTGAAGGTGATCTGGAAATATCGAATTCCGGGAACAGAGCTAAAAGCATCAAGGAGCTGATAAGTGGAGAAGAGGTGGTATTTAAATCAAAGGGAGACGGTATCTCCATCAATACGAGTATTTCTCCAAGAAGAACCACGCTATTCCTAATCAAATAATCATTAATCGATCAAACAAGTGGGCAAGATTAAAACCTTTATGAAATCCATCCTGCCGGGATTGTTTCTGGTAGGACTCAATATTGGTACCGGAAGTGTTACTGCTATGTCCAACGCCGGAGCTGACTATGGTTTGGATCTTTTGTGGACGATAGCCATTTCCTGTTACATCACATATTTTCTGATCAAGGTGTTTGGCAGGTTTACCATTGTCACTGGAGAAACAGCGCTCCACTCTTTCAAGGAATACATCCATCCAGTATTTGCCGGATTTTTTGTGGTGGCTCTGACCATCAATGTTTGTGGGAGTATCATGGGAGTGATAGGAGTGATCTCTGATGTGTGCTATCATTGGTCATTATCCTACACGCCAGGCGGGGTCCCTGCTATCTACTTTGCAGTGTTTTTCATTGGCGTGGTTTACCTCATTTTTTTAGTGGGAAAATCTTCGATGATGGAGCGTATTATGGGGATTTTGGTTGCCCTGATGTCCTTGGCTTTTCTGGCCAATTTATTGATTTTGTCACCTTCAGCAGGGCAAGTTCTTTCTGGGTTGATTCCGCAAATTCCAGGAACCGTTTCTCCTGGAGGTCAGACTCCATACCTGGTGGTGGCTTCCATGGTTGGTACTACGGTTTTTTCAGGTTTGTTTATTATCAGGACGGTTCTGGTTAGAGACTCTGGCTGGACTCTAAAGGATCTAAAGGTTCAAAACCGAGATGCCGCCATCTCCTCATTGATCATGTTCATTATCAGTTTTTCCATTATGGCAGCTGCGGCTACAGGTTTGCACCAGTCCGGCTTGAGACTTGAGAACACTTCGCAGATGCTTTCACTCTTAGAACCACTCGCCGGATCATTCGCTGTTGTGTTTTTCGTGATTGGGATTGTGGCCGCTGGTGTATCGTCTCAGCTTCCCAATGTGCTTCTGCCGCTGATGATGATCAGTGACTATAAAAATCAGGACAAGCTTAATCTGAAGAAAACGTCAGCCAGATTGGTGGTATTGATACTCTCCATATTCGGATTGGTGGTTCCTCTCTTTAATGCGCGACCAATCATACTGATGGTGCTGTCTCAGGCTTTTGGAGCATTATTGCTCCCTTTTACTGTAGCAGCTATGCTTTTTCTTGGTAATAAAAAGCGATTAATGGGCGAGTATTCTTTTGGTCTGATCTCTAATGTTCAGATGGTGCTGATCTTATTTTTTGCCTTGTTCATATCAGTTAATTCACTCATGGAAATGTTCGCAAAATGAACGAATTCTTCATCATAGATTCAAAAAAAATTAGAAAATGAAAAAGATTAATACTACAATAAATCTCCTACTCGTATTCGCCTTTTGGCTGACCGGATGCGCAAGCCTGGAGGTGAAGCAGATTTCTGAGCAGCCTAAACAATATGATAAGACTGAGTTTGAAATTTATGTAAAGGAAAGTTTTGAGAATCCTTACGATGCCCGGGAGATAGCGGTTAATATGGTATTAGAAAATCCGGCTGGAGATTCCATCTTACTGCCATGCTATTACGAGAAAGGTGAATCTGGAAGCGCCGTTTGGAAAGCTCGATTTGCACCTAGATCGGCAGGCACCTATACCTATCAGTTTTTAGTAGAAAAAGCCGGAAAAATTGTCAATAAGAGTGAGAAGAATACGATTAGTGCGGCGGCATCCTCAGATGATGGTTTTCTTCATATCAATGATTTTTGGACCCTCAAGTTTGACTCAGGTAAACCATTCAGAGGGATAGGTGAGAATGTAGGATGGGAGTCACGTTCATACGAAGATCCTAAATATGATTATGATTACTTGCTGCCCACTCTGGCAAATAATGGAGCAAATTTCTTCCGCTCGTGGATGGCTCCAAACAACTTTCCGCTGGAGTGGCATAAAGTAGTTCAAACCAAAAGGTATTCAGATTCAGATGAATATTTTCATCCTGGAGGTGCACAACGACTCGACGAAGTGTTGGAGCTGTGTGACTCTCTGGGCTTGTACATAATGATAGCTTTTGACTCTCACAATACTTTGATGCCAGGAAGACAGTGGGAGATCCATAACTACAACTCAGCGAATGGTGGTCCGGCCGATACGCCAGATGAGTTCTTTTCGCTACCTGAGTCTCGTGAGCGATATAAGAACAGGCTCAGATACCTTGTAGCTCGCTGGGGATACTCTACCAGTGTGGGAGCATGGGAGTTTTTCAATGAAATAGATAATGCTGCTTTTACCAAGAAGGATAGCATAGTCATCCCACATGAAGTTATTACAGATTGGCATCAGGAGATGGCGGCTTACCTGAAGAGCATCGACCCATATGATCACATAGTCACTACCAGTGTTTCTCACAGGGAAATAGAAGGAATGTATGCCCTGGACGAACTGGACTTAAATCAAATGCATGTCTATAAGCGCACCAAGCAGATTCCTGAAGAAATACTCATGTATGTATCCGAATACAATAAGCCTTTCAGTTGGGGTGAGTTTGGATATGAGTGGGACTGGAATCTTGATTTCTCGGAATTTGAAGAAGAGTCTGACTATGACTATAAGCGTGGACTTTGGTATGGACTCTTTAACCCAACGCCTATTTTGCCAATGACTTGGTGGTGGGAGTTTTTTGATGAGCGTAATATGACACCATATTTCAATAGCGTCAGGCAGATTAGTGACATGATGCTTGATGCTGGCAAAGGAAGTTTTGAGCGTATAGATGTGGAGTCAGAAGGTTTGCAATCCTTTGGTGTAAAGTGTGGCGAGACCTATTTCGTATGTGTCCTGAACAATGACTATGAACAAATGAACTCCGCCTTTCGGCTGCAGCTAGATTCAGGTAACTACAAAGTTCAGGTCTATGATCCGGATACTCGTGAGTTTGAGTCATCCAATGTTTTAAAAGCAGCAAATGAACCAGTGTCTCTTCCTGATTTGACCTTGAAAGGTATGGACGAAATGCTTTTTGTTCTTACCCCCACTACAGAATGATTCCACCCAATTATGAAATAAATATCTAATCAAAACCCCTTCTACTATGAAGAACTCAGCGATTTACCTGTTATTGATGTGTATCAGCCTCACAGGCTACTCACAAACGCAATTTGAGACCTTGAACTACTTATATAGTATTTCAGGTAACTATACCGTATCCGGCATGCACAATGACCGAAAGACGGGAGATGATCCGGATTATCACACCAACCATATCAATAGTTTGACCGGTGATTATCCGGGTCTATGGGGAGGCGACTTTTCTTATGATAGTCGTATGAACTCTAGCTCACGCTGGGCCATGGTTTATGAGGCAGTGGAGCAATGGAATGCTGGAGCTTTGGTCAATCTCATGTGGCATCCATGCCCACCGGATCAGAGTGAGCCATGCAACTGGGAGGGAGGCGTCAAAAGCTCTCTAACCTCATCTCAATGGAATGACCTTATTACCAACGGTACCTATCTCAATAATGTGTGGAAACAGAGAATGGATGACATTGCAGTGTACCTGCAGTATTTGGAGGATGAAGGAGTGGAGGTGCTTTGGAGACCTCTTCATGAAATGAATCAGGGTAATTTTTGGTGGGGCGGAAGACCCGGACCAAATGGAACCCGGAAACTTTTCGAGCAGATGTATGACTACATGACCTATACCAAAGGTCTTACCAATCTGATCTGGACCTGGGATATGCAAGACTTGGGACAAGGATGGAATGACTACAAGCCTGCGTCAAATACCTGGCAAGTACTGGCGATGGACATCTATGGAAGCGGTCACAGTACCAGTTGGTATAACTATGTAAAATCCGTGGCAGACGGTAAGCCGATTGCCATAGGTGAATGTTGGGACTTACCGACTTCCTCTCAGTTAGCTACACAGGACGAGTATGTATTTTTCATGGGTTGGGATCAAAATGTGTGGCAGCAATACAATACCAACTCTGAGATTCAAAACGTAATTTGGGCATCCAATGTGCTGGTTCGGGATGAAATGCCAGGATGGACTGGAAGTGGCGGATCAACTGATAACCAATCCCCCACAGCGCCTACTAACCTTTCCAGTACCGCTACCACTACCACAACAGTATCATTGACATGGAGTGCTTCATCAGATAATGTTGGAGTAACCGGCTATGATATTTACAATAACGGAAGTTGGATTGCTTCATCTTCTAGTGCAAGTGTCAATGTGACGGGACTTTCGCCCGGGACTGCTTATTCTTTTACAGCCAAGGCATTTGATGCAGCTGGAAATTACTCGGCAGCCAGCAATGTGGTGAATGTCAGTACTCAATCCGGAGGAGGATCACTGACCAATCTTTCGTTGAACAAATCTGTGACTACCTCGTCGGGAGCAGGCGGATACGCAGTGGATGGCAATACGGCAGAGACTTCCCGATGGTCGGCAGAGGGTTTTCCACAGTGGCTGGAGGTAGATCTTGGCGATGTTTACAGTATCAGCCAAACACAAGTGGTTGCTTATCAGGACCGGGCTTACCAGTTTGTTATCGAGTCAAAGACAAGTGCCGGAGGGTCATATACTACGATTGTGAACAGGAGCAGTAATACTACACCTGGTACAGTGTCTTCTCCGATAACCGATAGCTTTGGACCGGTAAATGCCCGGTATGTTCGTATTACAGTGAGCGGAGCTTCAGGCTACTCTGGTAGTTGGGCTGCATTGGTAGAGTTTAGTGTTTTTGGAGGAACGTCCTCTGGAGACAATCAATCCCCCACAGTACCATCCAACCTCACGAGTACGGCCTCTACCACAACAACCGTATCATTATCCTGGGGAGGCTCATCTGATAACGTAGGAGTAACCGGCTATGATATTTACAATAACGGCAGTTGGGTTGCTTCATCTTCTGGTACAAGTGTCAATGTGACGGGACTTTCACCCGGGACTGCTTATTCTTTTACAGCCAAGGCATTTGATGCAGCTGGAAATTACTCGGCAGCCAGCAATGTGGTGAATGTCAGTACTCAATCCGGAGGAGGATCACTGACCAATCTTTCGTTGAACAAATCTGTGACTACCTCGTCGGGAGCAGGCGGATACGCAGTGGATGGCAATACGGCAGAGACTTCCCGATGGTCGGCAGAGGGTTTTCCACAGTGGCTGGAGGTAGATCTTGGCGATGTTTACAGTATCAGCCAAACACAAGTGGTTGCTTATCAGGACCGGGCTTACCAGTTTGTTATCGAGTCAAAGACAAGTGCCGGAGGGTCATATACTACGATTGTGAACAGGAGCAGTAATACTACTCCTGGTACAGTGTCTTCTCCGATAACCGATAGCTTTGGACCGGTAAATGCCCGGTATGTTCGCATCTCAGTGAGCGGAGCCTCTGGCTACTCTGGCAGTTGGGCTGCTTTGGTCGAGTTTCGGGTATTTGGGAGCAATTCTGGCGGCAATCAACCCATAGTCATTGAAGCTGAAGATTATGATAGCATGAGTGGAGTGAACACTTATAGCACCTCAGATACAGGTGGAGGTAGTCATTTAGGAGCAATTTCATCAGGAGATTGGATGCTCTATGAAGATGTGAATATTCCTTCTTCTGGAAATTACACCGTCTCCTACCGAATTTCAAGTGAAGGTGGTGGAGGCACTATTCAGCTGGATCAGGGTAGCGGAGGAACCGTGCATGGAAGTGTAAATTTACCTTCTACTGGTAGCTGGTCTACCTGGGCTACTGTGGATCAGAGCGTAACGTTGACCGCTGGTGTTCAGGATATCAGAATCCTCGCTGTGAGCAGTGGCTGGAATATCAACTGGTTCAGTATCACTCCGGCCGGTGGATCAAGGGTCGATGGAGCTGAAATTGAAATATCTGAAGAGATAACTAAATACCCATATCCTAACCCATTTAAAGAAAGTATCGTATTTCCGCTAAATGAATTAGGTGGGTCCAATCTGGAAATTAGAATTTTTGATCTATCAGGTAGTCTGATTCGAGTGTTCAGCAAATCTGATTTTACTAACGGTAAGGTATTTTGGGATGGAAAGTCCATGACCGGTGAGTTGGTGCCGTTGGGTGTTTATCATTACCAAATTGATAACAAGAATCATCGAATTAATGGAAAAATTATCAAAACGGAGTAGGAGTAAAGAAAGGAGTTAGTTAATCCCGTAACCTAAACCATGACAAATACCTACAGAAGACAATTTGTAAAGAACATAAGCTTGATTAGTGGCATTGCTTTGGGACTTCCTTCCCAGGCAATGTCACTTTTTAATGGTGAAAGGAGTTTGAAGGTGAACATCTTCTCTAAACACCTTCAGTTTCTGAATTATGGACGGATGGCAGAGGTGGCGAAAATGATTGGGTTTGACGGAGTGGATTTGACAGTGAGGCCTAATGGCCATGTAGAGCCAGCCAATGTGCAAAAGGATCTTCCTGAAGCGATTACAGCAATTCGAAATGAAGGACTCAGTTTTGAGACCATTACCACCGCTGTAGAAGATGCCTTAGACCCGGTTGATAGAAGCGTACTAGAGACGGCTGCTGTTCTCGGGGTTAAGACTTACCGAATGAACTGGTTTCGCTATGATCAGCAAGTGAGTATGATGGACCAGTTACAATCACTCCAGAAGCAGGTAGCAGACTTGGGTGTACTAAACGAGCGACTAGGTCTGATCGCTTGCTATCAAAATCATGCTGGCAATCTGGTGGGCGCATCACTTTGGGAAGTTTATGAATTGCTGAAGTTATCAGACCCAAAATTCTTTGGGGTACAGTATGACATCAGGCATGCAACAGTGGAGGGTGGTGTCTCCTGGCCAAATGGTTTGAGGCTTGTGCAAAGTCAAGTGAAATCCATAGTGCTCAAAGACTTTAAATGGGAAAAGATAGGAGGGAAATGGATCCTTGTCAATACACCCATCGGTGAGGGAATGGTTGATTTTCCAGCCTTCTTCCGTTTGATCAGAAAGTATGAGATTGAAGTACCGGTCTCTCTTCATCTGGAGTATCCATTGGGCGGGGCTGAGCATGGTCACAGACAGCTAAGCTGTGATCAGGGCATCGTCTTTGAAGCAATGAAAAACGACCTGAATCGAGTGAAACAATATTGGGAGGAATCAAAATGAGAACTTTCCTTAATTGCTGTTTTCTCATCCTTCTGATGAACCTACCAGGGTGTCAATCTCCCGAAAAGCACTCGTTGACCAATGGGTTTGCAGCTCAATTAAAACTTGATTCCACTGAGCTCCTGGTCACAGAGGTAAGAGGTAATCTCGAGGTTCCCTGGGAAATTACAGTTGGACCGGATGGATGGATTTGGTTCACTGAGCAGAATGGAATGGTCAACAGACTGAACCCTGAGACAGGTGAAACGAGGGTTATTCTGATGATCCCTGATGTGCTTTACAAAAAGTCCCTGGGACTATTAAGTATGGCCATTCACCCATCCTTTAGCGACAATCCTTATGTCTATTTGCACTATGCATTTTCTGTGGATTCCACTATTAAATCCAGAATTGTCAGGTATTCTTATGTCAATGAGAAGCTTACGTCACCCTTTGTTTTGCTGGATAGCATACCCGGAATGACCTATCATAACGGCTCCAGAATGGTTATTTCTTCAGATGAAAAACTGTTCTTCTCCATGGGTGATGCAGGTGAAAAGAAGTTAAGCCAGGATATCAATCACCTAAACGGGAAAGTGCTTCGGATCAACCTGGATGGTTCTATTCCTTCTAACAATCCTTTTACAAATAACCCTCTATGGACCTATGGTCATCGCAACCCTCAGGGTTTGATTTTTGGCCAAAAAGGACAGCTTTACAGCTCTGAGCATGGGGTGAACAATGATGACGAAATCAACCTGCTCAAAAAAGCTGAGAATTACGGATGGCCCTTGGTCGAGGGGAAGTGTGATTTACCAGCTGAAATAGAGTCATGCCATGTATGCAATGTTAATGAACCTATATTCTCCTGGTCTCCAACAGTGGCTGTAGCAGGTATAGACTATTATAATCATACAGCCATTCCGGAGTGGAGAAACAGCCTGCTGGTGGCTAATCTGAAGGGTCGTGCCTTGAGAGTATTGAACCTAAGTGAAGACGGCTCAGAAGTACTGGATGAACACATCTTTTTTCAAAAGGTTTTTGGAAGAATAAGGGATCTGTGTGTGAGCCAAAACGGTGATATTTTTCTTTCAACCAGTAACCTGGATTGGCATCCACAGCTTCAGCCATGGATGTATGATTCTCTACCTGAGGGTAGTGATCGGATTTTTCGCATTCAGGTTTTAACTGAAGTGATGAAGCGTAAGCTAAGTGATCAGCTACCGGTTTTGACTTTAAAGGAAGATTCCATGGCGCTCACTATAGAGGACGAGGTGTGGGACTTTCAGGCAAATAGTAATGAGATCTCTGAAGGCCAATCGGTCTACCGAAAGCATTGCATTCAATGTCATCAGGCCAATGGGCAAGGTGTGAATGGCTTGTATCCTCCATTGAAGGATACAGATTGGGTAACAGGTGATAAGTCAAGGTTGATACAAGTGTTACTTAAAGGCTTGTCAGGTAAAATCGAGGTGAATGGTCAGGCCTACCAACAAGAGATGCCTGCCTTTGCTAACCTTTCTGATGATGAAATAGCAAATGTTCTGAGCTATGTCCGAAGCGCATTTGAAAATGATGCAGGTGCTGTTATCCCAGGAGAAGTTCATGAGGAAAGGAAGGTATTAAGATAAGTTTGATTGAATCAAAACTAGAAATGAACCAGAGCTTAAGTGTATCAATTCATCAAAATAAGGGTGTGAAATGATGATGAACTTTTCAGACGATGAATAATTGAGTCAAATTGACACTATGAAGGCAGTTTGCCGATTGACTTATTTAGATCGTAAGAATGATGAAAATGCGTAAAATGAATGTGACTATTTTGATTTTGTTGAGTAGTCTGATGTCCGTGCCATTTTATGGGTGCGACAAAACTGAGGACATGGAGCAGGAACCAGAGATCCCACCTACAGAGAAGGTAATATCACTTGATCCGAATTTTCATATCTATCTGTGCTTCGGCCAATCGAACATGGAAGGTTCAGCCAAAATAGAATCACAGGACAGAGTGGGAAAAGAGCGGTTTCAGATGATGCAGCCTATGACTTGTACTAATCCGGGCCGGACTGAAGGTCGCTGGTATACCGCCATACCACCCCTGTCTCAGTGCGGTGTAGGACTGTCTCCTGCAGATTATTTTGGGCGCACGATGACTGATCATCTCCCGGATAGCATCAGAGTAGGCGTTATCTCCGTGGCGATTGGAGGCTGTGACATACGCTTGTTTGACAAAGATCAGTATCAGAATTATGTCAATACCTATCCCGAGGATTGGTTTCAGAATAAGATTGCCGGTTATGGAGGGAATCCCTACCAGCGTCTTATTGATTTGGCTAAAAAAGCACAAAAGGATGGAGTGATCAAAGGAATCTTATTACATCAGGGAGAGACCAATACGGGCAATAGCCAATGGCCGACTTATGTGAAAACCATCTATGAAAACATGCTCACTGATTTGTCTTTGGATGCAGAAACGGTGCCTTTGCTGGCCGGAGAGGTGGTGCATGCAGATCAGGGTGGGGTGTGCGCCAGTATGAATGAGATTATTGCTACGCTGCCTGAAACAGTTCCCACTGCCCATGTGATACCATCGAGCGGGTGCACTGCCCAGTCAGACAGTATTCATTTCGATTCTCAGGGTGTCAGAGAATTAGGTGAAAGATATGCACTCAAAATGCTGTCGTTGCTGGATTGAGGGGATATAAGAACCTCCGTGAACAGCACATCAATTGATTAAAATGTAGGTACCAAATGATTAATGCATGGATCAGACTGATGAAAAAGTATCATCTTCAGTGTGCCTTTTTATAAAAAAATAACAAATAAGACCATTACATCTATTACTTTTTATGAGCGACGCTTTCAATAAAATAAAGAAATTAATAGCCGATCACGAAGCATTTCTTAGCATCAAAAATGAACCGACGGCCGATACCAATGGTGTCTATCAGCGATACAAAAACCCGATACTGACCGCCGCACATACGCCAATCCACTGGCGATACGACCTCAATCCCGAGACCAATCCCATGCTGATGGAGCGTCAGGGGATGAATGCGGCCTTTAATTCGGGCGCCATTGAATTCAATGGTAAATTTTGCCTGGTCGTGCGGGTGGAAGGCTATGATCGGAAGTCATTTTTTGCAGTGGCCGAGAGCGAAAACGGTATTGATAATTTCAGATTTTGGGATCACCCGATTACACTGCCTGAGACCCATGAGCCGGATACCAATGTCTATGACATGCGGCTAACCCGGCATGAGGATGGCTGGATTTATGGTCTTTTTTGCACAGAAAGACGAGATCACAGTGCTTCGGAGGCAGATCAGTCTGCGGCTACAGCCAAGTGCGGCATAGCCCGCACCAGGGATTTGGTCGCATGGGAGCGGCTGGCAGATCTGGATTCGGGTGGTAGCCAGCAACGAAATGTGGTGCTTCATCCAGAATTTGTGGAAGGTAAGTATGCGCTCTATACCCGCCCGCAGGATGGATTCATTGATGCCGGAAAGGGTGGTGGTATTGGTTGGGGCCTTGTGTCCAGTATGGAAAATGCCAGTGTAAGGGATGAGAAGATCATTGATCCGAAAATTTACCACACCATCAAGGAAGTGAAAAACGGTCAAGGCCCGCCACCCATCAAAACGAACGAAGGCTGGCTCCATCTGGCCCATGGTGTAAGAAATACTGCTGCTGGTTTGCGCTACGTACTATACATGTTCATGACCGCCCTGGAGGACCCATCCAAAGTGACCCACAGGCCTGCGGGTCACTTCATGGGGCCACTGAGTGATGAGCGTGTGGGTGACGTATCCAATGTCCTTTTTACCAATGGCTGGATTGCCAAAGAAAGTGGTGAAGTGTACATCTATTACGCTTCGTCAGATACACGCATGCATGTGGCCACCTCCACGGTGGAGCAGTTGGTGGATTATTGTAAAAACACCCCTGAAGATGGCCTTCGCTCAGCTACCAGCGTGCAAACCCGAAATGAATTGATCGACAGAAACCTGGCTTTCCTGAAGGCCAATGGTCTAAAATAAACATCATGAATGATCTGAACCAACCCATCCGGTTAAAGGAAAAAATTGCCTACAGCTTTGGGGATTTTGCTTCCTCCATGTTTTGGAAGCTTTTTTCCATGTTTTTGCTGTTCTTCTATACCGACGTTTTCGGAATATCTGCAGCGGCTGTGGGCACCATGTTTTTGGTTACCAGGGTATGGGATGCCCTCAATGACCCCATTATGGGGCTCATTTCTGACCGCACCAAGACCCGCTGGGGGAAGTTCAGACCTTATTTGCTTTTTGTCGCCATCCCGTTTGGGATTATTGGGGTGTTGACGTTTTCTACTCCAGATCTGTCTGCAGATGGTAAGCTCATCTACGCGTATGTCACCTATACGCTCATGATGATGGTGTACACTGCGGTCAATGTGCCCTATGGCTCACTGATGGCTGTCATGAGCAATGATGGTGTGGAGCGTACTTCATTGGCTTCCTGGCGGTTTATTGGAGCTTTCTCAGGTGGGTTGTTTGTGACTGCTACGGCCAATTCACTGGTAGAATACTTTAGCCAAAACAGTGACCAGGCTACGGGCTTTCAGTTTACCATCTCCATCTACGCGGTGGTGGCTGCGGTGTTGTTTATGCTCACCTTTCTGTGGACACGGGAGCGCTTGGCACCGCCAAAAGAGGAGAAGAACAGCCTGAAAGATGATTTGAAGGATCTGGGGAAAAACCTTCCCTGGTTCATCATGCTGGGCGCCAATATTTTCGTGTTGATTTTCAACTCCCTGCGCGATGGCTCCATTCTTTACTATTTCAAGTATTATGTGAAGGATCAAACCCTTGACTTTTTTGGTGCCTCCTATGAGGTCACCTCATCGGTGCTTTCATCAGCATACATGTCTATCTGGTTGGGCACCAATATTATTGGAGTACTCCTGGCTAAGCCCATGGCGGCCAGATTTGGCAAGAAAACCACCTTCAGCTATGCAGCCCTTATTTCAGCGGCATTCAGCTTTTTGTTCTTTTTTATACAACCCGATCAACTATTGCTTATTTTTATTCTGAATGTCTTTATTGGAATTTCTGCGGGCATAATCCTTCCGCTGGGATGGTCTATGTATGCCGATATTGCTGATTACTCAGAGTGGAAAACGGGACGAAGGGCCACAGGATTGGTCTTTTCTTCCTCTTCCATGTCACAGAAGTTTGGGTGGACCATCGGAGGGGCTATTTCTGGCTATTTATTGGCTGGTTTTGGTTTTGAACCCAATGTAGAGCAGACTACTGAAGCACTTTTAGGGATCAGACTCATGATCAGTGTGATCGCCGGATTGGGGGCGCTGATTTCGTTCGGCTTCATGAGAATGTATAAGCTGGACGAGAAGTTCATGCAAAAAGTAAAAATGGAGTTGAATGCTAATAGGTAAAAAGAGTCAAAAAGGGCTATCCCATTATTCTAACCTACTGTTAAGTGTCATCTGCTTAGGGGTCATTGGCAGTTGCCAAAGCAGGGAATCGCTGCTGGTGATACGGGCTCCCGACGCGTCAACCTTGCAGACAGAGGCATTTGATTCTGTGACGAATGTGGAGAAGCTGGATGAGAAAATACTGACTAAGGCGAGTCACTTATACCTGGGCACGCCAGTGACGGATCTGGGCTTCGACGAGCGCTCATACATCGAGCGCTACCTGGAAGCTGGCGGACTCGTGACCTTTAGTTGCAGGGATACCATCTACAACTGGGGACAGATCACAGGGTTTTTGGAAAGCAAAACAGCGCAAATTCAATGCGAAGAAAATCCTGCTTTGGGCATCTCATTTCCAGATTATTCCAGAGCAAAGACCAGGGTCAGGCCTGGGATGGATCGACTGGTGCGCGAGGTGCTGGTGGCACCCTTGCGGGAGCCCATGGCCCTGGTGGTGACGGAAAACTCCGTGGTGTATTGGATCGAGCGAAAGGGTACTATCAACAGGTATGATCCGGGTACCGGCCAGTCAGAAGAAATAGATAAGCTGGAGGTGTACACCGGGGAGGAGGATGGCCTGCTGGGTATGGTATTGGATCCCAATTATAAAGAAAACCACTGGGCGTATGTATTTTATTCGCCGCCTGGCGATGAGCCCAAGCAGCATGTTTCACGGTTTTGTTTCACTTCGGAAGGATTCGATAGGGATTCCGAGAAGGTCATTATAGAAATCCCCACTCAGCGGGATGAGTGCTGCCATTCGGCAGGTGACCTGGAGTTTGATCGTGAAGGAAATTTGTACATCGCTACAGGAGATAATACCTTCTCCCGAGCGTCAGATGGCTTTACTCCACTCGATGAACGACCTGGTCGCTCGGCTTTTGATTCGCAAAAGTCATCTTCCAATACGATGGATAAAAGAGGCAAAATCCTGAGAATCCACCCTGAGAAAGACGGTACGTACACCATTCCGGAGGGCAATTTGTTTCCCCAAGATACCACCGAAGGCCTGCCAGAGATTTACGTTATGGGGGCCAGAAATCCCTTTACAGTGGCGATCAATCAAGACAAAGGATGGCTCTACTGGGGAGATGTGGGCCCTGATGGTAACGTAACTTCTGAACGCGGGCCTACAGCTCATGACGAAATTAATTTTGCCACCCGGCCGGGCAATTATGGTTGGCCTTATTTCAATGCCAATAACCTGGCGTATGCCGATTATGATTTTGAAACTGGCGAATTGGGCCCACGGTTCGATCCATCTGCTCCCAGGAACACTTCTGTGAATAATACGGGCGCTGTGAATTTGCCTCCGGCGGTGCCTGCCATGGTGTATTATACTTTCGATGAGACAGCGCAGTTTCCCGGCGTGGGGAAAGGCTCACGATCTGTGGGAGTTGGCGAGGTGTATGATTATGACAATACCCGGAGACACGGGTATGAATTCCCAGAATATTTCCATCACAAACTTTTCGCATTCGACTGGGCGAGGGATTGGATCAAGGTGGTTTCGCAAGATAAAGAAGGCAATTTCCTGTCCATAGAGCCATTCCTGGATCAGACCACTTTAGCCTCGCCTATTGACATGGCTTTTGGCCCGGACGGAGCACTTTATGTGCTGGAGTATGGCATTGGCTATTTTACGGACAACCGCGACTCTAAGCTGATCAAGCTTCATTTTATCAATGGTAACCGTCCGCCGGTAGCCCGTATTGCGGAGACGGTGACCAATGGAGCATTGCCTTTAAAGCTGATGCTTTCTGCTAAAGAATCCTCTGATCCGGACGACCGGGCCCAGCTTGCGCACAGCTGGCAGGTTACCGGGCCTGAAAACTTTAGCCTGGAGGGAGATCTGAATGAGATCAACCTGACCAAAGCAGGAACTTATGAAGTACAGCTACTGACCAGAGATGAGCACGGTGCCACATCCACCGATCAGATGCAGGTGATTGCCGGCAATACCGCTCCGCAGGTGTCTATACAATTTGCTGATAATCAATCCTTCTACTGGCCAGGCCGGCCGGTGGTTTATGAGGTACTGGTGACAGACGTTGAGGATGGAATCCTCGGTGATGGGATTGCGCCCGACCGGGTGACGGTAGGGTTATCCAAATACAACGGAAGTGACAACAGGGCACCTGCAAGTCTGGCCGCATTGGATGCCGAAAACACCAAAGGGTTGGCTCCAGGGCTTCAGTTGATCCAGGCGAGTGATTGCAAGAGCTGTCATAAGCTAGACGAACAGTCCATTGGGCCAAGCTTTTATCAGATCGCAGAGAAATATGACCAGGATTACATTGCCATAGAGCTTCTGGCAAAGAAGATCATCAATGGAGGAAGTGGCGTATGGGGCGATGGTATGATGATCGGCCACCCGGACTTTAGCATGGCAGCTGCCAAACAGATCGTGGACTATATCTTTTCAGTCAATGATCCGGTGGAGGATGAATTTGAGTCTATTGGTGTGAAAGGGAGATTGAGCACTACGGGCATGACTGACGAACACCTTCGTATTTCTGCTTCTTATACAGATGATGGAAATCCCGGAGTGGATAAGCTTACAGGCACCATAGAAAAAACACTGTCCATACCTGTGCTACAGGCGGAGCAGGCAGATGAGCTGATTGATCTATCCATTGTGGGGCCTGTAGAGAATGGAGATGCCCGATTTGTGGTGAATAGTGGTAGCAATCCCACTATGGTTTATCGTGGCGTAGATCTTACCAACATCAGTAGCTTATCCGTGGCTTATTTCTTCTCAGAGGCTAACGAAACCGTGGCTCCTGTTGAAATAGCTCTGTACCTGGATACCCCCGATGGCCCATTGGCCGGCAAGGTGGGTTTGAACCCGGTCCAGTCCGGTAGAGAAGCAAGAATGGAGTTGAATACCAGCGGGACTTACGATTTATACTTTATATTGAAATCCTCCGAAGGTGCGTACCAACTCGGAATAAACGAAATCAAATTTTCCATAAACCCATCAAAAGAATGAAATCCAATCGACGAAATGTAATTAAAACCCTAGGTGCAGCCAGCACCGGACTTGCCTTATTTGGAGGTGCTAATCTTGTATCTGCTTGTGGCCCTGGTAAAAAGGAGCAGTCAGCCGAGGCGTCTTCAGAAGAAAAAGCGGCAGCGCTATTTTTCAATATCTCATTGGCCCAGTGGTCTTTACATAAATCATTTTTTGGTGAAGGACTGAGCTCATGGGAAAATTTCGGAAAGCTATGGGATGAACATCCCGACAAAGTTTTGCAGGGGGTACTCAATCCCGTTGATTTCCCCACAATTGCCAAAAGGGATTTCGGGATCAATGCGGTGGAGTATGTGAATGTCTTCTATTACTCAAAGAAGAATGACCTTCAATTCTGGAAGGATTTGAGAAAGCAATGTGACGATCAAGGGGTGAAAAGTTTAATGATCATGTGTGACCGGGAAGGCAATCTGGGCGATACTGATGAAGCGGCACGAACCCAGGCGGTGGAAAATCACTATGGTTGGGTGGATGCCGCGAAGACCCTCGGATGTCACTCCATTCGCGTGAATGCAGCTGGCAATGGTACTGCCGAAGAAGTGAAAGCGGCTGCCATAGACGGGCTGGGCAGACTGACGGCCTATGGTCAGGATAACGGAATTAATGTGATCGTGGAGAATCACGGTGGTTATTCGTCCGATGGTCAATGGCTCAGTAGCGTGATTGCGGAAGTGGCCAGCGATTATTGTGGTACCCTTCCTGATTTTGGCAACTTCTGTGTAGAAGGTGGACATGGCAACTGCATCAGAGAGTATGACCGCTATCAGGGTGTGAAAGAACTTATGCCGTTTGCCAAAGGTGTGAGTGCCAAGTCTCATGACTTTGATCAGGAAGGCAATGAGACCCATACTGATTATGAGCGCATGATGAAAATTGTGAAGGATGCCGGGTTTACAGGCTACGTGGGTGTGGAATATGAAGGGAACGTATTGTCCGAGGCAGACGGCATCAAAGCCACCAAAAAATTGCTTGAAAAGGTAGGTAGGGTCTGAAGGAAGTGATAGAGAAGAATGATTGTAAAAAGCGAACTCTATAAAGTCCTGAATGAAAATGTTCTGGATTTTTGGCAGAGCAGGATGGTGGATGAGGAGTGGGGAGGATTTTATGGGCGCATTGACGGCCATGACCAGCTCCACCCAAAGGCGGATAAGGCCATCATTCTCAACACGCGAATCTTGTGGACCTTTTCTGCGGCTTATCAGGTCACTCAAAACAGCGAGCATAAAAAGGTTGCTGACAGGGCATATCAGTACATCGTAGAGCATTTTATGGATCCAGAGTTCGGAGGGGTCTATTGGACGCTGGATCATACAGGGCATGTTTCCAATGATAAAAAGCAGGTGTATGCCCAGGCGTTTGCGATTTATGCCTTTAGTGAATACCATAAAATAGCTCCACAAGGTCAGGCTTTGGAGCACGCTGTGACCTTGTTTAACCTATTGGAAACCCACAGTCTGGATAAACAGGACAACGGATATTTTGAAGCTTTCGATCGCCAGTGGGGGGTACTGTCTGACGTTCGCCTGAGTGACAAGGACATGAATGCTACCAAGACCATGAATACGCATCTGCATGTGTTGGAAGCCTATACCAATCTGCTGATGGTGTGGGAGCATGAACCTTTGAAAAAAGCCCTTCAGAACCTGGTGGAGTTAATGTCCACAAAGTTTATTTCGGACACCAATCATTTCCATTTATTCTTCAATGATCAATGGGAGCTACAATCGCACGAAGTATCCTTTGGTCATGACATAGAAGGGAGCTGGCTCTTGTGTGAGGCAGCTGAGGTGCATCAGGATTCGGGTCTTATTTCCTCTACCAGGGCGTTGGCGCTGAAGATGACTGACGCATCTTTGGAGGGCATGGACGATGATGGTGGTCTGATGAATGAAGCTGGCCCGGAGGGGTTGACAGATACGGACAAGCATTGGTGGCCACAGGCGGAGGCATTGGTGGGTTTGATCAATGCCTGGCAGATCAGTGGAGAAGAGCGTTATCTCAGGGAAGCTGAGAAAACCTGGAGTTTCATCAAAACCAGGCTCATTGATCCAAAAGGCGAGTGGCACTGGAGAGTGACCAGGACCGGGCAGGTGGTTTTGGATGAAGACAAAGCGGGCCCCTGGAAATGCCCCTACCACAATGGTCGCGCACTGCTGGAACTGTACGAGCGCTTGCCCTGAAAGGAGCTTTGGGCATCGGTTATTTTGCTTTCACGGTGTGGTCAGCGTATCAAAAGGCTTTAATAGAGGGATCAAATGTTCATAAATTATAAAGCGCAATTGTTATTGATAATATTAGCATAGTTGATACGATAGTATCCTCTTCATACTTACCTTTTAAAAGAAGAGCCATTCGATGGCTCTTTTTTTTGAAACTTCATATGAAAGCGGAGCATTGGATCATTCATTTTGAAATATTTTCAGTGACTATTAACCAGCGATGAACTACAAAAAGCGCATTTCATACCTATCTTTTCTATTGCTTGGGTTATCATTATCTGCCCAGACGCCTATTGATCAAAAGGCCACCAAAAAAACGCGAAACCTACTTACCAATTTGCATGCGATTTCCTCACAAGGCTTCATGTTTGGTCATCAGGATGATCAGGCCTATGGAGTGGGCTGGAAGGCCGAGGAGGGACGTTCGGATGTGAAGGAAACCGCTGGAAGCTTCCCGGCGGTGCATGGCTGGGATGTGGGAAGCCGTCTGGATCGCGAAAGCAACCTGGATGACATCCGTTTCAGTAATATGAAGACATGGATAAAGAAGGCTTACAAAATGGGTACGATCAATACCCTTTCCTGGCATCTGGACAACCTGACTACTGGTACTAACAGTTGGGATAAAACCCCGTCGGTGGCGGATATTTTGCCGGGAGGATCCAAACATGCCGAATTTGTAGAGCAACTGGATTTGCTGGCCGAGATGCTCGAGGGCATGCGAACTACATTCACACGAATTCCCATCGTATTCAGACCCTGGCATGAGCATAATGGAGACTGGTTTTGGTGGGGAAAAGGCAACTGCACTGAAGCAGAGTACATAGCGCTTTTTCAGTTTACAGTTGATTACCTCAAAAATGAAAAGAACATCCATCACTTGCTTTATGCCTTTTCACCAGACAGGAGCCGCCTGCGGTTAGATACCATTCCTGAGCAGAATTACCTGTATGGGTATCCTGGTGATGAGTATGTAGACATCATTGGCATAGATAACTATGGAGATGTAGGCCGCATTGGTGGCCCGAATACCCCGGAGCAGCAGGAAAATTTCATTCAGAGCCTCAAACTAATTACTAAAATAGCCCGGGAAAAAGGAAAAGTGGCAGCCTTGACAGAGACGGGCCTGGAGGGTGTGACTAAGCCCGATTGGTTTACGGAGATTATTCTGAACCCCATCAAAGCCAACGACCAGGAAATAGACATTGCATGGGTGCTGGTATGGCGCAATGCCAACACCACACACCATTACGCTCCCTATGCCGGGCACCCCAGTGTACCGGACTTTCAGAAGTTTGACGAAGACCCTTTGACTTACTTTGAGAAAGACATGAATAACCCTTACAAGCGAGGAAAAGCCCTAAAGAGTAGTGATAAGTAATAGCTTACAGCCATGATCAGATTGTTCAGACCTTTAACCATCGTAATTTTTATGCTTGTGATGCCCTCATGGGCTGAGGCTCAGCTTGTGCTACCTCAGGTCTTCGGGGATCATATGGTGCTCCAGCGCGATCAAAATGTTAGATTTTGGGGATGGGCAGCACCTAATGAGCAGATATCTGTAGAGGTTGATGGATTTGCCGTGACTACCAAAACAAGTCCGGAAGGCAAATGGGAGGTTCTTTACCCTTCTCATGTAGCAGGAGGGCCCTATACCGTAGCGGTGAAGGCATCCACTCGGATAGAGCTGACAGATGTGTGGTTTGGTGATGTGTGGGTGGCTGGTGGCCAGTCCAATATGGAGTGGAAGCTAGGGGGAAAGATTAATAACTGGGAAGCTGAGATCGCGGATAGTGACTATCCTCAGATCAGATTTTTTGATGTACCCAGAGAACTGGCTTTATCACCTCAGGATAATATCAGTGGAGGAGAGTGGAGAGTCGCGGGCCCGAAAACCGCTGCAGATATTTCCGCTGTAGGATGGTTCTTTGCCAAGAGTAATCACCTGGAGAAAGGTGTACCCGTGGGGCTGATCCAGAGCAACTGGGGCGGCACTCCTGCTGAGGCCTGGACCTCAGCCGAGCGCTTATTGGAAGTGCCCGGGTATGAAAAGACAGCAGCCGAAATGCTGGATGCTACTATAGATTGGGAAGCACTGAAGAAGGCCAATGATGATAGAGAAAAGCTTAAATGGGAGTTGATTGGGGATGAAACCTCTTTCATGTCTTTGGGAGCTCATTTGGTGGAGTATGATGATTCAGCGTGGAAGACGGTCTCATTGCCCAACAAGGAGCCTATTATGGATTTTGTGTGGGTGAGAAAGCATGTCAATTTGAAGTCTGCCAAGGGAGTGCGGCTCTATATGGGTGAGATTACCCAGCTGTGTTCGGTTTTTATGAATGGACAATTGGTATCAAAAGAAAGCTGGCAGGACAGCACAGGGATAGTGGAGATATCTCCGGATATTGCCCGAAAGGGAGATAATGTGATTGCCATTCGTGCCAGCAACAGTTGGGATAACAGGGTGTGGATCGGTCGATCTGGAGAGATGTGGCTGGAGGCATCTGGTAAGAAGCAGAGCCTTGAGGGAGAATGGAAGTACTCTAATACCCTTGAACCGGCCATGCCGAAAGTGGAGCGGTTCAACTGGAAGCCGGGAGTGTTGTATAATGGCATGATTCAGCCAATAGCGGGCTATGGCATTCGCGGAGCTATATGGTACCAGGGGGAAAGCAATGCTGATAAACCCCACCTTTACAATGAGCTCTTTGAGGCCATGATCGAAGACTGGAGGATTCGCTGGCGTCAGGGCAATTTTCCTTTCCTCTTTGTTCAGTTAGCCAATTTTATGGAAAGAAAAGATCTGCCACAGGAGAGTCAGTGGGCCGAACTTCGCGAAGCTCAGACTCAGGCACTACAGTTGCCCAATACCGGAATGGCTACCATCATAGATATTGGGGAGGCCAATGACATTCACCCCAGAAACAAGCAGGATGTTGGTAGGAGACTATGGGCTGCGGCGCGCAAAGTGGTTTTCAATGAGGAGGTTGTTTTTTCAGGGCCATCTTTTAGTTCACAGGAAATACAGGGAGACCGCATCATTCTCAGTTTCGATCAGGTGGGTAGTGGTTTGATGACCACTTCTGGGGATCCTGTGGGTTTCGCTATAGCGGGTGCCGACAAGCAGTTTGTCTGGGCAGAAGCCAAAATAGAAGGCGACCAGGTGGTGGTCTGGAATGATCAGATTGCCAACCCTGAGTATGTCAGATATGCCTGGGCGGACAATCCTGCCTGTAATCTGTACAACAAGGAAGGCTTACCTGCGGTGCCTTTTAGAACAGATCAATAAGTGTCATTAGATCAACCAGCAATTTTCAAGAGACCATGAAAACTACCTTGTCAATAATATTTACCCTGAGCGTGTTTCTGGCAGGTGCCCAGAAGTTTGACGGACTGGCGCTTACTCCTCCTATGGGGTGGAACAGTTGGAATAAATTTTCTTGTGATGTGACCGAAAGTCTCATCAGGGAGACCGCAGATGCCATGGTGGCGAGTGGACTCAAAGATGCTGGTTATGAATACATCGTGATCGATGACTGCTGGCATGGTGAACGGGATAGCCTTGGGTTCATCCAGCCCGATCCGGTCAGGTTTCCTTCCGGTATAAAGGCGCTTGCAGACTACATACATTCTAAAGGCCTGAAGTTTGGGATCTACTCGGATGCCGGATGGCAAACGTGTGGTGGTCGGCCCGGCAGCAGGGGGCGTGAGTATCAGGATGCACAGCGGTACGCCAGCTGGGGTGTGGATTATCTGAAATATGACTGGTGTAATACAGAAGGACTCAAAGCTGAGGGCGCTTATCTGACCATGAGAGATGCCCTGTATGAAGCAGGAAGGCCGATAGTACTGAGTATATGTGAGTGGGGAGACAATCAGCCCTGGGAGTGGGCTGGGCCCATTGGTCACCTGTGGCGCACTACCGGAGATATCTACAACTGCTTCGACTGTGAATATAACCACGGTACATGGTCCAGCTGGGGAGTGCTTCAGATCCTGGATATGAGAAAGGACATTAGAAAGTATGCGGGGCCAGACCATTGGAATGATCCGGATATGATGGAGATAGGCAATGGAATGACCGTGAATGAAGATCGTGCGCACTTTTCGCTCTGGGCCATGATGGCTGCACCGCTCATAGCCGGTAACGACCTTCGGAATATGTCCCCGGAGACCATCGCTATCCTCACGAATAAGGAAGTGATAGCGATCGATCAGGATACTCTGGGAATTCAGGCATTTAAGCACATTGATGATGAAAATTTTGAAGTGTGGGTGAAGCCTCTGGCAAAAGGAGACCTGGCAGTTTGTTTCTTGAACCGAGCTGTGGAGCCATTGGACCTTAATTTTGATTGGAAATCAAATCCAATGAAAGATCCTGATTTTGACTATACCTTTGATTTTACCCGAAACACTTATGACTTATTGAATGTATGGTCCGGGAAGCAGCAGGGGACCACTAAAAAAGTACTCAAAGCGAGTATTCCTGGCCATGATGTGCTCATGTTTAGGCTCTCTGCAAACTAGGCCTCTCGTCTAAATTGTAAGGATACTTTCAATGCAAATGATTATATTGAGTACCAACCCCATTGCCAACCCAAAATGACGAAAATGCGCAACATTAAACTTTTGTTGGTGCTCTTCTGGCTGGTGTTTACACAAGTCAGCTTTGGACAATTCTCACAGATTCGTTTCGAAAAGCTGGATACCCGAGATGGGTTGTCGCATAATCGTGTCACTTCCATTTACAAAGATCAGCTGGGCTTCATGTGGTTTGGCACCCGTTCTGGTCTCAATAGGTATGATGGCAATAGCATTAAAGTCATTGAGCATGAAGATGATAACTCATTCTCCTTAAGTGATCAAAATATCGTCTGGATCAAAGAAGGCCCGGAAGGATATCTTTGGATCAAATCTGATTACGGAGTTTTTGCTTACGATATCTACAAGGAAAGCTATGTAGATATCCGGCCGCTGCTGGCTGAGCTAGACATCAATCATTACAACCTGAGCGTCATGGTAAAGGATGGATTGGGCAACTTCTGGTTTGTGATTGATAACATCGGGGTGAAAAAATACCTGAGTGACACCAAAGAGATTTATCACTACGGAGGTGCGTACCGGGATGTATCCTCTGTACAACCCGACAATAAGGGCAATATGGCCCTCGTGCATTTGGATGGTGAAATAGAACTGGCAGATGTGTCTGATTTGCGAAACAGCAGCTTTATGCGTTATCCCGAGCACATCGCGAATATTCAGGGACTGACGGTCTTCATTGACAAGGATGGAGATTATTGGTTTTACAGCTCGGCATACTCTTTTGGGGTTTGCTATTACCGCCCATCGGTAGGCACCTGTATTCATTTAGATAATAAAGATCTTGGATCTAACCTCGTCACAGGTATCATTCAGGACGAATCTGAGCGCATTATCATCGGAGCGGATCATGGCGGGCTCACCATGATCTCCAAAGCTGATTGGAAGTTGCAGAGCTTTAGCAACAACCCTTCGGATCCCAGGTCACTCAGTCACAACAGCATCATTGCGCTCTATCAGGACCGTACTGGTCTCGTGTGGATAGGTACCAACAAGGGAGGAGTCAACTACTTTTCGCCTAAGTCAGTGTCATTTAATTTCTATAAACAAACGGATAATCAAACGCCCAATGCCAATGACATCTGGCCCCTGGTAGAGGATGACGAGGGTAATCTCTGGATAGGCACAGATGGAGGTGGGTTGGTTCACTTTGACCTGAGAAAAGGGGAGTTTACCAATTACAGACACAAAGAGAATGATCCAAAAAGTATCAGCTCAGACATTGTAGTCAGCATGGCACCGGGCGCTAATGGGGGGCTCTGGTTGGGGACTTACTTTGGAGGGTTGAATTATTTCGATGGTAAGAAATTCAAGGCCTATTATCACAACCCTGAAGATTCCAACTCCATTAGTGATAACAGCATTTGGAACCTGCTCCTCGATTCCAGAGGGTTGATCTGGGTAGGAACGCTCAAAGGTGGTGTAGATGTGTACGATGCGGATTTTAACAAAATTCACCATTTTGGGCTGGACAATCAGGGGATACACTCAAACTATGTGACCTCACTGTGTGAAGATAAGGATGGGAATATCTGGATAGGGACAGGCTATGGAATAGAGGCCTATAACTATGCAGATGGCACCATGACTCACTTGCTCAAGGAGGAGGGAAATGACCGCTCTTTGGTGAATAACTCCATTTTGGATATCTACTGCGATCATGAAAATAGTATTTGGGTAGGTACCATGTATGGTTTGAGCCGGTTCAACAGGGCGACGAACGATTTTGACTCCTTTGTGAAGGAAGATGGGTTGCCGGAAAACATCGTTACCTCGGTCATGGAAGATTTGGATGGCAACATCTGGCTGGGTACTTATACGGGACTGTCCAAACTTCATTTTGAAAACGAGGCGCCAATTTTCGAGAATTTTGATATTTCTGACGGACTTCAGGGTGATATGTTCAACGAGCGGTCTGCCCTCAGACTCAAAAATGGCCATTTGGCTTTTGGTGGTAAAAACGGGCTAAACGTGTTTGATCCGGAAGCCATCAAAGTGACCAACGAGGAAAACAAACTCGTCTTTCTGGATTTTTACCTGTCCAACAGGCTCATTAAGCCCGGAGATGAATATAACGGAAGAAAGTGGTTTGAACGAGGTATTAATAACGTAGAAAAACTCGTGCTGGAGCCCTCCGAAAATTCTTTTACGCTGGAGTTTACCTCCCTCAATTTTTACCAACAGGAAAATACCGTGTACAAGTATCGGTTGGTGGGTTTTGATCAGGACTGGATACAGCGGGCCAATGTACACCGTGCCAATTATACGAACCTGGATCCGGGAAACTATCGTTTTGAGGTAATGGCCTCTGACAGGACGCATCAATGGAGCGATGAGCCCATAGCCATCGATATCGTGATTCTGACCCCTTTTTGGAAGACTCCTCTGGCCAATTTGATCTATGTTCTCTTTGTTCTCCTGGTACTCTTCCTTACACGCAGGGCGATCATTCAGAAGGAGCGTTTTCGTGCCAAGGTCACACAGGATCAGATGGAAGCCACGCGCCTCCATGAGTTGGATATGATGAAGATCAAATTCTTCACCAACATCAGCCATGAGTTTCGCACGCCACTCACCCTCATCCTCACTCCAATCGAGCGCATGCTGAAGAAAAGCACAGATCCACAGGATCAAAAGCACTTTCAGTTGATTTTCAGGAATGCCAAAAGGTTGTTAACACTGGTCAATCAGTTGCTGGATTTCAGAAAGATGGAGGCCAATCAGCACAGAATCTCATTGGCTACCGGAGATGTGATTGATTTTACAAATAGCATTGTAGAGTCGTTTTCTGACCTTTCGGCTGACCGCCGTGTTCGGCTGGATTTTGAAAGCAACCTATCGGAGTTCCTGACTTTGTTTGATCGGGACAAGATGGAAAAGATCATGTTTAACCTCCTTTCAAATGCCTTTAAGTTTACTCATACGGGAGGTAGGGTAGTGGTGAAAGTCAGTGACATTGCTTACAGGGAAGACATTCACACCATTCGTTTTAGTGTGACCGACGATGGTATTGGTATACCCAAAGAGCGTCAGGGAGATATATTCAACAGGTTTTTCCAGGTGGACAACAAGCATACAGCAAATCTCAACCATGGAAGCGGTATTGGTTTGTCCATTACCAAGGAGTTTGTGGAAATGCACGGTGGAAACATCTGGGTAGAAAGCGAAATGGAAAAAGGCAGCTCGTTCATTTTTGAACTCCCCATGAAAAAGCTGTCCGGTGACTACAAAGTTCAGGATGTGGTGGATGATTTCATGGAAGAGTCAGTGCCGCTGCCACACGAAGCCTCAAAGGCAACCATCCTTTTGGCCGATGACAATGATGATTTTAGGTTTTACCTGAAAGATAACCTGGAAAGACTCTACAACATCTATGAGGCACCCAATGGCAAGGCAGCCTGGAAGAAGATCCTGAATTTTCAGCCTGATTTGGTGGTGTCTGATATCATGATGCCTGAGATCAATGGAATAGAACTTTGTAAGAAGATCAAAGGTGATCCACGCACGGGGCACATTCCCGTGATCTTGCTGACAGCCCATTACTCTGACGATCAAAAGCTGGAGGGGTTTGAAGCCGGAGCCATCGAATACATTACCAAGCCCTTCAATTTCGAAATACTGGTACAAAGCATTCGCTCAGCGGTGCAGCTTCAAAAACTCATTTTTGCTTCGGAACATCGTATAGAAGCCAAGCCTCGTGAGATCGAGATTACCTCTCTGGACGAGCAGTTTATCATGAAGGCGATGGAGCTGGTAGAGGTCAATATTTCCAACTCGGATTTCTCCGTACAGGAGCTTAGCCGGGAACTGGCGGTGAGCAGGGGTCAGCTTTATAAAAAGACACTCGAACTGACCGGGAAAACCCCGATAGAGTTTATCCGCTCCATCAGGATCAAACGAGCTGCCGCCCTTTTAGAGCGGAGCCAGCTCAATGTGGCGGAAGTGGCTTATAAAGTTGGGTTCAATAACCCCAAGTATTTCACCAAGTACTTCAAGATGGAGTATAAAATGCTTCCATCGAAGTATGCAGCTCAGGCCACTGCCCAAAAGGGCGAAAAGTAGCCCTAATATCAACATTTCATACCCCTTCGGACAGCTTTGGCAGTATTTCGACCTAATAGCTATTGATTTTTCAATGAGCAAGCGTTTTCAGTAACGAATTTTCTTTTTTTTGCCCCTTAGTTGTAGAATATCCCAATTCACCGCCGCGCTATTCCTTCGAATAATACAATTGAGAATGTCCGTTTCAAGCCTTAAAAGGGCTTTTAGGTACTCAAAATTACACTTTTACATTTTGATACCCTTTTGTAAGCAAATGATGCACCTAAGGGAGTTTGCTAACGCTTAATATTGATTATTCGATAAAAGTCGAATACACGAAGTATGCTTTTTTGAAGTGTTAACAACTAAATGGTAATGAATTTTGATTTTTTTAAAATGTCAATTTTATGAGAAAGGTTTACAGTAGAAGTGAAATGATTCAAAGTTCTATTAAGCGATTAATGGGAGTTTGTTTCATGACTTTCCTTACCCTCTCGCTGAGTGTAACCACAGCATTCGGTCAGGAAAGAACAATCTCCGGAGTGATTACTTCGGGAGAAGATGGCAGCACTCTTCCGGGGGTGACAGTCTTAGTGAAAGGTACAACAAACGGAACCATCACAGATATTGATGGCAACTACAAGATTAGTGTCCCGGAGGACGCTACCCTCGTGGTTTCTTTTGTTGGTTTTAAGACACAGGAATTCCCTGTCGGAACCAGGTCGAGTATTGATGTGACTTTGGACATAGACATCTCCACTTTGGAAGAAGTAGTGGTGGTAGGCTATGGTACTCAAAAGAAGAGTGACCTGACCGGAGCTGTAGCTTCTATTTCAGGAGACAAACTCAGAGGTACGGTGGTCACCAACATGGACCAGGCACTTCAGGGTAGAATCGCCGGAGTACAGGTGAACCAAAACTCGGGTGCTCCAGGTGGAGCCGTTTCTATTCGTATACGTGGTACCAGTTCGGTGAGTGGAGGCAATGAGCCTCTGTACGTAATCGATGGTATTCCTATCGATGGCGGTGGTCCTACCATCACTGGTTTCGACTGGTCAGGTGGAGCCAATGGTCAAAATAAGGTGAATCCTTTGGCCGCTATCAACCCCAATGACATTGTAAGTATAGAAGTGTTGAAAGATGCTTCGGCCACTGCCATCTACGGTTCACGAGCAGCCAATGGAGTGGTGATGGTAACTACCCGAAGAGGGAAGTCCGGAGAAGCCATGATCACCTATGATGGTTATTATGCTTTTCAGTCATTGCCTAAAAAGGTAGACATGATGAATTTGCGTGAATACGCTGAATTTCAGAATTCGGTGAGCACCGAGATTGACGGAATCAATGTGAATGAAAGATTCCTGGATCCATCCATATTGGGAGAAGGTACAGACTGGCAGGAAGAGGTGTTTGAGGTAGCGCCAATGCAGAGTCATCAGATGTCGTTTGCTGGTGGTAATGACGCCTTTACTTATGCCTTGTCAGGAGGATATTTTTCTCAGGATGGAATCATCATCGGCTCAGGATTCGAAAGAGTTTCTATGCGATTGAATGTAGATGCCAAAGTCAACGAGTGGGCTAAGGTGGGAACAAGTATTTCTTATGCCGATATTGATGAGGTCATCACCCTGAATGACGGTGGAGATGGTGTAATCGCCCAGTCATTGGTGATGTCTCCTGCAGTACCTGTTCGGGATTTGGATGGCAATTTTGCGGGACCTACTGCTAACTCAGCAGAAATAGGCGCCAACCCGGTGGCATTGGCTTTGATGAGAAATAACACGCTTGAAAGAGAGCAACTGTATGCCAACTTCTTCGCGGACCTGCAATTGATGAAAGGTCTTAAATTTAGAACAGAGTACGGTATCAGCAAAAACCACTCATTGAACAGAGCTTTTCATCCTACCTATCAGTGGGGGGTACTTTCCAATGATGTGAACAGCCTTAACCAATCGGAGAGCACTGGAGATTTCTGGCTGGTGAAAAACTATTTCACTTACACCCTGCAGTCTGGAATTCACGATTTCACCGCACTGCTCGGACAGGAAGCTCAGAAAAGTACCTACAGAGGTTCAAGTTTTCAGAAGACAGGTTTTGTAGATGAGAACATTACTACTCCTAACCAGGGACAAAACTCTGCCAACCCAATTGGCGGTTATCAGGGAGCGAATACCTTGTCTTCATACTATACGAGACTGAACTACATATTGTCTGATAAATACCTCTTCACCGTGACAGGTCGTTATGATGGATCATCGAGGTTCGGACCTAATAATAAATATGGATTCTTCCCATCTGCTTCATTTGCGTGGAGAGTGATGAACGAAGAGTTTATGCCTAAATCCAAGGTGCTTTCAGATTTGAAATTGCGTTTGGGATATGGTGAGGTAGGAAACCAGAGCATTGCCAACTATGCTTACGGCTCAGGTCTAACCACAGAAAATACCTGGATAGGTACTGGTAGTAGAAACTCAAGGTTTGCTAACCCCGATGTGAAATGGGAAGCGTCAAGACAAATGAACCTTGGAGTGGACCTTTCATTATGGGCAGGCCGTATCGACCTGACCGTGGATGCATACAACAGACAGTCGAGAGATCTTTTGCTGGAATTGACTTCCATTCCTGCTTCTATCAGAGGAGATATAGGGGCTCCCTATTACAATGTGGGCCAGATGGAAAACAAAGGAATCGAGATTTCTTTGAACACCAGAAACATAGAGGCGAACAAGTTCTCATGGACAACAGATATCGCTTATACAATGAACAGAAACAAGGTACTGAACATCGATCAGCCATATACTCAGAACCTTTACTGGTATGCCGGCTTCCAGACAGTGACGCGCACAACGTCAGGTAACCCTATCGGATCGTTCTACGGATATCAGACAGATGGAATCTTTACAGATGCTGAGGACATCAGAAACTCCCCTACACAGGTGGATGATCAGTCCATAGAGGGCAATCAAAACCTCATTCATCAGCGTGATGGAGTATGGATAGGAGATCAGAAGTTCAAAGACTTGAACGGAGACGGTGTGATCGATGTAAACGACCAGACCAGCATCGGAAACCCTAACCCTAAGTTTACTGGAGGTATCAACAACACATTCTCTTATGCGGGGCTCACCCTGAATGTATACTTCACAGGTTCTTATGGTGGTAAAATCCTGAACTTCCAGCGTGTGAGAAACGAAGGAATGTCAAGTCTCAACAACAACCAGGCGGCTACAGTGGTGAACAGAGCTCGTGTAGAGTTCATCAATCCTGATGATCCTGATGCTGACATGACAAACCCTGATGACATCAGACTGGCCAATCCGGGAACAGATATCCCGAGATTTTCTCCTACAGACAACAACACCAACGACCGTATGTCTGACAGGTGGATCGAAGATGGATCTTACTTGCGTCTTCAGAACGTAAGCTTGTCTTACCAGCTGCCAAAAGGTATGTTGAACAAAGTGAAAGTAAGCTCAATGCGTGTGTATGTAAATGCTCAGAACCTTTACACATTCACCAA
This sequence comes from Marinoscillum sp. 108, assembly GCF_902506655.1. NCBI lineage: Bacteria > Pseudomonadati > Bacteroidota > Cytophagia > Cytophagales > Reichenbachiellaceae > Marinoscillum > Marinoscillum sp. 108. The sequence continues at coordinate 1,982,472 of NZ_LR734808.1, read as the reverse complement.
CTACACAGGACTTGATCCTGAGATCGGTGCTTTCAACCAAAATGCACTGTTGCAGAATGTGGACATGGGAAGATACCCATCTCCAAGAGTGGTCACATTGGGAACCAGCATTACTTTCTAAGCTGAGATTTTAGAATCTAAAAGTATTCAAAAATGAAAAGAGCAATTAAATTTTATATAGCCACGGTACTCATATTCGCTATGAGCTCATGTGGTGAGCAATTTCTGGAAGTACTTCCGGAGGACAACCCTGTTCTGGATGGGTTTTATCAGAACAAGGAGCAAATCAGAACGGTGACAGCCACACTTTACGGTCGGCCATGGTTCAATTTCAACGATAAGTTTTCATGGGCGGCTGGCGATGGCTTGTCTGGAGACATGTATCAGGATTATCAGGATGAAGGACAGTTTTTCTTCTTCACTTTTACTCCTGCCAATAGTATTGTTTCCAACTCATGGGCGAGTCTTTACTCTATCATAGCACGTACCAATGTGATTTTGGCAGATATGCCAAGGATAGCTGGCGGATACGGGGTGCCTGAAGCAGACATCAATGCAGGTCTGGCAGAGGCCAGATTCTTCCGAGGAATGGCCTACTACTTCCTGGCTGAATATTGGGGTGATGTTCCGATCGTGGAAGATCCTGCTTCGATCATCGCAGGAGGTGACTATAAGCTGCCCAGAAACACCTATAAGAGTGTGCTTCAGTATACAGCCAACGATTTCGCGTATGCAGCAGAACACCTGCCCACATCAGATAGCCCTGGAAGAGTAACCTCTTGGAGTGCCAAAGGGATGTTGGCCAAAGTAAAACTGACTCAGGCGTCTGACCTTTCAGATCCTAACTCATCAGCCAACTTTGCAGAAGCAGCAGCACTAGCCAAGGATGTGATCCAAAATAGTGACTATGCCCTGATGGCGAACTACGAAGACCTCTTCAAGCCAGAGAACGACAACAATTCTGAGTCATTGTTTGCATTGCAGTGGATTTCAGGCGCGTGGGGTACTGGTAACAGTCGTCAGGCGGTATTTGCCCGTAGCAGTATCATCACTGGCAACAGTGAGGCCTGGGGTGGTGGCAAATCCATGACGTATGACTATGTAAGAGCCATGGATGCCAATGATGGTAATTTGGATAGCGTGATTTTGGATAAAAGACAGCCATGGATATTTATGTCCGTTGGCGATTTCTATCCGGACATGAACACAGATGAAGGTGGCTACCTCTACGAAATTGTGAGTAGAGATGAGGATGGCAATCAGCTGGAATACAAATCTCCTGTGTGCAACAACATCAAGAAGTATGTGGTAGGAAGCCAGGATGATATCGGAGCGAGTGTGATCAATCAGGCATCCCCACTGAACCAGTACATGCTGAGAATGGCAGATGTTTACCTGATTTTCGCAGAAGCTACTCTGGGAGCAGCCGGAAGCACCACCAATAGTGAAGCACTTGGCTATTTCAACGAGATCAGAGCTCGTGCGGGCTTGAATCCAAGGACTTCCATTTCTTTCTTGGACATTCTCACAGAGAGAAGAATGGAGTTTGGAGCGGAAGGAATCAACTGGTTCGACGTGAAACGCTTCTACAGAAGATCACCCTCAGAGGCACTTGATTATCTGAATGATCAGGAAAGAGCTTATAGGGTAGAGGCCATAGATGGCGCTACACAGGCTGATGAAAACAACCCTGCATTTTATGAGGTGGTGGAGCCAGACAGCCCTGTGGTCATCTCTGCTGCTGACATGGAGTTGCCAGTTCCCGAAAATGAAGTGGTGGCCAACCCTAGATTGTCAGAGGAGCCTGTAGAGTGGATTTTTGAATAATTCTTGTATTAAAGCGAATTGCAAAATGAAAATTTTAGATAAAAAAATATTCACATTCTTGATTCCGGTGATTTTGCTGGGATTGATGACCGTGACTTCATGTGAAGACAGTGAAGGCGGAGAGCCGGTGATTCACTACGTGAGGGTGACCAATCCGGAAAGCTCAGATTCTCTTTTGGTAGGAGCTTTTCTTGGAGACCTGGTGGCCATTATGGGTGAAAACCTGGGCGGTACCAGAGAGGTGTGGTTCAATGACCTGGAAGCAGTCGTCATTCCTACCTACGTGACCAACAAAAGTATCCTTGTCAACCTGCCAAGCAGGGCGCCTTCTGAGGTGACCAATGACTTGAGGTTGGTTTTTTCTAATGGATCTACTTTGTCTCACAAGTTTGTGGTGGAAATTTCTGAGCCTATGCCTGTGGCCATGGTTAGCGAGTATGCTTCCGTAGGAGCTACCACTGTGATCACTGGGGACTTCTTTTTTGAGCCAATGACTGTGACTTTCACAGGCGGGGCTGAAGCCGTAGTGGAGGTAGTAGATCAGAATACCCTGGAGGTAACCATACCTGAGGGTGCTGCACCGGGTCCGTTGACCATCCAAACAAACTTTGGGACTACTGAGACCAGTTTTCATTACAGAGATCAGCGAAACATCTTCCTGAACTACGACGATCTGAACGCAGATGGTAGCTGGAGACCAGGTTTGTATGTGACGGACGATCACAGTCTGGATGGTAACTACCTGAAGTTGAGCGGTACCTATAGCGCCGATGCCCCTCGTGAGGAGGGACCATTGGGTGACAATCACTATGAATCCCAGTTTTGGGGTCAGGGAAATGGCCGTCCTGAGGGCAGTCTTATCCCTGGAGAACCTGAAAACTATGCGCTGAAATTTGAAGCGAAGATCATCACCTGGGATGCCTCTTATTTGAACATCTGCTTTGCGCCATGGAACAATGGGGGTAACAATGAGATCTGGAGCAACGACCTCAACCCAAGAGCGGTCTGGGGACCATGGGAATCAGCCGGTGGTGCTGTAGACTCTGGAGGTGAGTGGGTTACTGTGACCATTCCGATCACTGAATTCAAATACAACATGAATACCAACGACAGTGGTGATGTGGTGTACACAGAGTCTGCTAACAAGTTCAATATGGACAACACAGGCAGTTTGAGTTTCTGGATGCTTGGAGCACCTTCGGCGGACAACTCTCCCTTTGAAATCTATATCGACAATGTGCGGATAGTAGAGCTTTAGGATTCTTAAATAACTATTACAGATATGAAATTGATAAAATATATAAATAGTCTGAACATACTGTCGCTAGCGCTGGTATGCATCCTGGGCGCAAGTGGTTTGCTGATGTCCTGCGAAGAGGAGGATACCATGGGCAGTGAAGTGGTGCTACTGAGCTACGGACCGTCCGGAGTTAGGCATGGGGATACCATTAAATTCATTGGTCTGAATCTGGACAAAGTGTCGGCCATCGTGCTGCAGCCGGAGATAGAAATCACAGATTTCCTGACCAAATCTTCTACTTTGATTGAGATTACCGTTCCTAAGGCAGCGCAAGCTGGTTTGGTAACACTCAAAACTAAAGACGGAGATATTGAGACCAAATCACCTCTGAGCTTTGAGGTACCGGTGACGATTACTTCTATTACTGCTGAGGCACGGCCTGGATCCACCATTACGGTGACCGGTGATCTGCTAAACTGGGTAGAGAGCGTTACTTTCAAGGATGGCTTATTGGTAGAGGAGTTTGTGAGTCAGTCACTGACCGAGTTGGTGGTGGAAGTGCCCATGGAGGCTCAGACCGGCTTCCTGATCTTTAGTTCAGGAGGTACAGATCCATTGACTTTTGCTTCTGAGAATGAATTGGTCGTGACCCTGCCTGCAGTGACTTCATTGAGTCCTACAGCAGTGAGACACACAGAGAACCTGACCATCAATGGTACGGATTTGGACCTGGTGACTTCTATTGGTTTTGGTGGAGATCTTACCGTCACCAAAGACAACTTTGTGAGCCAGGCGGCGAGTAAGATTGTGGTGGCAGTACCTGCCATGACTTTGAAAGGAACACTCACCTTGAATCAATTATCACCAGTAAGTGTAGTGACCTCTCAGTCGCTGACCATCGTATTGCCTATAGGTACAGCAGCAGCTCCGGCTGTGGCAGTGCCAGGTGTAGACAATCTGACCATCACTGGTACCGATCTTGATTTGGTGGCTCAGCTGTCTCTGCCATCGGTAGACCCTATTGCTGCGGCTAATTTCGTGAGCCACAGCCCCACTGAAATCGTACTGAGTGTGCCGGAGGGGACCAAGTCTGGGGGTATTACCTATACCACCATTCATGGCTATTCGGCTAATCTGGGTGTGAATGTGGTAGTGCCTGGAGCTGGTCCGGCCCCATTGGGTCTTACCTTGTATGATGATGAGGTATTCTTCGGAGGAGGAGACTGGAGCTGGAATACTGATGTGTCTGACAATGCCAGTACTGAGCAATTCTATTCTGGAAGTAAATCCTGGAAGTATAGCACAGCCAGCGATGGTGGGGTGTCTGCCGGAGGTATGTCTGGTGTAGATGCCACAGGAATGAACGTATTTGCCTTCTCGATATACGGTGGTCCGGGTACAGATGGAGCTTCATTGGCGGCCATTCTTGGATCTGATGGAGCAGATGTATGGGGCAACTATAATTCTGTTACCATTTCCGAAGGTGAGTGGACTGAGTTTGAAATTGATTTGGCCAACTATCCGGATGTCAATCTGGCGAATGTCACCAGATGGATCTTCAAAGTAGAAGGCGTGACCGGTACTACCATTTATGTGGATCGTGTCGGCTTTGACCTGGGAGGCCCCAAACCTTTAGCTATAGATATGTTTGACGAGAGTGTCAACTTTGGTGGTGGAGACTGGAGCTGGAATACAGATGTTTCGGATAATGCCAATACTGAGCAAGCCTATGCTGGTAGTGTTTCCTGGAAGTTCTCTACAGCCAGTGATGGCGGAGTTTCTGCCGGAGGTATGACCGGTGTGGATGCTAGCGGTATGAGTGTGCTTTCGTTTGCCATTTATGGAGGCCCTGGTACCAACGGAGCATCAGTTGCTGCCATTTTGGGCTCGGACGGATCAGATGTTTGGGGTAACTATAACGCGGTGACTATCACGGAAGGCGCCTGGACGGAGTTCAATTTGGACCTATCTAACTATCCTGATGTGAACCTCGCCAATGTGACCAGATGGATTTTCAAAGTAGAAGGTGTGACCGGCACCACCATCTATGTGGATCGGGTAGGCTTCAATTAAATTAATTATGAGCTCACACCGGAGACAGCCTCCGGTGTGGCTCTTTCATTCCGGTATTACCGGCAAGATCTTGGTCAGTTTTTGACCTGTATTATTTCTTATCATTGGTATAGTGTGGCGCGATTCTGGGATGTCGCGTCACCTTGCTGATGATTCATAAAGGTCTGTTAAGCAGTGACGAAATGATCTCTGGCGTTGAATCAGAGACGAAATCAACCATGTCAATGGGAAATATTATCAGAAGAGCTCGTTTACTTTTATTGATGTCGGTTTTTGGATCGATCGTTGGCTGCATGGTCAAAAGTCAAAACATCGAGCAAGTCACTCCGGACATACGTATCAATCAGATTGGTTATTTGCAGCATGCCAAAAAACAAGCCGCAATCGTAGAACCAACCAGCAATAATTTCTCATTAATCAATTCCTCCAATGAACCTGTTTTTGAAGGGGTGCTATTGGAGACAAAATATTGGAATAAATCAGGCGAAAAAGTAGCCATCGCTGATTTTAGTGCTTTTAATGAGTCCGGGACCTACCGGATTCAATGTGGAGAAACGGTCTCCCACTTTTTTGAGATTTCTCATACCCCTTATCTGGAACTTGTCAAGAGCGCTTCTAAGTCTTACTATTACAATCGGGCCTCCACATCACTTGATCCCAGCCACTCGGGGATTTATCACCGCGGATATGCGCATCCCGACACCCTGGTGTATGTACATGCCAGTGCGGCCAGTTCCTCACGGCCAGCGGGTACGGTCATCTCCACACCATATGGCTGGTACGATGCAGGTGACTACAATAAGTACGTGGTGAATTCCGGGATTGCCACTTATACACTGATCTCTGCATATCAGCACAATTCGGGTCTTTTTGACTCTCTCACCTGGAATCTGCCCGAGAGCGACAACCAGGTACCAGACCTGCTGGATGAAATTATGTGGAACGTTCGCTGGATGGAGTCCATGCAGGATCCTGAAGACGGAGGGGTGTATCACAAGACCACCTCAGCCAGTTTTGAAAATTTTGTATCACCATCAGAGGCTACTGGTGAGCGCTATGTAGTAGCGAAAGGTACAGCCGCCACACTGGACTTTGCGGCCGTTTTGGCCAAGTCATCCGTATTGTTTCGGGCCACCCATCCGGCATATGCTGCCCAGCTACTGGAAAAAGCCGAAAAAGCCTGGCGATGGGCCTCTGTAAATTCCAGAGTGCCTTTTGAAAACCCGAATGTAGCGATGGCTGGTCATCCGGCCATTTCCACCGGAGGGTATGGCGATCTTGATTTTCGGGATGAGTTCTTTTGGGCGTCCACAGAGCTGTACCTGGCCACGGGCAGGGATATTTATATGGAGGGCATCACGATAGACGACTTTCAGATCTTCAGGGTACCGAGTTGGGCGTCTGTGGAGACACTTGGACTCATCTCACTGTCCTCGGCCAGAATGGGCGTCTCAGAAAAACTCAATAAACAATCCTCAGATCAGTTGATGGTCATAGCCGACAGACTGACCAACGTTTGGCGGACGGCTCCCTATAAAATTACACTCGATGAGTTTACCTGGGGGAGCAATTCTGAGATTCTCAATCAGGGGATGGTGCTGATTAATGCCTATCGGCTATTTGGAAACCGGGAATTTTATGAGGCCGCACTTTCGGGTCTGGACTATGTGCTGGGAAGAAATGCCACCGGGTATTGCTTTGTGACCGGAGAAGGTTCTTTGTCTCCGCAAAAGGTTCATCACCGTCCGTCGGCTTCAGATGGCGTGGAAGCACCTGTGCCAGGCATGCTGGTGGGTGGTCCCAATCCAAGGAACGTCAATGATGATTGCGGGCGACAGGCATACATGATGTCCCATCCGGCAAGATGCTATCTGGATGAAGAATGCAGCTACTCTACCAACGAGGTGGCCATCAATTGGAATGCACCGCTGGTCTATATGTCCAGCACTTTGCAGGCCACCTATCTTCATGATTTCAAGTTGTAGGGTTTGTGATAGAAGTCCATCCGATCTTTTGAGGAATCAAATTTCTTGCTTTTCAGAAAAATGAGGTAAATTCATCACCAAGCTCCATTTTTTTAGAGCTCATGTGTGCCAAATAACTGCCTTTTTTGAAATGATAAAATGCCTGATACTTACCGGGGGAGGAAGCTCCCGGATGGGTGAAGAGAAATACCTGCTGGAAGACAATGGTGCTCCACAGTATCAACACCTGTATGAGATGTTAACCGCCCAGGGACTCCCCGTTTATATTTCCTGTAATGAGCGACAAGCTGAAGTGATCCCGGATACTTATAACAAACTGGTAGATGCATATGATCAGATTGGACCCATCGGCGGACTGGCCACGGCTATCGCTGAGGACGCTAAGTCCAGCTGGCTGGTGGTGGCATGTGACCTCATGGGATTAACACCTGAAGCTGTCACCGGGTTGATCTCAGCCAATGCTCCGGAATATGATATCATCACCTATCAGCATCCTGAGAGCAGATTTTATGAGACCACCCTCACCATTTACAATCCCGGAGCCTTTATTGTGCTGAAGCGTGCCATCCGCAAGGAAGTGTACAGTCTGCAGGATATTTTGAAAAAATGTGCCACCAAAGCCATTGAAGGGAGTGCCGGGTTTCTGGTGAATGTGAACACCCGGGAAGACCGGGATACTAGCCGAGGCTCATTTTTGTAAAACCTTCTTTGTTGCCGCCGCACGTAGGACAGATGTAGTCTGCTCCCACAGCTGCGAAGGGTGTACCGGGTTTGATCCCAGCTTCGGGATCTCCAAACTCACTGTCGTAGACCGTCTGGCAGTGTACACATTGATAGAGCTCCTTCTGGATGTTGTCTATGATGGACTTTACTTTGGGGGAGACTGCCTTCTCCTCATCCAGGTTTTCGTAATACACCAGACTCAGCTCCAAAATGAGGGATGCCAATACTGACTTATGTACATCTCTGGCATAGTAATGATAGTCCGTGAGGTTGGGATTGAAGTTTTTGCTAAAGAGAATGTTGTAACTCTCCGATACACCGCTTTCGGATTTTTCTATCACCACCGAGGTAAACAGAATGATATCGGGTGAGGTCTTGATCGTAAAGGTAAGGCCATACGTGCTGATGTCTTGTTTGTCCAGCTCGCGGATCAGATAAAATTTCAGGTCCAAAGCCTCCTGATCCAATGCAGGCAGGTGCCAGTTGAGCTCCAGGGAACTGTGGCGCAGATTCATCCCAAATTTGCCCATGAGCTTTTCCCACCCGATGCGATCCTTTTCAAAAATGCCTTTAATGACAAAAGATTTCCAGGGTGTGAGGGTCACTTTACCCACTTCCGTCTCGATACAACGCTCCATGATGGCTTTGAGGGTAGAGATGCGGTACTTGTTGTCCCGCCAATACAGTCCCAGCCAGTATTTTCCATCGGCCAGCCGGTTGATGCCCTCGTAATAGGGGAAATGAGGCTCAGGGAGCACCAGGTTTTCGGTGACAGGCTGTGTGTTCATCTGCACGTTTTCTGTCAGAAAGGTGAATATTTCCTGATAGGTATCTGCTCGCTCATGCAGGTGCTCATTTTCAATGGCCTGTGCCACTTTTACCAGATCCTCGGTATAGACCAGCAGGGGCATTTGCCAGGGAGTATCCTGGATGCGTTTGAGGCGCAGGTATACATACCAGTAATTCTCAAGATTGGAAGCAATGAAGTTGACCTGCCCGGTGAAGAGTGGCACCAGACTTTGCGAGGGGTCTACCACATTGACCCTGAGGCGAGTGCGGTAGTTGAACCCGTTGAGGATGTAGTGATAAATATGAGAAGCCAGCCATTGCTTTCCCGGCAGAATATCCTGTGATACATAGGAACTCAGGATGTTTTGGTATTCAAAAGTATTGATTTCATACTCCGTATGGATGGACTGAAAGGTTTCATCCAAAATGGCCTTACTCTTCTCTTTGGCAGCAAAGAGAATGTCTTGTCTGGATCCAAAGTGAAGGTGGGAGGCACCTAGTTTTTCGGCTACCAGCAGGGTTTTCAGGAAATCTCCCGGCGAGATGATCCCACCCTTTACAAATATTCTCACTAAGTCTTTTACCTGCATATCTGAATGCTAATTACCAGAAAAGATGGAACAAAGATACATTTATGTGACCGCCTCCAAAGACCGATCGATTAATCGTTTGACTTCTGATTTGCAGCTTCCGCACCCAAGACCCGCTCCGGATGCCTGGCAGAGTTTATTGAGGGTGTCATTCCCCAAAGCAATGGATTCCAGAAGGTTTCCTTCTCCCACGTTGTTGCAGGAGCAGACCAGCTTTCCTTTCACCGGCTCTGGGGTGCCACCAGATCGCAGGAGTTGCAGGCGCTTGTCGGAGAGCTCTGTACCACTCTCGATGAGTTCTTTGTACTCAGCAAATTCGGCCTTATCGCCCATCAGGATAGTACCCACCAGCTTGTCGTTGTGAATGATGCACTTTTTGTAATAGAGTGCTTCCCGATCCAGAAAGGTGATCTCACTGTAGTTTTTCCCATTGACGGGGATCTCGGGTGTGCCCACGGAGCAGAGATCCAGACTGGGGAACTTCAGGATGTTCATTGGGGTGGTGCCCGAGTAATGGTGAGACGGGTCGCCAGCCAGGTAACGGGCACAAATATCCGCCTGCTGCTCCGCTGCGGCTGTGATGCCGTTCATCCTTTGGTTGTGCTCAGCAATTTCTCCCAGCGCAAAGATGTCAGGATCACTGGACTGGAGGTAGTCATTGACCTTCACCCCACGCCCGCACTTCAGTCCTGCATCGATGGCCAGCTGGGTATTAGGCCTGGTGCCTATGGCATACACCACGGCATTCATGAGGAGGCTATTGCCACTTTTGAGGGTGACTTGCAGGAGCTTGTCTTCATTCTCGGTGATGTCCACCACCTCATCGTTGGTGAAGATGCGCACCCCCAGGTCCTGCACATATTCACGCAGCATGGCACTGGCCATAGGGTCCAGCTGGCGTTCCATGAGTCTGGAGCCCAGCTGTACGATGGTTCCGCTCACCTGCATTTCTGTAAAGGCAGCTGCCAGTTCCAGCCCGAGGAGGCCCCCGCCAATCACCAGTACATTGCTGCCGGGGCAGAGTTGTTTTTTGAGGTCATCGGCATTTTCACGGTCGCGCATGGTAAAGACACCGGGTAGGTGCATAGGTGCATTGGGCGGAATAAATGCCCGGCTACCGGTGGCCATGATGAGGAGGTCATAGCTGTGCGTGTCGCCTCTGTCATCCACCAGGGTCTTGTCCTCTCTGTTGATCCGGATGATGGGGTTGGCCGGATGCAGGTGAAGGTTGAGTGCTTCCAGTTCGGCCTCCGTGTACTTCACCAGGTCTTCCCATTTTTTGGTCTCGTTCACATAGTCGGGGAGGAGTACCCGGTTGTAAAATGGCCATTTCTCTTTGGAGAATACATGGATCTCGTCTTCCTGATTGAAGTCCCTGTAGGTATTGACAAAGCGATAGGCCGCTGCTCCGGCGCCTATGACCACTATTTTCCTTCGGGGAATCAGATGGCGCAACACCTCCACAGCGGAAAACTTGAACCCGGGCTGTTTTGATTTGGGGTCTACAGCCTCACTGGTGAGGTTGTTGGCTCGGGACAGGTCGATGTTGAGTTTCTTCCCCCAGTGCATGGGCAGAAATACCACCCCTTTCTTGATGCTGGCAGTGACTTTGGCCGCCACCTGTACATCGCCCCGGTCGTTGTAGATGCGCACCGGATCTCCATCCCTGATGTCCCTGAAGTCTGCATCGTCGGGGTGTATTTCCAAAAAGGGTCGATCGATGTGCTTTTTAAGTTTGGCTACTTTCCCGGTCTTGGTCATGGTGTGCCACTGATCCCTGATCCTGCCCGTGGTGAGAATGAGCGGATAGTCTTCTGAGGGTTCTTCGTGGGCCGTTTGTGCTCCCGTCCCCAGGATGTTGGCCCTTTGGTCTTGTGTGAGAAACTTCCCGTTTTCGAAGAGTCGGGGGGTGCCGGGATGGTCACTTGAAGGTACCGGCCATTGGATCGATCCCGCACGCTTCAGCTTGTGATAGGAAAGCCCTGAAACATCAATACTGGTGCCTTTGGTGAGGCGGGTATACTCTTCATAGACCTCAGCCGGATTGTTGAAATCAAATCCGTGAAAGCCCATTGCTTTCGCAAAGCGAATAAGAATTTCACTGTCAGGAAGCGCCATTCCTGGTGCGTCCACCACTTTAGCCAAATGAGAGATGCGTCGCTCGGAGTTGGTCATGGTGCCTTCCTTCTCCAGCCAGCTCGCAGCAGGTAGCAGCAGGTCGGCATATTGGGTGGTGTCACTTTTTCTGGAAATGTCCTGAACGATCACAAACTTGGCGGCTTTGAGGGCCTCATCTACTAGCCGGGCATTGGGCATACTCACTGATGGGTTGGTGCAGATGATCCAGATGGCTTTCATCTTGCCAGACTTCAGTGATTCGAACATCTCTGTGGCCGTAAGCCCCGGTTTTCCCTGAATGGCATCTACTCCCCAGAAGTCGGCTACTTCCTTGCGGTGCGTGGGGTTGGCGAGGTTTCGATGAGCTGCCAGCAGGTTGGAGAGTCCGCCCACTTCTCTTCCGCCCATGGCGTTGGGTTGTCCGGTGAGTGAAAACGGTCCGCAGCCTGGTTTTCCTATTTTTCCGGTGATCAGGCTAAGGTTGATAAGCGCCAGGTTTTGGTTGACCCCTGCAGTACTCTGGTTAAGCCCCATGGCCCACATGGTGATGAATCCTTTGGATTGGCCAATGATCCTGGCCGCCTCAATGATGGAGTCGATGGGCACTCGGCAGATGGCTGCATACTCCTGCAGCGACCTGGATTTGATCTCATGCGCATACGCTTCGAACCCGTTGGTGTGCTTTCGGATAAATTCCTCGTCCACCATGTTTTGCTCTATGAGGTACTTGCCGATGGCATGAAAGAGGAACATGTCTGTGCCCGGCTGGACCTGCAAATGCAGGTCCGCCAAGCCACAGGAATCGGTCACCCGAGGATCTACTACAATAATTTTGACATCCGGATTGTCTGCTTTGTGTTTTTCTATCCTTCTGAAAAGGATGGGATGACACCACGCCGGATTTGCTCCGGCTATGAAGATACAATCGGATAGTTCTATGTCTTCGTAGGAGATGGGTACCGTATCGTCTCCTAAGGTTTCTTTATATCCTACTACAGCGGAGCTCATGCATAGGCGGCTGTTGGTGTCTATGTTATTCGTACCCAGAAAGCCCTTCACCAGCTTATTGGCCAGGTAGTACTCTTCCGTAAGGCACTGGCCGGAAACATAAAACCCGACGCTATCGGGCCCGTGCTCTTTGATAAAAGTCTTGAAAACGGCCGCAGCACGACCGATGGCGGTATCCCAACTCACTTCAGCCATGGGGTGGCGTCTGCTCCAGCGCATTTCCGGCTTCAGCAGCCGGTCACTCTGATCCATCACCGTGTAGTGAAGGTTCATTCCCTTGGAGCAAAGCATGCCTTTGTTTACAGGATGAGATTCATCCCCTTTTACCTTCAGGCGACCTTTCTTGTCCTTGGAGACCACAATGCCACACCCCACTCCACAGTAGGAGCATACGGTCTTATGTGATTCTTCCCATTTTTGTGACATGTGATATTCTTTAGGTGATTAAATGGCTTCTGCTAATTCGGGCTGAAGGTGTTTCTCTACGGTGACTTCTTTGTTGGCTGCCGGAGTGGCTACCTCGGCCTTTTTGGTAAACCGAACCAGGAAAGACGAAAACGAAACCCCGAGAACGATAAAACCGAGTACGTAGAAGGAGTCTGTCCACTCCAGGCCTGTGAGTTGTTTTTTGAACAAAAGCATGCCGGCCACAGCCCCCGCGTTGCCTCCGGCGCCTACGATGCCCGAGACCATTCCTAGCGCCTTCTTATTGATAAAGGGCACTACACTGTAGGTGGCACCTTCACTCATTTGTACAAAGAGGCTGAAGAAAATGAGCGACATGATGATGAGGGGGATGGTATCCATTCTGGAAAAAAGGATCAGGGCAAGACCTTCCATAAAGAGCGCTACGAACAGCCATTTCACCCGGCCATTGAGTCCGCCGATTTTGCCAAAGCGATCTCCAAAATAGCCACCCAGGGATCGGGCGAAGAGATTCATCAGGCCAAATAGGCCTGCGATCAAACCGGCCGTTTTAATGTCCATGTCGAAGTAGTCCGTGAAGTACAGCGCCGCTTTGGAGTTGACGATAAGCTCTACTCCGAAGCAGGCCCCGTAGATAAGAAAGAGTACCCACACCCTGTGGTCTTTCAATACCGTACCGATCGAGTCCTTTGCCTCGCTTTTCTTTTTGTTGATGTTGGGCAGGTCTTTGTAGTTGCCCTCCGGAGTGTCCTGTGTGAAACGGTAATAAACGAAGCCCATGACGAAAAGGAGCACTCCCGGGCCGATCATGGCATACCTCCAGGCCAGGTGCTCTGCTCCTACGTAGGCCAGTACCCCTGCGAATACCACGGGCATGACCTGCTGGGTCACTCCGCCGCCCAGGTTTCCCCATCCTGCGGTGGTGGCATTGGCGGTGCCTACCACATTGGGGGCAAACATCACCGAAGTGTGAAACTGTGTGATGACAAACGCAGCGCCAATGGCTCCGATAAACATACGGGCGATGAGGAACTGCTCATAATTTTGGGCCATTCCGATCATCATGACCGGAATGGAACCCAGGATCAGTAACCATGTATAAGTGATTCTAGGGCCTATACGGTCACATAACCAACCTATGATCAGCCGCATGAAGACCGTGGATGCCACGGCAATCATGTTGGTGTTGACGATTTGATCGGTGGTAATGCCCAGGTCATCACGGACGATGGAGAGCATAGGTGCGATACCAAACCACCCGAAGAAACAGAGGAAAAACGCCAGCCAGGTCAGGTGAAATACCCGCATGTTGATGGAGCGGAGGTTAAATAGTTCTATTCTTTTGGCTTTTCCTGATTGAGTTGTTTCCATGCTAAAATAATTACGTAGTTCAGATGTTTTTCAAAACTACGTAATTACCTAGAATAATTAAGTAATAATACGTAAATATTTTACGTAATCTATTTAATCAAAGCAAGGAGGTTGGGAATAGGGGAGTCCTGATAGGTTGTGGAAAACCTGTCAGGACTTGCTTTATGACTACCTAGAGGCAAAAGATGAGGTTTTTTTTGACGTGGCCTGATACTCTTCCAGAGCGGCTTTGAGCCGTAGGTTTTCCATCATTTGGTCGGTGGTCTTCAGGGTGTAGGCTTTGTGTTTTTCGGTGAGTTCTTCTTTTAGCTGAAGGGCCACTTTCCTGAGTTCTTTTATTCTGCGATTGGCCAGACCGATTTGTTCTGAAGAGAAGGACTGTTCATCAGCCCTGAGGATACTCAGCTCTGAGATGAGACTTTCCTTTCTTTTAGCATCCATCAGTATGGGACGGAAGATGAAGAATATTTCCAGCAAAATCAGAATAAGTGTACATCCCAGGAGGTAATACTCTGTGGTAGACAGTTTGGTAATTTTGGCATGTGCCTGCTTGTCGTACTGAAAGGTGATCTGGTTCATCAGGTTCAGAAAAGTGGCCTCTGTGGCGGTGATTTCAGTAATACTTTGCCTGATGATGGAGAATTTGTCGGGATTGGACATGTCTTCATACCTCATGCCGATCAATATGCCGGAAGCTTCTTTGATGGTTTGAAAATGAGGCTCTATGTCCTTAAAGAGGATGGTGAGGTCTTCATTTCCGTTCATCTCTATGATGTTAATCTCTTTACTTCCAAACTGTAAGTCGTGGTGTGACTGTACCCATAGCTCATAGGCTTCGCGGAGTTCGGTTTTGGCCACACTGAATTCACGCTCATTTTCGGCGGCCTTAAGTTTAAGGGAAGCCTTGGTGATTTTTTGGCTCAACATCCTTTGTCTACCAGAGATGTTGATAATCCGGGAGTCAGATTCACTGCCTGAGATGGTTTGCTGCATCAGGATCTGGCTGCCCAGTATCACCAGGGTGAGAATGCCCAGGACGCTAAGGTATTTGGAAGTGTATTTTTTCATGGTTGGATGGTTTAAGTAGTGGATTTAATGATTCAAAAAATTCAGTAAATACGCCCGGTAGTCGTAGTACTCCGGGTGCTCGAGTACGGCCTTGCGGTTTCTGGGTCGCTCAAAGGGGATGGTGAGTTCATCTCCTATTTTGGCATAGGGCCCACTGGTCATCATGATCACCCGATCCGCCAGGAAGATGGACTCGTCCACATCGTGGGTGATGGCCACGGCCGTGATCTTTTCTTTTTGCCAGATTTCCAGCAATACATCCTGCAGCTCTCCGCGGGTGAGGGAGTCCAGCATCCCAAAGGGCTCGTCGAGGAGGAGGACTTTAGGCTTCAACGCAAAGGCGCGCGCGATGCCCACCCGCTGCTGCATGCCCTGAGAAAGGTCGGTAGCACGTTTGTGGAAGTCATTGCCCAGGCCCACCTTGTCCAGGTAGTATTTGCAGATTTCCTCCTTTTCGGCTCTGGAGGCTCCGGGAAAGACCTGTTTCACCCCGATCATGACGTTTTGCATGGCCGTGAGCCAGGGCAGTAGGCTGGGCGACTGGAACACTACGGCCCGGTCTGGCCCGGCATCACGCACCTGATCATGGTCTACATAGATTTTGCCACCGCTGATGTCGTTGAGCCCGGCGATCATGGTGAGCAGCGTGGACTTACCACAGCCGGAGTGCCCAATGATGGAGACAAACTCCTCTTGCCTGATGGAGAGCTGAAGGTCGTCCAGCACCACATAGTCGCCCTTGGGTGTGGGATATACTTTCCGAAGGTCTTCACAGACCAGCATATTGGGCTTTTCGGCGGTCTCCGGAACCAGTTCGATGATGTCTTTAAGTTGTGCTTGCATGGCTGTGTGTTTTAGAAATATTTGACGGTTTCTTTTTTCTTTTTCTTCTTGAAGATGATCCTTCCGGGCATGGTAGGCTGCAGGTCGGGCAGGATGTATTTCTGATCGCTTACCTGCCTTCTGGTGGCGCCAACTTCGATGAGGTATTCCAGGATCTCGTTTCTTAGTTTTTTGTATTCGGGATCCTTGTTGATCTCTGTGACGTCTCGCGGCCTGTCAAAAGGCACATTAAACTCAGGCCCCAGCGTTGCCTTTGGTCCGGGAGTGAGCGGGATGATCCGGTCTGCCATGAGTATCCCTTCGTCCACATCATTGGTGATGAGGATGGCGGTTTTTTTGTCCTGGCTCCATATTTTGATGATCTCTTCCTGAAGGGAGCCACGCGTCAGTGCGTCCAGTGCGCTGAGTGGTTCATCCATCAGCAGAATCTCCGGGTTCATGGCCAGTGCCCGGGCCACGGATACCCGCTGGCGCATGCCGCCCGAGAGCTCAGAGGGCTTTTTGTCCCGTGCCGGAGTGAGGTTCACCATATCGATGTATTGGTCGGTATGGGCAGCCCTTTCCTTTTTGGAGAGGTGGGTGAATACCTCATCCACAGCCAGTTTCACATTGCTATAGACCGATAGCCAGGGCAGGAGGGAGTAGTTTTGAAAAATCACGCCCCGGTCGGGCCCCGGTCCGGTGATGCGCTGGTCGTGAAGGAGCACTTCCCCCTTGTCGGGAAAAAGCAGTCCGTTGATCAGGTTGATCAGGGTGGTTTTTCCACTTCCTGAAAACCCCACAATGGCCACAAACTCGCCCTCATGAACCGAAAGGTTGATGTCTGAGAGGACATCTATCTGTGAAGGCCCGCTGCCAAATGATTTAGATACATTTTTTAATTCCAGTAGTGCCATGATTATGCGATGCCTTTGTTGAAACTCATAAGATTTTGTACGCTGAGCATGATCCTGTCAAGCAGAAAACCGATCAGCCCAATGATGAACATAGCCACGATGATTTTGGCGTTGGAGTCATTGGCGCCATTCTGAAACTCCTCCCAGACGAAAGACCCGAGCCCCGGACTCTGTGCCAGCAGCTCTATGGCGATGAGGACCATCCAGGCCACTGATACAGTGATGCGCAACCCCGTGAAAATCAAAGGAAGCGAGGCAGGCAGGATGATTTTGAAGATGTTTTGAGCGATGTTGAGCTTGAGTACCCGGGCTACGTTGATATAGTCCTTGTCTACAGTGGCCACCCCCATACTGGTATTGACCAGGGTGGCCCACATGGCGCAGAGGCCCACGCTGATAAAAGAGATGATAAAGGACTTATCCATGCTGGGGTCTGTAATGACCGTTTTTACAATCATAAAAACCAACAGCAGCCACACGACCGGAGACACGGGCTTGAAAATCTGGATCAGCCAGTTGAATGAAGTCCGCAGGGAGTTGCTCAGGCCCATGATGATACCGATGGGCACGGCCACCAGCATGGCCAGCAGGCATCCGGCAGCCACCGTTTTCAGGCTGGTACCCACCTGATCCAGAAAGGAAGGTCGTCCGGTGTAGGTGATGGGTGCGAGGCCCTGTGCTTCCCGCTGGGCATTGGTGGCAGACACACGGGTTTTGAAGTCTGATTTTTTCTGGGCAATGGCCAAATGATCCTGCCAAAGCGCCAGGTAGGCCTGATAGACCTTGGTGGGTGAAGGGAGGGTGTTGGGCTGGCAGGACACATCTCCTGAGGTTATGCATTCCTTCATGGCCGTCGCTGCAGCTTCACCTTGCTCTTCGCGGGCTTTTTCTATGCGGACTGCCGCCTCACTGTTGTAGAGTGCCGTGGCACCTATGTGCCAGAGGCCGATGAAAAGGATGATCGAAAACAGGGGCAGCAAGGCTTTTTTGGCAAAGAGCTTTCCATTTCTAGCGGGCTCTTCACCACTGAAGAGGCGAATGAGCGGCTCCAGAAATCCGAGTCCTAGGAATCGGACGGTTTTGATTGATTTATTTTTCATTGCGTTGGTGTATGAGTGAAAAATGAGCGCTGGTGGTGAGGGCCGGACGAGCCGAGCCCTCAAGACACCAACGTCTATGTTTTTATACTTTGAGTCCACTCAGAGGAGTGGTGAGTGTTTGGTTACAGGCTTTGGTCTTTGTTGCCAATGCCGAAGCTATTGATGTAGCCAATCGGGTCTTTGCCGTTGTAAGTAGTGCCATCGATGAAATCACTGGTGGCGGGCTTGTACCCGTCTGTCTCAGGAATGTCCGTTGCTGGAATCTTGCCCTCTTCGGCGAGTATCTTGGCGGCTTTCGACCAAATATCCGGGCGGTAAATGTCCTTGATGGTGCTGTGGTACCAGTCTGCGGGCTTGCTTTCCGGTATCTGCCCCCATCTTCGCATTTGAGTGAGGAACCAGATGCCGTCTGAGTAGAACGGATACGTGGCGTTGTACCGGTAGAATACGTTGAAATCCGGCATGCTGCGTTTGTCACCTTTTTCATACTCAAAGGTGCCCGTCATGGAGTTGGCGATCACCACTGAGTCTGCACCCACATAGGCGGGCATGGAAAGGATGCCAACGGCCTGAGGCCTGTTGCCGGGTGTGTCGAGCCATTTGGCTGCCCTGATGAGGGCTTTGGTGACGGCTATCGCCGTGTTTGGATTCTCCTCCACAAACTTTTTGGTCATCACAAATACTTTCTCGGGATTGTTTTTCCAGATGTCGTAGTTGGTCACCACGGGTACCCCAATGCCCTTGAATACAGCCTGCTGGTTCCAGGGTTCACCTACACAGTATCCGTAGATGGTACCAGCCTCCAGTGTAGCGGGCATTTGTGGGGGTGGTGTTACCGATAGCAACACATCTGCGTCTACCTGCCCCTGGATGTTGTCCGCAGTGTACAGTCCTGGGTGGATGCCCGCGGCAGCCAGCCAGTATCTGATCTCATAGTTGTGCGTAGATACCGGGAACACCATGCCCATTTTGAAAGGGCGACCTGCTGTTTTGTATTCTTTCACCACCGGGGCCAGCGCATCAGCTTTGATGGGATGGATCGGCTTTCCGGATTCATCCAATGGTACATTGGGCTTCATTTTCGACCACACTTCATTGGAAACGGTGATCCCGTTGCCGTTGAGGTCCATGGAAAATGGGGTGACCAGCTCAGCCTGGCGGCCAAACCCGGCACCAGCAGCTATGGGCTGACCTGCCAGCATATGAGAGCCATCCAGCTGACCGTCTATGACCCGGTCCAGCACGTTCTTCCAGTTGGATTGTGCCTCGATGGTGACGAACAAGCCTTCATCTTCGAAATAGCCCAATTCCTTGGCGATGGCCAGAGGAGCCATGTCCGTCAGTTTAATAAAACCGAAGGTGAGCTGTGGCTTCTCGATGAGCAAAGCAGAAGCTCCTGATTCTGTTGCTGAAACTACATCAGTACTTTGATTTTTCGCGTCGCTACCCGAGCAGGATACCATGATAGCGGCTGCCAGGAGTAGGAGTATATGATTGGTTAATTTTTTCATAAGTCTGATTATTTAGATGTGAAGAATGTAGGCTTAAAAGTGATCATGGTCCAGGCCCAGCATTGCAGTGCGCTTTTGTCACCACCTCTGAGTGCTTCCATGGTGTCGGATGCAAACATTTGAGAGTATCCGAGATTCCAGACCACTCCGCCTTTGAGTTTTTTGATGAACACCAGATCCACCTCGGTGCCCATGGTTTTAGAGAGTTCCTGACCTTCGGTATCCAGCTGGGTAGACCCGGTCATGAATTGATGGATGTTGGTTTTGAGTGCCCCACCCGCCACATTGAAGCTGGTCTTCAGATACAGGTCAGTGACTCCCACAGAGCCATTGGCTGGCCCCACAAAGAAGTAGTCCATGTAGCCATTGTGCGCGTGGTTAGTTCCAAAGTCGGGGCTGAAAGCGGTAATGTCTGAAGACGTGTCGTCATCGTCTTTGCCTGAGATATACTCCACACCGAAGGTCAGGGGAGTGATCGGGGTAGTAAAGGTGGCGTTGATGCCAGCCAGCAAGGCGTTCACTTTATTTTTACCCAGTTCGCCGGTCTGATAGTAGAAATCTCCTGCCAGGCTGATACCAGCGAGCTTTTTAGAGGCTACCACGCCCCAGGTTTGCTTGAAGGATACCGTGGTGTCCGGGTTTTGATAGCCGGCATTGAAGGCCAGTAGTGAGAGCGACCCATTTTCAAATCCTTTATTGAAGTAGCCGTATTGAAAGGTCTTGTAACTGCCCCCTACACTATAGTATCCTGCGCCTGGGGCCTGAAGAAAGGCCTGCTCCGGCACGTCATCATCCTGATTGTAGGCCAGCCCGAAGTATAGCTTAGTCTTGTTTTGCTCATACATGAGCAGGAGTGCATCGTGTCTTCGGCCCTGCTGAGCCCATTCCAGTCCTCCCAGAAACCTTTGGTTGTCGTAGGAGATGATCTGGCGGCCTACTTTGACAGAAAGGCTTGGGGTGAAATAGTATTGTCCCCAGGCTTCACTGAGAAAGGTTTTGCCATATTCTTCTTTGAAAATCTGAGTGGTTTCTCCCCAAATGCGGATGTCCTGAAAGGAAACTCTGAACTTGAAAGCTGAATCCGCATAGTCGAGATAGAGGCGTGAGCGCTGCTCGGTGAAAAAGGAAGCGTCTTTTGAGTCTTCGGTGAGGGTCTTAAATCCATTTCTGAATTCAGTACGTGGACGAACCTCCGCTGAGATGGTCATTTGCGCTGTGGCCTCTACGCATGTAAGGGCAACAATTAGCGCGATTAGGTAGATGGTTTTTTTCATGGTCTCGATTTGTTTGGCTTTTAATTGCTACGTATTTTAACTAAGTATTATTACGTATTTATTGCAAACCTAGACCCTGGTGAAATAATAATTGGTGTTGAGCAGGCAGGTTAAATCATTCTTTTATCCCATAAAAAAACCTGCCATTTGGCAGGTTATGCTCTTTAAGTGACAGAATATGTGGTCATTAGCTGTCGATAAAATAATTATGCTCCGAGATTTCTTTTCTAAGTAGTTCTACGTCTTTTATGCAAATTCCTTTGCCCGGAGTTTCGATCAACCCGTCTTTGCGTAGGCCAGAGAGTGTCCTGATGACCTGCTCTTCGGTGGTCCCTGCAAAGTCAGAGATTTCCTTTCGTGACAGTTGCACGTTGATGATGCCTTTTGTGCGCCCAAACTTGCGTTCTACGTACAGGAGAGCATCAATTACCTTCTCCCTTACAGTCATCTGGGCAAACTTTTTCACCTTGGCTTCACTGCGGTTGAGCTCCTCGGCATAGAAGGTCATCAGGTCATAGGTGAGGGTGGGGACTTCCATGAGCATGCCCTTCATGGTTTCTGTCGAGAAGTTGCACAAAGTTGTTTTTTGAAGAGCTACGGCACTTATCTGATAAAATTGTCCGGCTCCAAACCCCCGATGACCAATGGTTTCTCCGTTCCGGGTAAACCGTACAATCTGCTCTTTTCCATTCAATCCGGTTTTAGCCACTTTTACCTTACCTTCCCGGATGAAGTAGAGTCCGTGTACTGGAGCCCCTTCAATGATAAAATTCTGCCCTTTCTTGCATACCAGGGTCGATTTTTTCTCCATGTAGCCGTGCATCTTGTCGAAGTGAGCGTTCTTTTTGATGATGCATTGTGCGTTGGTACAGCTTAAGCAATCCATAACGAGGAGTCTTTAGTGTGTAAGTAGTATTACGTAAAAATACGTAGAAATATTGAGATGATCTACATTATTCTCTCATATTACGTATAATTGCAGTGTGGACTATGGCCTGTTATTCATATTGCTATTGGTGTCTGCCCTTTATGCATCCGTAGGGCACGGAGGTGCCAGTGGGTACCTGGCCATCATGGCCTTGTATGGTTTTTCACCGGAAGTGATGAAGCCCACGGCTTTGGTGCTCAACCTCTTCGTGGCGGGTGTGTCATTCATCCACTTTTATCGGAATGGCTACTTCAAACCGGGACTATTTGGCTGGTTTGTGATTACTTCCATTCCGGCAGCTTTTATAGGCGGCATGATCGATCTGGATCCATATATCTACAGGAAAGTTCTGGGGGTGCTCCTGATATTCGCAGTGCTCAGAATGCTGGGGGTTTTTGGTAAGATGCAAAAAGAGGCTCAAAGCCCATCCAGGGTGTTGGCCATGTTGGTGGGTCTCTGCATTGGTTTCTTCTCGGGTATCATAGGTATAGGGGGCGGTATTTTGCTGAGTCCGGTGATCCTGCTCCTCGGCTGGGCCGACGTGAAACAAACAGCGGCCATTTCGGCTCTTTTCATTTGGATCAATTCACTGGCCGGACTGGCAGGTGATTACAGCAATGGGCTGCAGATCTCTGCACAGATTTTACCGTTGATTGTTGTGACAATTTGCGGTGGATTTTTGGGAAGTTACCTCGGTAGCTTTAGGTTTAATGAAGTGCGTCTGCGACAGGCGCTTTCGTTTGTGCTGGCACTGGCGTGCTTGAAATTAATATGGATGTGATGGAGATGAACCTCAAATATTTTGGCATTCTTTCGGAAATCACGGGCAAGCCTGATGAATGGCTGGAATCCCCGGCGGAGACGGTTGGTGATTTACTGGAGGAACTGAATGAAAAATACCCGGCGATGAAACTGGTCCCATGCCAGGTTTCTGTGAATCAGAAGCTCGCGGAGAGGGTATCGGTTCTGCGCAAGGGAGATGAAATAGCCATTTTACCACCATTTTCTGGCGGATGAACGAACATTACGAACGATACCAGCGACACTTTACACTCACCGAAGTAGGCGAGGAGGGACAGGAGCGTCTCACCCGATCGAAGGTGCTGGTGATTGGTGCCGGAGGGCTTGGCTGCCCCGTTTTGCAATACCTTGTAGGCGCTGGTGTCGGACACATAGGCATCGTGGATGGAGATCAGGTTTCCCTGAGTAACCTCCACCGACAAACCTTATATACATCAGAAGATGTGGGCAGCGACAAGAGCACTGTGGCCGGTGCTCAGCTGGCAAAGCTCAATCCGATGGTGAAAATCAGCGCTTATACAGAGTTTCTCAATTTGGAGCTGGCTTTGAAGTTGTTTCCGGATTTTGATTTGATCATTGACGGTACGGATAATTTTGATGCCCGGTACCTCATCAATGATGCAGCGGTCATCACGGGCCGACCATTCGTTTCTGGGTCGGTATTCAGGCATGAGGGTCAGGTCTCTGTATTCAATTACCAGGAAGGCCCCACTTACAGGTGTCTTTTCCCGCAGCAGGATCGTCCCGGGTTTGGCTGTGCTGAAACGGGTGTTTTGGGTCCTGTCACCGGAGTAATTGGCTCCATCATGGCTATGGAGGCGATCAAAGTGTTACTGGATATTCCAGGTGTGCTGTCAGGCCAGCTGTTGATTTTAAATGCGTTGCAATGGACATCCTCGCAGCTTTCATTTTCCCGAAAGGAAGAACAAGTGGCTTTGGCCAAAACCTGCGTTTCTCACCTTCAATCATTTACACATGTCAAATAAGCCTCCAAAAGAACTGCTCGTAGAAGGGCCCATACCTCCTGAAAAACTGGCCACCTCTGTGGCTAATCATCAGAGCAAGACCAGCATCGGAGCACATTCGATCTTTCTGGGGCAGGTTCGTGCGGATGAGGTAAACGGTCAACGGGTGGCGGCTATTGAGTTCACGGCATACCATGACATGGCCAATGCTGTTTATACGGAAATCAGAGATGAAGCTTTCGCTAAATATGAGCTCACCTGCGCACATGTTTATCACAGTACCGGCCTCATTGCGGTGGGAGAGTTATGCTTTTATGTGTTTACTTCCTCTCCCCGCAGAAAAGCGGCTATGGAGGCCTGCGAATATTTTGTAGAGCAGATCAAGGCCCGGGTGCCATTGTTTGGGAAGGAGATTTTTGAGGATCAGGGGCATCAGTGGAAGACGAATACAGGCGGATAAGCCCTGTAGGATTCAAAAAATACATATGGTAGATATTACACATAAATCAAATACACTTAGAATCGCCACGGCGCAGGCCATCGTGAAGGTGAGCTCGGAGGAGACCATTCGGATGATCCACGAAGGGGCCATCCCCAAAGGGAATGTATTTGAAATGTCCAGGGCGGCGGGGCTGCTTGGAGTGAAGAAAACACCCGATCTCTTGCCCGATTGTCACCCATTGCCCATAGAGTTTACAGGCATAACGTATGAAATTTCCGGATTGGAGATCAAAATACTGATGACCGTTAAGACCATTTACAAAACGGGTGTGGAGGTGGAAGCCATGCATGGGGCTAGTATAGTGGCGCTGAATATGTATGACATGCTCAAGCCGGTAGACAAAGGAGTGGAGATCCATCACATCAAGCTGATATCCAAAAAGGGTGGAAAGTCCTCCAATCCACCACAAACCAAAGGGATCACCGCCCAGGTGGTGGTTTGCTCAGATTCCATTTCCGCTGGCGAAAAGGAAGATCGGGCGGGAAAAGCCATTTGCGAGAGACTAAAGGGTTTTGGTTTGACGGACATTACTTACCGCGTGATCCCCGATGAGCCAGATCAAATCAGGGGGATAATAGAAAGGAATGAGGCTGCCTTGCTCATATTCACCGGGGGTACAGGGGCAGGTCCCAGAGACCAGACACCCGATACCATCGCTCCACTATTGGAAACACGCCTCAATGGTGTGGAGGAAACCATGAGGAGGTATGGTCAGGAGCGAATGCCTTTTGCCATGCTCTCCAGGTCTCTGGCCGGAATCAGAAAAGGGCAGGTGATATTGGCAGTACCCGGCTCCACGGCCGGAGCTACGGAGGCCATGGATGCGGTATTCCCCGGGTTGTTTCATATCTTCCATGTATTGAAAGGAGGGGGACACGACTGATGAACATCACCGATACTTTTGGACGAAAGCATAATTACCTGCGCATCTCTGTGACGGATCGGTGCAATCTGCGCTGCTTCTACTGTATGCCAGAGGAAGGGATTGAGCTTACGGAAAAGGACCACCTGATGTCTCTGGAGGAAATCATTGCCATTGCCCGGCAGTTTACAGAATTGGGGGTGGACACCATCAGGCTTACAGGTGGGGAGCCGCTCGTGCGCAAAAACTTTGCTTACCTTATCGAGGAGCTGTCAAAGCTTCCGGTCACGCTTAAGCTGACGACCAATGGGATTTTGCTGGACAAATACTTTGATCTCTTCGAAAGAATTGGCCTTAAAAAGATCAATATCAGCCTGGATTCTTTGGACCAGGCCAAGGCACTTTATATGACCAAGCGTGATTACTTTCCGCGGATCATGGCCAATATAGAGGAGGCGCTGAAGCGTGGGTTTCAGATCAAACTGAACATTGTGCTGATCAAGGGAGTGAATGATGCGGAAATCAAAGACTTTGTGGGGCTAACCAGAGATAAAAACATCAACGTTAAGTTTATAGAGTTTATGCCTTTCAAAGGCAATCAGTGGGATTGGAGCAAGGGCGTAAGCGAAGAGGAAATTTTGAAAGAAGTGAGCCACCATTTTGGTGAGCCACAAAAGCAACAGGATCCGGCGCACAGTACTTCTTCCAATTATCAGGTGCCCGGTTTTCAGGGCTCTTTCGGGGTGGTGAGCACCATCACCAAGCCCTTTTGCGAGGGATGTAATCGGATTCGCCTGACGGCCGATGGGAAGATGAAAAATTGTCTTTTTGCGACCGCAGAAACGGATCTGCTAACCCCGCACCGTGCTCAGGCGGATTTGAAACCGCTGATCTTTGAAGCCATCAAAGGGAAGAAGTTTTCCCGGGATGGTATGGAAGTGATGGAGCAGTCGCATTATGAAGAAAACCGATCCATGATATCAATAGGCGGGTGATGGTAAGCATCGAAGAGGCATTTGAACGCATTGCGAAGCAGCGCCCGGTCAGGGTGAAGCAGGACGTTTACCTTTCTGAGGCTGTAGGTTTACATCTGGCAGATGTGGTGGTTTCCCCAATGGACATCCCTGTATTTGACAACTCAGCGATGGATGGCTATGCCCTGTGTGGGGAGTCTGATACGTACCGGATCATTGGTGAGGTGGCTGCGGGCAGTCAAAGTGAACTAACATTGGCCCCTGGACAGGCCGCGCGAATTTTTACCGGTGCCAGGGTACCGAAAGGTACCACGGCCGTGATTATGCAGGAAAAAACGCTTGTGGAGGGTCATGCACTTTCCCTTACGGAAATACCCGCCGCAGGAGCTAATGTGAGAATAAAAGGTGAAGAAATCCGCCAGGGACAGGAAGTGTTTCAGGCAGGGCACTACATCAATGCCGCGACCGTAGGCATGTTACTTTCCTTAGGAATTACCAGTGTGTCGGTTTTCGCAAGGCCACGTGTGGGCATTCTGATTACAGGAAATGAGCTGGTCACAGCCGGGGAGCCGTTGGGGGAGGGCCAGATTTATGAGAGCAACGGAGGTTCCCTCCAGGCGGCTTTGCAGCAGTTGCCTGTGGAAGTCACCGGAGTAACAAAGGTGACAGACGATTTGGAATCCACCAGTCGTGCAATCCGTGACCTGCTTGATGAGGCGGATATTCTCCTGATCAGTGGCGGCATCTCGGTGGGTGATTATGATTTTGTCAAGGAAGCGCTCGCCCAGAATGAAGTGGAGGAGTTATTTTATAAAGTGGATCAAAAGCCTGGAAAACCCCTCTTTTTTGGGAAAAGAAAGCACCAGTTTGTCTATGCGCTCCCAGGAAACCCCGCCTCATCGCTGACCTGCTTTTATCTTTATGTGACCCCACTTATTCATCAGTTTTTGGGTGGGGCTGCAAAGGTTCCTGAAAGGGTGAGACTCGGTCACGATTTTGAAGTGCGGGGAGCAAGGCCTACTTTCTACCGCGCGAAAGTGGAGGAGGGGGTTGCTACCATTCTGGATAAGCAGAGTTCCTCGATGCTGCACTCTTTTGCCCTGGGCAATGGGCTCGTTTTTTTATCTCCTGGTACCCACAATAAAGGAGTTGAAATCCCCGTTTGGTACTATTGAAAGGGTTAGAAGGGATTTGAGGGGGGGAACCTGATTCTTGTTAACGGAAGGATATTGGTCGTTCATGCAGTTAAAGTTGTCATTCAACGCAACCAGACCAATTAATTACCCGGAAAACTTCAAATTTGCTTTATAAGATTTTAATCGCTCATCAATTTAGAGCTAAGGGTGAACGAAAAAATCTACATAACGTTATACTGTTCGATAGACAGGATACTACTGACAACTAAAAGTCAAACGTTTCGAAAATATTTAAGAACAATCAGTCGCATTCGCGACGCAGATTGGTTAGGCGGTGATTAGGAGGGGCTTCATAAACCCCTCCTTTCTTTTTGCCCTAAAACTGATACCCAAAGGTAACTGTGGGTAATGTCTCTTCCTTTGAAAATGCCATATTAGCCGTGACCACCAACTGATTCAGGGGTGCGACCCACAGTCCAAAGCCTTTACTTGTATGCCAGGTGTCAGACTGTTCAGATTTTAGCCAAACCCGCCCTATATCATGGAAGCCGAGAATACCCACGCTTGCGGGAAATAGGTAGGTTTTGAAACTGAACAGTTTAGCCCGTAAATCAAAATTATGATAAAGGGAAGCTTCTCCAATAAACCGACCTCTTCTGTATCCGCGTAGAGTTTCCTTGTCCAAAATGGCCCCATTG
Source organism: Marinoscillum sp. 108 (assembly GCF_902506655.1). Taxonomy (NCBI): domain Bacteria; kingdom Pseudomonadati; phylum Bacteroidota; class Cytophagia; order Cytophagales; family Reichenbachiellaceae; genus Marinoscillum; species Marinoscillum sp. 108. The sequence continues at coordinate 1,954,764 of NZ_LR734808.1, read as the reverse complement.
AAAAATTCCAGACTTCCCTCGTTGAATTGTGCACCTATTCGATTGGCAAAGGTGACTTTGGACGGGATGCGAGTGGATAGATAGAAAATAAATTCTCCCTTCAGTGTACTAAAATTTCTGGAGCGCGCATTCAGGCCATAGTAACTTCCATATATCAGTTGTGCAAATACACCGCTAGTGGGCAGTTCTGGATGGTTGCGAGTGTTCGTGGCTATCTCCGCCCTATAGCCTACATACTGATGGCTTTTGTATAAGGCCTCTGGATCAGTCCCGCTATTAGGTTGGTGTATGTATCTATCCTGGATTTTATTTTCCAACTCATAAGATAGGTGTTCGGGACCCATTCTGAAACTACCTTTCGCTCCTATACTATGTGCGAGGTTAAGGTAAGTTTGCGAACGCTCAAACCTGATCCGGTAGAAATCAATTTCATCCTCAAAACCACTGGCATCACCTTGGCCCTTAAAATCATAGGACGATTCGTTTCCAAAGCCAAAAAAATTGGATACCCCAAATGGGCGCTGAAGAGTAAAGTCAAGGTTCAAGTCCCACCATTCAATAACATCACTTAGCGTGCCGTTGTAATAAAGGTTAACAGCCCCGGTTTCAAACGCACCATTGATTTTGAGTTGATGCCGGGCAGCAAAGGGATCCTTGCGCCAACCCTCTTTGGTCAGAATAAAACCACCACCCAAAAACAAACCATCATCAAAGTTGAACTCCACACTGGCCAGAGGGATGAGTTTGTCATATTCAAAAGCCGTGCGGTTGTAAGCATTGACGTTTATGTTGTTGCTTAGCCTGGATTTGGTTTCTTTCGACGGGTGGAGTTGTGTGTTTTGCTTCAGGTCATAAACCACCGTGTGGTGCTTAAGCCCATTTACACGGGAATGGTCGGTGATTTTGTCGTTGTCTTCCCCGCCAATAATTCGGATCCGGATGCCGCTTTTCACCTGTCCTTTAATTTCGAATACATCCTCGCCCTCTAGTCCGTATAGTCGGATTTCCTCAGTTTCACTGCTCAAGAAGGTGCGCTGATAGATGATTTGCAGTACCTCTCCATCCTTTTTTCGCTTATGTACTGTGACTCGGGTGGCTTCATTGCTGATTCTCTCCACTAAAAAATATTCGTGTTTGTTGGTACCCACCACTTCCACCTCTCGGGAGAGAAACAGATAATATATACGGGCATACCTTCTCATGTCGTCTCTTCGCGCTTTGAGTATCCGGGAGGTCTCTTGGGCAGCCTGGAGTCGGATAGTGTCTGGCCAAACGTTAAAAGCACTGTCGATCAGTTCATTGGTGAGTCGGGTATTCAGGATGTCGATCTGTTTCTCCCATTGTGACCAGTCCAGTGCATTTAAAAAGGTGCGGTCGAAAAAACGTGCACTGGCATTGAACCCGGGTGGATAATCCATCTTCTCGTCAAATCCCTCAGTATTGGGAAGGGCAAATTTCCTGGATGCCGCCCAGCCGATCATCCCCTCATTGACAAAGAAAGCCTGATCACGGTCCCTGGGGATGGGTCTCCAGTAGTGTCCCTTATCCGATTGGTCTAAACGTACCCAGCGCCATTGATCCTCATGCCTGTCCCAATCACCTATCAGCATATCAAAGAGTCTGTTCCGAAGAGCAAAATCCTGATCGATTACTTCATCATTATCCCCTTGTATGGTAGCAATCACATCAGGTGTTCCTTCTATTTTTTCTCCACCTCCAAAATAATCCTCTGAAGCCGCGTCATCGTTTGGACGTTCTTCATAGAGCACCGGCATATGGGCGAACAATGACTGATAAGGCCCGAATCGCGGATCATCGAGCACATACATCAGCTGTGGGTTGGTGTGATAGATGCCCGCAGCCTCTGCCAGTGGAGGTATGGCAAAGACGCCATAGGGATTAGCAGCAGAGATCTGATCCTGCACTATGTCTGCTGCCAATGTCTCATAGAGCGGAGCAGCGAGGAGTTTGGTTGTGTACTTATCAAGTGATCGGAGTACGTACTGACGGCCGTTCTTTGCTTCTAGCCTCAAGGATTTGGTTTGGTTGCCACCTCCCAGTTTAAGAATTTCCAGCCCTCCATGTTCCTGATCAATGTTGAAAACCGGCATGGAGACTGGTGTGGACCAGAGTTGTCTGTAGTTTTCTCCCAGCCAAAATTCATGTGTATTGGATTTGATGGCATACCTGAGACTAATCGGGCGCACTACGGTGCTGTCGCTGTAATTTGCCTTAAGCATCTCATTTGATTTATGGTTTACTTTCTTTGTGTAGATAGGACTGTCATAAATCTTTTCCTGCAAATCGCCATTAAAAAACTTCAGATCAACCGACCCTCCCGCATGATAGGTGAGCTGAGCAAAGCCGCGCTTTGCACTACTAAAGAGGGAATTAGCTCCGTCAGATACATTGGAAGATTTGGATCCTGATCCGCTGGTGATGTAATGGGCAGAGTCCTTGCGGATGTACTGAAGCGAATGCTCATGGCCATTGACATATACCAGATCCTTCACCTGGGCAAATGACTTGACCATGGTATTTCGCACCAATTTGTACCGTGGGTTGGTGATATCTTGCCTGCTTCCAAATACGGATCGAAAGATGGGGTAAATGCTGCCCAAGATTGGCAGCGGAATCCATAGTTTCCGGTTTACATCTGTCAAAGGAAAAATATGCTGTTTCAATGTGTACTGGCCACCATGAGGGCCATAGCTATGCATGGGATGATGTCCGGCTACTATCACAAGTTTATCCGCATTTCTTTTCAGAAGATCATCGAGCTCCTCAAGTGCCTCTGCCGTAGATTTTGACTCACAGCCATCTTCACGACCAGGCTTATCCCATGGATGAAGAAAGTACTGAGTATCCACAATCAAAAGTGTGAGGGCATTGGTAAGTGGGATCTCCACAGGCCCGGGGCAGGCATCTCTGGGGAGGAAGACGGTTGACGTGCCCATATATTCATCCACATAGCGCTGCATGTTGAGCACTTTTTTCCATCCATCTTTTCCGCCACGAGACCAGTCGTGGTTGCCAGGGAGAATGATTGAGCGACCTTTGAATGCCTTCATGATGTTGAGGGAGGCGTTGAGTTTGTTTTCCATGGTGCCACGGGCAGGGTCCTCTTTGGAAGGGAGGCCATCAGGATAAAGATTGTCACCCAGAAAGATGAGGACGTCTGTGGCTTTTGCCTCTTTGGTGATTTTTTGTAAGAAATCCAGGTTGCGATCTGGAGATGTCGGAGCCCCAGCGTCTCCGATGAGGTAGACAGAAACCTCCTGTCCCGAGGCCAGGGTACTTACCGCAATAAGCAACAGGGAGAAAAGTAATCTCATTTTTTATGTGGACTAAACTTCAGAATGTATCCTTTGTCACCTTCACCTTCAGAGCTGATGTACAAAACTCCCTGGGAAGAAAAGGAAATGCCCTCTGGCTGACTGAGCACTCTGGGTGCAATGGGATATGTGGCTTTGATGGTGCCATTTCGATCCAAAACCACCAGTAGTTTTCCGACTGAAGCGAGCAAGTAGAAGTGACCGTCCAGCGGATTATACGCAATTCCTGAGGGTTCAAATTTGATTCGATTCTTGTCATATTCAAAATCCCTATGTGCTTCAAAAAAATCATCCATTTTTTCTCTACTAATCTCGAAAAGTGGTGGTGTAACCAGTCTTTTTGTGTGAAGGTCAAATTCGTAGACCGCTTTTCCTTTGGCGTTTGTCCCTTCTATGTCCTCATCCTCTTTGCAGGCAATCATGAGTCTGCCGGTGTATGGGTTATAGCCTAACCCCTCCGTATCATTTTTTCGGCTGAGTTGGTTTTCGTGTTTTGTAGCTCTGGTGGTGCTGTGTTTGGTGTAAGTAAACTCATAAATGTCTCCATCACTTTCCAGCACGTAGATGGTGTCTCCTACAAGCTCAATCCCTTCAAAATCTCCGGGATTACTGAAAGCGATGGTGTTAGTAATCTTTCTTTTGAGAAGGTTATACTCATAAACTTTTCCGCCCTCATCCTCTACGCAAAGGAGGTGAGTGTCGTTGAGATGAGTGATTCCTGAAATCTCTGAGAGTGAATAAGGTAGGAAATATTTATCATCGGGTATCTTTAGGTTATAATAAACATTTACATCGTCCGTAATAAGAAAAAGGCTGTCTGCTTGCTCTCGAAAAGAAGCGGTGGAGCAGCTGGATTGGGCAAGTGTCAGAAATAGGAAGAGATTAATCACTAAGAATAGAATAAATAACCCCCGGGAATTGTTATTTATGGACATCTGATAAAATGCTTTAAATTAATCTGAATTTAGAAAATGTGGTATTTTGAACCCCTTAGATAAACTTGAAATGGCCGGAGAAAGATCCGAACTACTAAAGGAAGCCCAGCAATTTGCCGAAAACATTCTCAACAATGAGCTGGCACCTGAGATCAAATACCACTCAGTGGACCACACACGCGAGGTGGTGCGTGCGGCGCTGGAGATTGCCCGGAAGACTGGAGTAAGTTCTGAAGAGCTGGAGATAGTAGAACTGGCTGCTTGGTTTCATGATCTTGGCTACAAGCGAACCATTGAGAACCATGAAGAAGTAAGTGCTGAAATTGCATTGGATTTTTTATCTGAAAAAGGATACGATGATGAACGGGCGGCGAAGGTGGTGGGTTGTATCATGGCAACTAAAATGCCGCAGAATCCAAAAAATGATCTTCAGGCTATATTGTGTGATGCGGATCTGGCCCATCTGGCTGAGGAAAACTACTGTGACAAAGCAGATCTGCTGCAAGAGGAGCTTCGGCGACTGAATGGTAAGAATATTTCGGACATCGACTGGTATAGGTCCAACCAGCGATTCATTACTGAGCATGAGTTTTTTACTGGCTATGCCAAAGAGAAATTTACAGCAAGGGTGAAGAAGAACTTGAAAAAGGTGAATGAGAAATTAATGGAGATGAAAAACACAGAAGATGAAGTTTCAGCCCTGAAGGCTCAGGTGGAAAAACTGAAAGTTAAGATAAAGAAGGTAAAAGAGGTCACACCTACCCGTGGGGTGGAGACAATGTTTAGGCTTACTTCCAAAAATCACCTGGAGCTCAGTGCTATGGCAGATACCAAAGCCAACATTATGATTTCAGTGAATTCCATTATCCTGTCGGTACTGGTGTCTGTTCTTTTTAGGAAGCTTGAAGAATATCCGCACCTGATCATACCCGCTATGCTCATGACTGTGGTCTGTCTTTCTACTATCGTCTTTGCCATTCTGGCTACTTTGCCCAATGTGTCAAAGGGGACTTTCACAGAGGAGGACATACAGAATAAGCGAACAAACCTTTTGTTTTTTGGTAATTTTCATCGAATGGAGATGGGAAAGTACGAGTGGGGGATGAAGGAAATGATGAAAGATGCTGATTACCTCTACACCAGCCTGATACGGGATATCTATTTTCTGGGGGTAGTGCTTGGTAAAAAATACAGGCTTCTGAGGATCTCTTACACCATTTTCATGTTTGGGTTTGTGGTGGCAGTATTGGCATTTGGGGTGGCAGAAGTTTTCTTTAAAGCACCGTATCCCTATTAGGATTTAAAAGACTTTCACGATTTCCACTTCTTTGTCCAACCCCTTCATTTTGATCATTCCTTTGGTTTCATGCTGGTCTATGTGGTCTGAGAGCATATCAAAAAGGGCTTTGGATATCAGCACTGTACTTTCCATTTCTTTATTGAGCTGCTCTATGCGCGAGGCTATGATCACCGGAGTACCGGATATGGAGAGTTGCTTTCGCGATTCCGTACCTATGTTGCCCACCAATACTTCGCCGCAGTGCATTCCCATCCCAATGTCCAGTGTGCGGTGTTCTGGGTTTGTCTCTCGAAAAGATTTGAGGAAATCCAAAATCTTGAGGGTGGCATTCCAGGCACTTTTGTAGTGGGTGGTGTCTTTTATCGGAGCTCCAAATGTGGCCATTAGCCCATCACCCATAATCTGATTTACAATGCCATTGTTTGCATTGATTATCTCTATGACCGGCGAAAAGAATTTATTTTGGAAAGCATTGACTTCTTGAGCGGTGAGGTGCTGTACTTTTTGAGTGAAATCTCGTATGTCTAGAAACATAATGGTCACATCCAATCGGGCGGTAAAGTCTTGCTTTTCCTTGAGCACTTCCACCATCTCTTTTGATACTTGTTGGTTAAACAGTCCTTCTATCTGCTCTTTGGCTTGTATTTCCTGAAAGGTGAGTGTAAGCCTTTTTCTTAATTCACTTGCTACCAGTCCTGCGCATATACCACTCATCAGAAACATGAAGGACCGGATATAATAGATGGCCAACGGGAGGTGAAGTTTGATAGGGTAGGTTTCTGTGACCCAATAGGTATATGAGGCAATGAAAATGGATACAAGCATTCCCATACAGGCACTGAGCCAAAAATCGAGGTGGAGGGAAGAGACTATGATCAGAATAAAGAAGACAAAGACAATGGGTGAGTCTAGCAATGAAGATGTTTCTTCAATCAAAGAGGTCACGACGAGCCATAGTGAAGGGATAGAGACTTCCATAAGCACGGTATACCAAAAATAGGTTCTTGGTAATCTGCGGCCCTTTCGTTGGAGTCTCAGTACCCACTTCCTTCCGGCTGTGAACAAAGCG